>NZ_CP009286.1:3524500-3836500 GCF_000758685.1 Paenibacillus stellifer
ATTCAGAAATTTATGAATTTCACTTTATTATTTATTGTATTTTACACATCTATTTACATATAAGAAGGCCGAAATTACAATTAGCCTTAATTCTTCTTCAAGACAAGGAGAGCCCCGAATGGATGACATTGACCGCAGTATTCTGAATGAATTGAAAGCGAACAGCCGGATGACCGTCTCGGACATTAGCAAAAAAGTGAAGCTGTCCGTTCCAGCCGTCACGGAACGAATCCGCAAGATGGACGAATCGGGGCTGATCGAAGGCTATTCCGTCAAGATCAACCGCGCCAAGAGCGGCTACAAGCTGCTGGCGTTCGTGCTCGTCGTTATTGACAGAACAGAGCAAATACCCGCTTTTCGGTCATTTGTTACGGAGAGCAGTGAAGTGCTGGAATGCCATCATTTGGCGGGCGAATACGATTATCTGCTAAAGGTGCTTGTGAAGGATACGGAAGAACTGGAGACCTTTCTGACGCGAACGCTGAAGAGTGTTCCCGGCGTGATCCGCAGCAACACCATGATTTCATTGTCTTCGCTTAAGGAGAATTGGAACCGGTGATCGGGTGTCGTCAAACAAAACGATTAAAGGAGGGAACTGAATGATGCTGCTGAGAGGTTTTAAATTTGGCCTGCTGCTGCAGCTTGCAGTGGGTCCGGTCTGTCTGTTCATCCTCGGCACCGCCTCTGCGAAGGGCTTCGGGGCAGCCGAAGCGGCAGTGCTTGGAGTCGCCCTTGTCGACGGACTGTATATTCTGGCCGCTCTGTCCGGGATTTCGCTGCTGGTCTCCCGTGGCAAGCCGGGGGCCTGGCTCAGCGTGCCGGGCGCTGCGGTGCTGCTGCTGTTCGGAGCCGACATGCTGGCATCTGCCGCAGGCTATCCCCTGCTTCCATCGCTTCCCGCTCATCAAGGGGTGTGGGGCGGAAGCTTTGTCCAAGCGCTGCTGTTGACTGCCGCGAACCCGCTGACCCTGCTCTTCTGGACCGGCGTATTCGCCGCCAAGACAGCCGAATGGAAGATGGAAAGTGGAGAACGCCTTCACTTTGGGATAGGCTGCCTTATGTCCACCGTCTTCTTTCTGACAGCCGTGTCCCTGGCGGGAGGCTTGGTGAAGCCGTTCATGACTCCGGGCTTAACCGGAGCGCTTAACGGAGTGATCGGGCTGGTGTTTCTAGGCTTCGCCTGGCGGCTAATTCATTCCGCGCTGCTTAAGTCCGGGGAGCCCACAGCATAATGCACACCCCGATCAGACAGACTGCGGCGCCGATCCAGTCATAGAGATCAGGCGTCTTTTTCTCGACAAGCCATCCCCACAGAACCGCCAGAATAATGAAGACCCCGCCGTAAGCGGCATATACCCGGCCAAAGCCGGGAAAGCGCTGGAAGGTCGGAATAATGCCGTACAGCACAAGAATCAATCCGCCCGCAAGTCCATACCAGGCCGGCTTCGATTCCCGGAGCCACAGCCAGACCAAATAGCCGCCGCCGATTTCAGCAAGTCCCGCCAGCACAAACAGAAGCATGGATATCGCCATTCGCGTCCTCTCCTCTCCGTCTCTCGTACGGGATTAATTCTGAGCTATCGGAAGTAATTTCTTTGTTTTTTCAGAAAATCCTCTAAAAAATGTCGAAAAACAGCCTCCGCTATAAAACATTTGGTTGAAGCTTGCATCTTCATTTGACATAATGAGTGAAATACATGATACCATCAGCGAATCAGGACAAGGGGGAAGCTTCATTGAAAGGAATCATTACCGTACTGGGCAAGGACAAGGTCGGCATCATCGCCAAGGTGTGCACGTATTTGGCGGACAACAACGTGAACATTCTGGATATTTCCCAGACGATCGTTCAGGATTACTTCAATATGATGATGATCGTCGACATTTCGCTAGCCGAGAAGAGCTTTGAGGTTCTCGTTGAAGAGCTTCATCATGCCGGTGAGGAAATCGGGGTCGAGATCAAGCTTCAGCACGAGGACATTTTTAATATCATGCACCGGATTTAATGCCGATTTAAGGGCGATTCATCGCCCAACAAAGAGAACAGCAAGCGGGAGGATTACGATGATTTCACGGGTGGAAGTGCAGGAAACGAACAAGATGATCCGCGAAATGAACCTCGATGTGCGGACCATTACGATGGGCATCAGCCTCATGGACTGTGCGCATACGGATTTGAGCGTGTTCAACCAGAAGATTTATGACAAAATCACGAAGTCGGCAGAGAAGCTGGTGAAGACCGGCGAGGATTTGGAGAAGCAATTCGGCGTTCCGATCGTCAACAAGCGCATCTCGGTTACGCCGATCTCGATTGCAGCCGGCGCTCTGAACACGGACACCTACGTACCGGTCGCCGAAGCGCTGGACAAGGCTGCACGAGAAGTCGGTGTCAACTTCCTCGGCGGCTTCTCCGCACTGGTGCAGAAAGGCTGCACGACCGGCGACCGCAAGCTCATCGAGAGCATTCCCGAAGCGCTCGCTGTTACGGAGCGGGTATGCGCCTCCGTCAATGTCGGCTCTTCGCGCAGCGGCATCAACATGGACGCCGTCAAGCTGATGGGCGACATCATCCGCCAGACCGCGGAGCGAACAGCAGACCGGGATTCCATCGGCTGCGCCAAGCTCGTCGTGTTCTGCAACGCCGTAGAGGACAACCCCTTCATGGCCGGAGCTTTCCACGGCGTCGGCGAACGCGAATGCGTCATTAACGTCGGGGTCAGCGGCCCAGGCGTGGTGAAGCGGGCCCTCGAAGAAGTCAAGGGCCAGGATTTCGAGACGCTGTGCGAGACAATCAAGCGCACCGCGTTCAAGATTACGCGCGTCGGCCAGCTCGTCGCCCAGGAAGCCTCCAAGCGGCTTGGCGTTCCGTTCGGCATTATCGACCTGTCGCTGGCCCCGACGCCGCTGATCGGCGATTCCATCGCCGAAATCTTCCAGGTCATGGGCCTGGAGGAGGCCGGTGCGCCAGGAACCACGGCAGCTCTAGCCATTCTGAACGATAACGTGAAGAAAGGCGGCGTCATGGCGTCCTCCTATGTCGGCGGACTCAGCGGCGCGTTTATCCCGGTCAGTGAGGACCACGGGATGATCCAGGCCGTCCAACGCGGCGCATTGACGCTGGAGAAGCTGGAAGCCATGACCTGCGTCTGCTCCGTTGGCCTTGACATGATCGCCATTCCGGGCGACACGTCGAAGGAGACCTTGTCCGGCATCATTGCCGACGAGGCGGCTATCGGCATGGTAAATAACAAGACGACAGCGGTCCGCCTGATTCCCGTCATCGGCAAGGGTGTCGGCGAGATGGTGGAATTCGGCGGCCTGCTCGGCTACGCGCCGATTATGCCCGTCAACTCGTTCAACTGCGCCGGCTTCGTCGACCGTGGCGGCCGGATTCCCGCTCCGATTCATAGCTTCAAGAACTAGACCTTCGCTAGTTTAAATCGGAGTTAACCTTTGAGCAGACCGAATTCACTCAAATAAAGTCATCTGAGTCCGGCCCTACGAGGTACGAGCAGAGGCTTGTCCTGAGAATTGATTCGGTCAAAGTATTAGCAGAGCTGGGCTTCAATATCGGGGACCTTTTTCAATATCGGGGACCTTTAATAACGTCAAAGAAGCTTGCTTCCATTATCTCCGGGAAGCAGGCTTCTTTGTATTTGTGCGATTCACGATTTGTGCGATTCACGATTTGTGCGATTCAGCAATCGGCATTCGTATCGGCATTCGTATAGGCATTCGTATCGGCATCCGCAGCGGGAATTAGGCTTTCTGGATGCCAAGAGTAGGAACTCCGGAAGTGACATCGACAAACAGCACATAGTTCACGCCATCCGTTCCTTTCAGGACAATGCCCGGCTACGAGGATGCCGTCTCATTGTAGAACTTGACCGACTGTGCGCTCGCCGGCGGAACAGGCTGGGAAAAGCTCCGTCATCACGGTTCAATCCCGCATGATCAGCTTAACCCATACATCAATGCGCCAAAATCATGTCACCTTTATCCTCTGCTGCCTCCCTCGCCCGCCTGCCGTTGCCCTGCTCCTGCGTGCTGCTTGGAGCGGAGAAACCGGAGTCCGGTCAGAAGAGCGGCGACGAGACAGATAGCGGCCGAGGTAGAGAATACTACATGCATGCCTGCCAGAAAAATATCCGGACGGCCCGGGATAAGACCGGTTACCCGGTGACCGGCAAGGCCGCTCATTACATTGAACAAAGTCGTGGTAGCGATGGTGATGCCGACGACCATGCCAACATTGCGGACCAGCGAATTAACACTGCCGGCCGAGCCTAGCTGGGTGCGGGGAACCGTCGACATGACAAGCGAGTTGTTCGGCGATTGAAACAGGCCGCCTCCGATCCCGAGCATGGCGATCCATAATCCGACCAGCGTGATCGGACTGCCTTCATGAAGCTGCGCCAGGCCAAACTGGGCGATGACCATCACGATCAATCCCGCGAATGTCAGCAGTTCCGATCCGATCTTATCCGACAGCGCCCCGCTGATCGGCGCCACAATGACCATCATGATCGGGAACAGCATCAGGAGGAAACCGGCGGAGGACGGTGACAGACCGAGCATGTTCTGGGTATAGAAAGGCGAAATAATATTGAAGCAGAAATTCGCGGCAAAGACCAGGAAGCCGCATAGAATGCTGACCGAGAACAGCGGGTTCCGGAACAGATTCAACTGTAGCAGCGGCTCCGGCTTGCGGAGCTCCACCCACAGAAAGGCTGCAAATGATACAGCAGCGACGACCAGCGACAGGATGATGCCTGTGTTGCCGTAACCGCTCTGCTGGCCGAGCAGCAGGCCGGCGAACAGGGCAACGATAAACACAGCGAACAGCAGGCTTCCAGAGACGTCAATGCGGGCTTTGACCCGGATCAGATCCTTCGGAAGCACCTTCCAGCCAAATAGAATGGCGATCAGACCGATCGGTACGTTAACCCAGAAGATGTACTCCCAGCCCAGATTGGCTACAATAATACCGCCGAGACTGGGACCGGCGATGCTGCCGAGCGAAACGAAAGTGCCGATGAGGCCGAGCGCTTTTCCTCTTTCATTTGCCGGAAAAATATCCGTCACAATCCCCTGGCTGTTCGCCATGGTCATCGACGCACCCAGAGCTTGGACAATCCGTGAAGCGACCAGCAGCGGCAGCGTTCCGCTGAAGCCGCAGAGCAGCGAGCCGATAATGAAGACAACCGTACCGATCTTGAACATCCGGATCTTGCCCGCGATGTCTCCCAGTCTGCCGAAGAACAGGATGACCGAGCAGATCGCCATCAAATAACCGGTCGTAACCCATTCCACTTGAGCCATCGGCAGCCCCAGTTTGCCGGACAGCACCGGGAGCGCTATATTCACAATACTTCCGTCCAGTGTGGACATAAATGTAAACAAATTAAGGACAATCAAAATGATCCAGCGGCGCTTCTGCACGTCTGCATCTTCCTGATAGGTCGCCCGAGTGATCGAGCTCATATAACCACCCCGTTTTCTGCACTAATCATAATTGGCTGCATTTTGCACATGATAGGCTGCATTTTGCATTTAGTTGCGTACGCAACCATTTGACTTCCAAAGTGTACTCCAATTTTGTTGCGTACGCAACTGTTTTGCGGTAAAATTTTTGGTATTGCATCTATAGTATTGCTTCTATACCATCACCACTGTCTGGGGCACATATGTATCGCCTGTACAGGCGTACGTTTGCTTCAGACCAAAGGAGCCCTCCATGAACCCGAACGACACCTTCAGAAAAGAACCGATTGGACGGCTGATCTCCCATATTCATCGATCCCAGCAGAAGTACTTGTCCCGTTCGCTAGGGGAATACGACATCGGCGGAGGCGGACAATACAGCTTCCTCAAAGCGATTCTTCATTCGCCCGGGACGACTCAGGAGCAGCTGACCTGCGATCTTAAATTCGATAAAGCCACGACAGCACGCTCGGTGAAGCAGCTGGAAGAAGCCGGATATATCGAACGCCGGACAGATCCGGGCGACCGGCGCTCTTATCTGCTGTTCCCGACGCGCAAGGCGGAGGAATTCCTGCCCGTGCTGCAGCGCGTACTGGATGAATCCAATGCCAAAATGACGCGGGATTTGACCGAAGAAGAGAAGCAGCAGCTCACCCTGCTGCTTCAGAAAATCAGGCTTGATTTGTGAGGATATTTTTGTGAGCCTATTATTGAGAGGAGAGTTAAACCCATGGCCATCGAGCAGGTAAAAGCCCATCTCCGTTCTTTCGGAAGAGAGAACGATATCATGGAATTCGCAACATCCAGTGCCACAGTTGACCAGGCCGCCGCTACCATCGGCGTCATTCCCGCGCGCATCGCGAAGAGTCTTTCCTTTAAGGGTGAAGGCGAGTCCGCCATGCTGATTGTCGCCGCTGGCGATGCCAAAATTGACAACAAGAAATTCCGGGAGCAGTTCGGCTTCAAAGCCAAAATGCTGACACCGGATGAAGTGCTGGAGCAGACCGGGCATGCCGTCGGCGGCGTCTGCCCCTTCGGGCTTGCCCGCAAGCTTGAAGTCTACCTCGACGTGTCGCTGAAGCGCTTCGAGACCGTTTTTCCCGCCTGCGGAAGCTCCAACTCAGCGATTGAGCTGACCTGCGCGGAGCTGGAGCAATACTCCGGCGGCCTCGCCTGGGTCGATGTGTGCAAAGACTGGGAAGATAAAATCGAGACAGAAGACGGACAAGCCTCCTGACCGTGAGAACCCGGCAGCAAACACGGGGCTGTCTTACTATGGCTGTCTTGACTGGCTGACTTATGCTCGGCTGTCTTGACCGGCTATCTTGCCCTGTGGACTTACCTGGCTGTCTTGCTCGGCTAACTTACCCGGTTGGCTTGCCCGGCTAACTTGCCCGGCTGGCTTGATCAAAAAGGACGGAATCCCAGCCAGCGGGATTCCGTCCTTTTACCAATCTATTGGGCTGCAGCTTCCTCCGCCTTCACCTTCTCCTCCACCTCTTCGGTGATCAGATTGCCGCCTTCCTTCTTCCACTTAGCGACAAAGTCGTCGAACGGCTGAATGGGTGCGTCGCCGAGAATAATATTGAGAAAGGTTTCGCTCTCCAGCTTCTGCAGGCGCGCTCCGTACAGCTCACCAAAAGGGTCACCAGCCTGTCGATCTCCTTCTGTCCGTTAAGTCGCACCAGCCACTGAACTGTGTTCAAGGTGTTATGCAGAAAATGCGGATTAATTGCTGAGAACGAAAACAAATTCGGCAACCTGCGTATACGACACCGGGGCGGTGACATTCTCGGCCATTCGGATAATTTCCTTATTAACCTTACGGAGAGGACCGGATATCCCGCTTCCAGAGCTTCTCCTGCAAAAAAGCGGACATCCTCCAAGATTTGCCCATCCAGCTCGAACTGCTTGGAAGCGAAATCCAGATTGTCGATGGCATTCTCCAGATTAAGCGCTTCCTGTCTCAGACTTGCGCTGATGCCGTTGTCGATTTTGCCGGAGAGGATTCCGACAACCAGCATCGGCAGCAGCGAACCGGCCAGCACATACAGGAGCAAGGAGGACCGGAGAGATTGGGCCGTCCCGAACTGTATCCCCTCTTCGTTCTTGGCATAGAGATCCCATCTCTTTCTTGTACGACGGGCAGCAGCTCTTCGGAGGGTACTCTCATGTCAGAATCTCCTATCTACGATAAAATATTTGCGCTTTCATTTTAGCAAATAACGAATCGCTTCAAGGAGTGACACGAGCTTTCATTTCGGGGATAACCGTCTGATATCACTTGACAGATTTCACGGCGAAGATGACCATTTTCGCACCTCAGCGGTTTTCCGGATTCCGGCGCCAGAATCGGATAGGAGGCTACCCATTAATTGAGTAGCCGACCTTCCACACCACCGTACGTACCGTTCGGTATACGGCGGTTCAACCGTTTGAGTGCAATTGACGCAAGCGCTCGTACTGGGCAGGGAAGTCATAATACCCTGCCTGTACGAGCCTTTCGTTTGTTACAGAGCGATTCAATACTGCGCTTCTGGCTATTCGCCAGTAGCCCCGCCTTGTATTTCCCCATTGGTAAGTCTGCCACTCCGGTATCCCCAGCTTTCGCAGATTTTGTACCTTCGTTCTTGGCTTCTTCCATTGCTTCCAGATGTACATGCGCATCCGCCTTCGCAGCCATTCATTCCAGTTTTGCAGGATTCGCTTCATGTCGGCTACGTAGAAGTGACCCAGCCAGCCGCGAATGTAGACTTTTACGTTCTCCATTACCTCTCTTGCACTCCTGCCTTGTCTTCGATTCGTGAGCTCTTTCAGTTTCCTCTTTGCTTTAGCGAGAGATTGCGGATGGGTGCGAATGTACACACCGTTCCCGTTCTTTCCCAGCGCATAGCCGAGGAATTTAAAGTGTTTCTGCGCCACGACGCTGACGACCTTACTCTTCTGCGGGTTCATTTGAAGTTTTAGCTTCTGCTCCAAGTACGTCCGGCTGGATTCCAGCAGTCGCATGGCTGCTCGTTTGCTCTTTGCCAGCACGACAATGTCGTCCGCATAGCGGATGACCCTCACGCCTCGGCTCTCCATCTCCTGATCGAATTCGTTCAGATAGACATTTGACAAAAGCGGAGACAGCGGCCCGCCTTGCGGCGATCCTTCCTCCGTTGCGCGTCGTACCCCGTTTTCCATGACTCCGCTTTTCAGGTACTTTTTGATCAGGTCGATGACGCGTTTATCCTCGATCTGTTTGCGCAGCAAGTTCAAAAGAAGCTCATGGTTCAACGTGTCAAAGTATTTCGACAGATCGATTTCAACCGCTTGTCCATAGCCCTGCTCGGCGTACGTTTTGACTTTCCGAATGGCCTGTTGCGCACTTCGACCCCGGCGGTAGCCATAGCTTCCATCCGAGAAAAGTGGCTCGAATAACGGTTGCAGCTGCTGGGAGATCGCTTGCTGGATCACCCGATCTACGACGGTCGGGATGCCGAGCTTTCTCACTCCACTTCCATCTGGTTTGGGGATTTCCTTGCGCCGCACCGGGCTTGGTTTGTATTTCCCTTCCCGGATGCTTTGCAGCAGTTCATCTCTGTTTTCCCGCAGCCACGGAAGCGCCGCCTCTACGGTCATCCCATCGATCCCGGGCGCTCCGTGATTACTTTTGACCTGTTTGTACGCCCGGTTCAGATTATCTCTGTCCAGGATGCGTTCCATCAGATCGTTTGCACCGTCTCTTTCTTTACCTTCCCGAGCTCCGGCACTCCGCACTCCCGCATACTCTTCGTGTTCCACACTATCCCTTTGAGGGCAGCCCTTTCGGTATTCTGCTTTCATCGCACCGGTTCTCCTTCCAGTCTGTACTCGAGACTTACGATTGTTCAGCCCTTCCGCTTGCCGCTGACGCAACAGGCGTACTATGGCGTCTGCTGACCTCTCACAACAAGCTTTACTCCGTGTTTCGGATTTTTTTTTTCTCCTACTCCCCGTCTGTGAGATCTCCCCGGGTAAGAGCGATAACTTTCCCCTCATCTATCTGCCACATTTACATCATGGGATTCGGGCAGTATTGGACTTTGCTTTGTGTGGCAAGCTCGTCCGTCCCATCATGCCTTATATGTGATTTCTGTTCGTCAGACCGAGGGTTTGCCTCCGGCTTCCTTCAGATTCCGCCTCGCGGCGGACACCCTTGCCTTCAGCTAACAGTTCCTACTGCCAAGCCCGTAGCGGACTTTCACCGCCGAGTTATCGCCCATGCCGGGCGCACCACAAACAAGCGGGCTCCGCAGCCGATTAAGCCGCGAAGCCCGCTTGATTTCATGACCGAATATTCACCGTTGCTGCGCGGGAGAAGGACAAGCTCCCTGTGGAGAGCAGGAGATGGAAGCGAAGTAACGTTGGTACTTCGCGCATTGCTCCAGCAGTACGCTGATCTCTCCTTTACGCGCCAGTGCTGTCAGCCCGGCCCGGGCCAGCCGCTCGGACGGTCCGGGACCGATCGCGGCGCACAGGACGATGGAGCAATCCTGCAGCAGCGATACCGTTTCTTCCAGAATCGACGCCTTGTCCGCATCGCCGCAATCGGACTTGCCGTTGCAGTACGCCTGAATCCGCCGCACGCCCAGCAGCTTCTGCTCCTGACCGGACACTTCATATACGAGGAATTCGCGGGCATGGCCAAAATGCACATTCACCTGGCCCCCGCCCCGCGTCGCCACCGCGATGCGCATGCTGCCGCGTTCTCCTTCCGCCCCCGAATTGGTTAGGCGCTGCTTGCGCTCTGATACTGTGCGGTCCAGCCGCAGAAGCACTTCTTCCCGGGCCACCGGATCGTATTCCCGGGCCGGTGCGGCTTCGGCTTGGAGGCCGATATCGTTGCCAATCATCCCGACCGCGTCTGCGCGGCATTGACGGCAATGCCGCATTACCGGCATAAGCGCCTCGCTGCGCGCCTGCACCTCAAGCGTCAGCGAAGTGGCGGGCTCGGTTCGCCCTTCCTTCTCGTACAGACTGCCCGGCGAAATAATCAGCGGCATAATATTGTGGGAGAATGCGCCTGCCTCCTTGACCGCTTCGGTCACCTTGATCAGATGGCCGTCATTAACGCCGGGGATCAGCACGGAATTGACCTTGACCTTGACGCCCTGCTCGGCAATCTTCCGGATGCCTTCGAGCTGGTTCTGCAGCAGAAGCTCTGCTGCCTCCCTGCCGCGGTAAGCCTTGCCGCGGAATGACACGGCCCGGTACACCTCCGCCCCGATGTCCGGGTCAACGGTATTAACCGTGACCGTGACATGGCTGATTCCGTACCGGACGATCTCTTCCGTGTAATCGGGCAGCTTCAGCCCGTTGGTGCTGAGGCATAGCTGCAATTCAGGCAGACCTTCGGACAGCAGTCTGAACGTTTCGAACGTCTCCCGCGGATTCGCCAGCGGATCGCCGGGGCCTGCAATGCCGACCACGGTCAGCTGCGGCAGACTCACAAGCGTGCTGCGCACCTTGTCATAGGCCTCCTGCGGCGTAAGCACTTTGCTGACAACCCCGGGACGGCTCTCGCTGACGCAGTCATATTTGATATTGCAATAATTGCAGTTGATATTGCATTTCGGCGCTACCGCCACATGCATGCGGGCAAAGTAATGATGCGCCATTTCGTCATAGCATGGATGGCGCGATTCGTTCGGCAACGCGAACACCACCTTTCAAATTGGTTGTTACATACCGCAGCCCAAGCTGCATGATGTCTCATAGTGACAAAAAAAGACTTGAAACGGACGGCAAAATGCCATTCGTCTCAAGCCTCCGGCGAACCGGTTGGCTCGGAAATTGCGCGGACTCAAGCGCTAGAGCGCCATACGCCAAATGCGCCACGCCTAATTGTGAATTCCATCACAATCACGGGCCAGGATAATACGCCTTATCTGTGAGCAGACCGAAGGCTCTCTCAAGGAGCTTCAGAGTCTGCATACGGATCAGTCCGTCAGTGCGGCAAAAGCCGGACGGCTGCAATGCAGTCATCCGGCTTCCTGGTTGTCGGTCAGCCGCGCCTATATCCTATAATTCCCATACACTTTATCTTATTTTAGAACGGGCTCCTGAACCTGTCAACGACGAAATTAACAAATCCTAGGCGGAACAGCAGCATCGAGAGTCATTCAGCAACCGAGTGATGTTCCTGCTTGACAAAAAAACAAAGACAAATCAAACTGTACAAAAATTATCAGTTAAATAGGATTTAAGAAATGGAGAGGGGGTTATCCTTTCATGGCAACCAGGAATATTCCGGTTCTGCTGCGCGCAGGTTTGCGACTATCCGGCATCGCCCTGATTTGTATTCTATGGGAGGCTCTGCCAAGAAGCGGACTAGTAAATTCGACTTACTTCCCGCCGTTGTCCGCGGTGCTGCAGGAGGTCGTCGATCTTCTGCAGCACCAGCATCTGCTCGGTCATACGGTAGCGACTTTATGGCGGATGGTGGCGGGCATAGTACCGGCGGTGCTGCTGGCCGTGCCGGCAGGTGCGATTCTCGCATACTGGCTGCCCGGTCTGACTGAAGGATTGAACCCGCTGTTCCGCATAATGGCCCAGGTCAATCCCTTTTCACTAATGACGGTCTTTCTTCTGTTCTTCGGCATCGGGGAAAAAGCAAAGCTGATCATCGTCACCTGGGTAGCATTCTGGCCCCTGCTGCAGCATGTGATCAACGGTGTGCAGAATATGGATGCTGACCTGCTGAAAGCAGCGCGCAGCATGGGAACCTCACCTGCCCGGCTATTCCTGCGCGTCATATTGCCGGGAGCGGCTCCCTCCATTTTGCTGGGAATCCGAACGTCGATCATCTTGCTGCTGGCTATACTCGTGGCCGGAGAAATGCTGGGAGGCTTGGCCGGACTCGGCTGGCTGCTTCATTGGTCCGGCAATTACTATTCGTCGCCATACGCCACGACGCCTATATTTGCCGTTGGTCTATGTATTTCCCTGATTGGCGTGATCCTTAGCTTCGTACTGCGCAAGCTGGAGCGTGATCTCTTTTTCTGGAAGCCTCAAGACTCCGTGTGGAGTACGGAATCAGCCTCCCGGGAGCGTCGGGGCAGGCCAAACCGTTATTTTTCCGTTACCGTGTTAGCGGCTGTCCTGCTTCTTCTCGTGGCGGGAGGCGCGTCAACAGCCCATCTGAGCCGAACGAACGGCAGCTTCGCGGGAGAAGGAGATGTGCCCAGGTCCTCTTCCAGTGATCATAGCGATCACATGTCTAATATGGATCACATGTCCAATATGCATATGGACTCAGACACTGAGTCCGGACATTCCGGGCATTCGGGTCATGGTGCGACATCCGATTCTCCGTGAACACTTAGGTAACCTGCCGGTCACCGGACCACAAAACTAATGTCGGGAGGAATCAAATGAATGTGTTAACCAAGCTTGGCAAACGGTATGCCGCTGTAGCCGCCTTCCTGGTCCTGTGGGAAGCCAGCGTCAGGTTTGAATGGGTAGACCCTCAGTTTATCCCGGCCTTCACTCAAGTGGTCCGGTTCATCGGCTCACAGGCTGTAACCGGTGAGCTTGCTCACCATGTGCTGATCAGCCTGGGGCGCGCTCTGGGAGGACTTGCCATTGCCCTGATTGCAGCCGTGCCGCTCGGGATTGCCCTGGCCGGCTGGTCGGATAAGGCCCGTATTGCCATCGAACCCGTATTGGAGTGGTTCTCTAACATCAATCCGTTTGTCATGTTTCACATTATCATCGTATTCATGGGGGCCGGCGAGCTGACGAAAGTCACGATTATTGCCTGGGCTTGTGTATGGCCGATTACGTTCAGCACGTTGTCCGGCATTATCCATGCCGATGCAGACATTGTCAAAGCGGCGCGTTCATTTGGGCTGAGCCGCTTCCGGCTGACGGCCAAAATCTTGCTCCCCTCTGCCCTCCCCTACATTTTGACCGGGACGCGGTTGGCTGCAGGCTATTCATTGCTGTTCCTGATCGCGGCCGAAATGATGGGGTCCAGCTCCGGTCTGGGTTTCATGATCTATACAGCGCAGGCTAATTATCAAATTGTGCAGATGTTCGCCGGTGTTTTGATTATCGCGGTTCTGGCCATCGCTCTGGATGGAATTATGTCTGCGGCGGGAAAACGGCTGTCCTATCCCTCATAAAATGACAACCATTATAAAAGTTACAAATTATCGAACTAGCTGGTTTATGTATATTCATGCGTTGACAATTGAGAAAGGCATAGAATAAGCTTTATTTCATAAATCTCATAAGTTTTATCGGATTTAAAAAGTTGACCAGTTAGCTGGAGACTAACGCACTTCCCCCCGGAAGTTCGCTTAGTCTCTTTTTTATACTATTCGATGCAGGTGGTGATCAGGTTGAGTTGTTGTAGTTAGAGTTGTTATATTTTAACTTATAAAGATTATATTAGGAGTGTGAAAAAATGGCAACTAGCAAAAAGAAATGGGTAATTATATCTGTGGTCGCCCTCGTGGTGGTCGGAGGAATCGGCGTTGGCAGCTATTTCGGTCAGACGAAGAAAGGAATTGGCATCCAGGGCGCTGCCGGGCTCTCGAATCTGAAGAGCGCAGGTTTCGACCCGGCCAAGTCCGGCAAGAAGGTCTACACGATCAAGACCGACACCAAGGTCAACTGCTCCTCCACACCATGGGTAATTGCCGAGAAAGAAGGATTTTTCGCTGAAGAAGGAATCAATGTGGAGTACACCGGCGAACTGACTACCGCCCAAGTGCTTCCATCGATCTTGAACGGAACAAATAACGTCTCCAGTGCCCATGTCAACAACATCGCCACTTATATCGCCGGCGGGGCCAAAATCAAGGGCGTTACGATCGGCGGGGTTGACCCGAAGCCTGATGTGGATGACAAATATCACCATATGAAATACTATGTCAGCCCCAAGCTGGGAGTTAAAACTCTGGGAGAACTGATCAAGAAGAAGAATGGAGCAAAAATTACGATCAACGGCACCGTTCCGAGCTGCACAACGTTTATCGCATCCAACGCATTCGACCATGAGGGCTTTGACCGGAATCAAATCAAATATGTCTCCTTCGAAAGCGATACAGCAGCCCTTCAGGCCAACGAACAGGGCAACATTGACATCGTCGGCGTCCACCCGCCATTCTACAAGCTGGCGAAAGAATCCGGACTGATCGAAGTTTTCGACACGGCGGATACGGGGCTCGGCGAATCGGCAGGTACGACCTTCTACTACTTCACGGATGATTTTATCAAAGAGAATCCTGACGCGGTACAGCATTTTGTCAACGCGATTAAGAAAGCGCAGGCCTGGATCGTCAACCCCGCGCATGAGGAAGAAGCAATTAAGCTGACTGGCGAATATATCGGTCAACCAGTAAATGCCGTACACTATTACTACACCGGCAACGGATTTCCGAACAAACTGATCCAGCCCTGGATTGATGACCTAGTCAAAAACGGAGCACTGAAGAAGGACCAGCTGCACGTCAACGATCTGATCACCACCCAGTTTGACAAGGGCTGAAATGCCATCATACGTAAGGCAGCAGCTAATGTTAGCTCAGAAACGTCAACAACTCGCACTTCCAGGTAAAAGAGGCATTGGAAGAACTAGCAACTTCGCAAAACAACGGGTTTTGGCTATTCATTCGACACCATTTTCCACAACGGGAAGCTTCGGCTTCCCCCTCCCCTCTGATCGACATATACGAACCGGAGCGGCTGCTGATTGGATTCGGTGCGGTGAGTGATGAGGAGACGGCTCTGCTGACG
The DNA here is from genome assembly GCF_000758685.1 of Paenibacillus stellifer. Taxonomy (NCBI): domain Bacteria; kingdom Bacillati; phylum Bacillota; class Bacilli; order Caryophanales; family Paenibacillaceae; genus Paenibacillus; species Paenibacillus stellifer. Next base: position 3,539,753 of record NZ_CP009286.1, read on the forward strand.
CAACTAAGCGTAAAAGGAGGATGACTAACAGATGAAATGGTTACTCTCTGTTCACCGGGCCTTGTTAAGCTTCTACCTGTTCTTCCTGGTGATCATTATCTGGGAACTTGCCCCGCGTCTGGGCCTTGTCAGCGACGTGTTTGTCCCGCCCTTCTCGCGGGTCGTGAAGACCGGAGTCGACCTGGGACTGACGAACATTCTGCTCTACATCTCCATCAGTCTCAAAAGAGTGTTCTTCGGCTTTATCTTGGCTACGATTCTGGCCCTGCCTGTAGGCTTTATTCTAGCCGGAGCCGTGCCGAAGCTTGCCGTATTTCTCCGGCCCTTGACCAAATTTCTCTCCAGCATCCCGCCGTATATTCTGTTTCCGGTCTTCGTTATCATTGTCGGAGTCGGCGAGGGCGGCATATACACTGTTATCTTCTGGTCATCGTTCTGGCCGATCTTGTTCACGACCATAGCCGGTATCCAGAATGTCGATCCGCTGCTGATCCGGGCGGCCAAATCCATGAACGCGAGCAAGGTGACGATCTTTACAAAGGTGATTCTCCCCGGCGCCTCGCCGACCTTGATCACCGGACTCCGCACCGGTCTGACCATGAGCTTCTTCATGCTGATCGGTTCGGAGAGCATGGGCGCCGATTCCGGGATGGGCTGGATGATCCACAATGCCCAGAGCATGGGGTTCGTCGAGCGGATTTATCTTGGAGCGATCATGGTTGCGGGCGTTGGTCTGGCGCTCAATTATGTGCTTGAGTATTTGGAGAACTCGATTCTCACTTGGCGGCAAGCCCCGGAATCCAGCAGCAAAGCCGCAGCCTAGCGTGATCTTATCTTATAGCAAAGGAGGATGAGACGGATTCCATGAATTCCGCCACAGGCAAGCTTAAACGTATCGGCGTCGGCAGCATCCCTATCGTGTTGTTTTTCATCTTCTGGGAAGCTGGCGCCAGAGTCATTCCGGAGGGCGTCATCTCGCCTCCCAGCGAAGCGATTATGGCCATCTTCAACTCGGCGAGCTCCGGTATACTGTTTCAGCAGACGCTGATCAGCCTGTACAGAGTGCTGCTGGGGTTCGGTCTTTCGCTGATCTTAGGCATTCCACTAGGATTTTTACTCGGTACCTTCTTCGGTTCGACCGAGAAAGCGCTGCTGCCCTTCTTGCGCACCTGCGAGAAGCTGAATCCCTTCGCGATCATTCCGATATTCATGATCTTCTTCGGAATCGGAACAGCGGAGAAGGTAGTAGTCATCTTCTGGTCAGCGATCTGGCCCGTGCTGTTCAACACGATGGCCGGAGCCAAGGAGGTCGATTTCAATCTGCTGCGGGCGGCGCGTTCCATGGGGGCGACGCGCAAAGAGCTGTTTACCAAGGTCATTCTGCCATACACCGCTCCCCATATTTTTATCGGCATCGAATTTGCCGCTCAGCTCTCGTTCTTCATGATTATCGCCTCTGAAGTAATCGGGGCCAGCACGGGGCTCGGTTGGTACTATATCAATTCGACCGCCCGGTATGATCTGCCGCTTATGTACGGTATCGTTCTCTTCATCACCGTGCTGGGCATTATTATCAACCTGTCGTTCGCCAGACTGAAGAAGCATTTTCTGGTATGGAAAGAAGCGTCGCAGCTTGACTAAACAAAAGGAGGTTCACATCTATGTCTATCAAGCCTATTAAGCCAATTAATTTGAACCGTTCGCAAGCCGTCATCCGCGAAAAACGGTTAAAATCCATCGTCGGTTACCAGGGATCAATCAAGGATCTTGCGGAGAAATCACGCACAGGCTGCCTGAAGAATGCGGGCCGCGGCTTTAGTCAGGCAACCAACTGCAACTCCGGATGCGCCCAAGGCCATCTGTCTTCCATCGTCGATGCTGCCATTGTCAATCACGGGCCTGTCGGCTGCGCTGGAGATGTGGCGGGCGCTAATTCGGTCTACCAATGGGGCCAGCATATCCGCGGCGTGGACAACAAGCGGAATGTGAGAATCGTCAATACGAATATGTCGGAAAATGCAGTCGTGTTCGGCGGCGACAAGATTTTGCAGGACGCGGTCCGCAGAGCCTTCGAACGTTTCAACCCGAAAGCGATATTCGTCACCACCTCCTGCGCCTCCGGCATTATCGGTGATGATATAGAACGCACGCTGAAGGACGCGGAAGCCGAGATTGGCATTCCGGTCGTTCCCGTCTTTTGCGACGGCTTCCGCTCGCAAATCTGGGCTTCCGGCTTCGACGCAGCCTTCCACGCCCTGCTGACGCGGATCATCAAGCCTGCAGAGCAGAAGCGGCCTGAACTGGTCAATGTCATTAATTTCTACGCCAGCGGCCGGAAGATTGTAACCGAAATTTTCGGACGGCTGGGGCTGGTCCCGCAATTTGGCATACCGTTCAGCACAATCGAACAGCTGGAGAAGTGGTCGGAAGCCGCGGCCACCATCAGCATTTGCGGCACGCTGGGCGGATATTTGGGCAACGGTCTGGAGCAGAAATTCGGCGTTCCCTATGTAACGGCCTTGCAGCCGCACGGGATTGCCGGCTTTGACGATTGGCTGACGAGACTTGGAGAGACCGTAGGGAAGCAGCAGGAAGTGGCAGCGTATCTGGCGGAGCAAAAGGAGCTTGCAGCGCCGGAACTGGCGGAAATCAAGCGCAAGCTGCAAGGCAAGCGGGTTGTCGTGGGCATGGGACCGAGCTTCGCCCATAACTATATCCGGCTGCTGGAGGATTTCGGCATGGAGGTTGTCTGGGGCTTCTCTTGGCACTATGATTCGAAGCATGACCACGGCGGCTGCCCTTCCTGCACACTTGATCTGGCTGAGAAGGAACGGGATATTCCGGTCAGTGTCAGCGACCAGCAAAATCATGAGATCATCAATTTGCTCAAAAAAGTCCAGCCGGACCTGTATGTCGGAAGACATCCCGGCCAATCGGTATGGGCCACCAAGCTGGGCATTCCCACAATCATGATCAGCGACGAATACAGCGCCTTCGGCTATCAGGGGACGCTGGAATTCGGCGAACGCATCATCGACGCGCTGACCAATAACAGTCTGGCCAAGAACTTGGCAGAGCGCATCAAGCTCCCTTACACCAACTGGTGGTATGAGCAAGATCCATTTACTTTCCTGAATAGCGAGAAAAGCGAGGTTGACGAACATGTCTCAGTCGGTTGAACAGATCCGTCATGTATGCGCACTGGGAGCGTTTGAATCGGTGCTGGCCATTAAAAGAGCCGTTCCGATTGTCCATTCCGGACCAGGCTGCGTATCCAAATTGATGGTAACCCTCGGGACCCAGAACGGACATCAGGGTTCAGGTTATGTAGGAGGACACGCCATTCCCTGCACGAACGCCTCCGAGAAAGAAGTGGTATTCGGCGGTACAGATCAGCTTCGCAATTTGATTACCAATACATTTGATGTCATTGACGGCGATCTGTTCGTCGTCCTTACGGGCTGCACCTCGGATATTATCGGTGACGATATTGGGGAGGTTGCCCGAAAGTTCAAGAAGAGCGGCAAGCCGATCGTGTATGTAGAAACTGGCGGATTCAAAGGAAGCAACCTGGTCGGGCATGAACTGGTCCTCGATGCCATTATCGACCAGTTTCTGGAGCCGCAGCCGGAAATTGAGCCCGGACTGGTCAATCTCTGGTCGGTAATTCCTTATCAGAATACATTCTGGGCCGGAGATATCGAGCAGCTGAACAAGCTGCTCTCCGCCATCGGGCTCAAGCTGAATACGATTTTTGGCCCCGATAGCAGTATTGAAGCCGTTCGCGATATCCCGAAAGCACAGTTCAATCTGGTAGTCTCGCCTTGGGCAGGATTACGGGCTGCCGAGCATTTGCAGGAGAAGTTCGGCACGCCGTTCCTGCATTACCCGGTGCTGCCGATCGGTCCGACGGAGACATCCAATTTCCTCAGAACTGTCGGCGAATTCGCCGGCATTGATCCAGCCATCGTCGAGAGCGTCATCCTGAAGGAAGAGAATCGGTATTACTATTACCTGGAAAGAGCTGCCGATACCTTGCTGGAGACACGTCTGCTGCCTAGACGGTTCTCAACGGTTGGCGACAGCCTGTACACGCTCGGGATTTCCAGGTTTCTGACCAATGACCTCGGACTGATTCCGGATAAGCAGTTCATCACCGAGGATACGCCGCTTAAGCACCAGAAAGGTGTTACAACCGAATTTGCGAAATTTACGAACGATATTGTGGCGGAGACGGTGTTCTCCAACGATGGTGGTTATGTGGAAGAGGAATTACGGAAGCTCAAGCTCAGAAGCCGCCCGCTCATCCTCGGCAGCTCCTGGGAGCGCGCGGTCGCCAGAGACCTGAACGCTTATCAGTTATCGATCTCTGCGCCGATCTCCAATCAAATGGTGCTGAGCAAATCTTATGTCGGTTATGACGGAGCGCTTCATCTGACGGAGGACATTTATTCGGTCATACTGAATGATTTTATGTAATGAAAGCAACCGGTATAGAGCCGATTATCGTTCAAGAACAACGTGAGCCGGTTCATCCCATATATCAATACAAAAGAGCAGACCGTTCCTTGAAGCAAGGGACGATCTGCTCTTTTATTGTTAGCCATAGCCGAAACGAAATCAGGCTTCCTTGCCTTCCGTACCCTCGGCTGCCTCTTCAACCGCTGCTGGCGCTTCACCCTCTTCGGCTGTCGGTTCTTCCGTTACAGCCGGCGGAGCGATCTTGACGACCAGCGTCTCCGGATCGTTCAGTACCTCCCAGCCTTCATGCTTCGGCAGGTCGGAGACGAACAGCTGGTCGCCGATCGCCAGGCCGCTGACGTCCACCTCAAGCGTCGGCTCCAGCTTGTCCGGCAGCGTGCGGATGTCGATCTCATGCAGCTCTACGGTCTGGATGCCGCCATCCTTCACACCTTCAGCCGTACCCGTAAAGTGAAGGGCAACCTTCGTTTCCAGCTCGGTCTTCATATCGATAACATGGAAGTCGATGTGCAGCAGCTTCTTCGTCAGAGGCTGGCGCTGGACTTCATTGATGATAACGTCCTTGGTTCCCGCAGCCGGGATTTCCGCTTTCAGAATTGCCCGCGGATTTCTGCTCAGAATATTGTCTACCGTCTTAGCATCCGCACTTAAGGAAAGAGACTCCGAACCCGCACCGTAGATAACGACTGGCACGAGGCCTTGTCTCCGCTGTGCGGAAGGCTTCCCGGCTCTTTCGATCAAACGTACTGTTTCACTCATTACAATCAATTCCTCCTAAGGTATGGACTGAAAAAACACAAGACCGATTAGATATGTATTCTAATCAGTCTTATATTACCCGTTTTGCCTGTGGTGGAATCAAATATAGCACTTTAGTCGCATAAAGTCAAAATAGTGTATTTATTAAATTATATCCCATTTATTGAATAATCAAGCTATATGACACGCAACATAGTGCCCTGAGCCAGCGTCGCGGAAGAGCGGGATTTCCGCCTTGCAGCGCTCCACTGCGAACGGACAGCGGGTATGAAATTTGCAGCCGGATGGCGGATTGACCGGGCTGGGAATATCGCCCTTCAGTTATTTAACTCATAAACCGGCTGAAACTCAACAATAACTTCATAATCCACAGACATTCCTCCTGAAGCAGCTTCTATTCATTGCAGCGTTAGTGTCTTAATCTTAGGGCATTCCCTGCAGAATACACAAGTGATTCGAAATAACCTAACCCGTGTTGTGATGTATGTGTAAAATACCGCCTGCGGCATGCTTGTCCTCGCTTTTTCCAAAATTGGGTAGTAGAATAAAGACATTACACCCGAAATGGAGTGAAGAATATGACACAAATTCAAACGGGAGAAGGACGATTCTATATTGCCGGCGAAGGCAAGGACCTGGCCGAAATTACATACAGATTGGATGAGAACAGCGGGGATCTCGTTATTGACCATACCTTTGTCTCCGAAGATCTGCGCGGTCAGGGAGCCGGCGAACAATTGGTGCGGGCTGTGGTGGACAAGGCCCGCGACGAGCGGCTGAAGATTGTACCGGAGTGCTCATATGCGGCACATCAATTCAAGAAACATGCGGAATATTCGGATGTATGGAGCAGTAACGCGCCAAGAGGATAGTCGGGTATCCGTGTGTTTTACTAGGAGGAATAGCTTTGACAACGATCGAAACATTGGAACAGATTGAAGATTTGCAGCGGCGCGTCGAGGAATATGACGGTATTTCGCTGAAGCTGAACTGGGATTCTCTGCGCAGAGGTCCCGAAAGTGGAGGAGCTGAAATCAGGCTGTCCTACGAGGACGGTCTGATTGTTGGCTTTATCGGCATCTATCCTTTCGGCAGCGAAGCCGAAGTCTGCGGGATGGTTCGCCCGGGATACCGGAGACGGGGCATATTCACCGCGCTCTGGAAGCAGGCATATGAAGCGATCTCCCGCATCGGAGCCGAAACCATCTTGCTGAATGCCCCTGCGGCCTCGGCATCAGCAGCCCCTTTCCTGCGGACACTGCCGCTGGTCCTTAACCATGCGGAATATCAAATGAAATGGGACGAATCCAAGGCTGTGGAGAACGGCGCCTTGGAGCGCGAGTTGTCGGAGGACAAGATCACCCTCCGTCCGGCGCGGCCGGACGAGACCCCGCTGCTGGCCTCGCTGGACAGCAGCGGATTCGGAATGAATCTTGAAGAGGCCGCTGAGATGCTCAAGGATATCGCGGAGGAGAGCGGCACCGAGCATATTATCATTGAGTATGCCGGGGAGGCAGCGGGGAAGCTTCGGTTGTGGACGGAGGATAACGAAACCTGGATTTACGGGTTTACTGTCGATGAGAAGCTCAGAGGAAAAGGCATCGGCCGCAGCGCGCTCCTTCAGACCATAGCCCGGGAGCGGCATCACGGGAACGGAATTAATCTGGAGGTTGCCCTTGATAACCCGAATGCTCTAAAGCTGTATGAAAGCAGCGGATTTATCATTATCAACAAGCAGGATTACTACCGTTATAACGGATAAATTACAGAGCAGCCCCATGAATTCAAAACATTCATGGGGCTGTTGTCATTCCGCTTCATATCAGGAGCTGACGGCAGCGTACCTCTTCAGCCCCTCGGCGGCCCGTGTTCCCCGAAAGGCTCTTTGCTCCGGAATCCGGAGATTCATCCAGCACGGAGAGCAGCCGCAAATAATCAAGCGAGTACTCCAGGCTGTAACAATCGCCGGGATAACAGCGCTGCTCGCCTTCCATCAGGAGGAAGAGCTCTACCCGTTCGGGCGGCTTGCCATACGCCTTATGGCAGAAGACGTTCACCATATGATAGAATCCTTCCGCCACCTCCTCGCACCGGCAGGCCATGAACTTCTGAATAATGAGACCGTCCTTGCCACTGCCCCCCTGCATCTGCCAGACCAGCTGAAAAATGACGGATAATTCCATCCCCAGCTCAGGCACGGCTACATGCCAGTCCTCGTACAATTTCACCGGCATGACATTATGGTCGCGGTTATAGCTGACCGCCCGGATGAGAGAGTCCATAACTTTGTTCTTGACCTCCCAGTAATGGAGAAGCGAGGAGAAAGCGTTCGAACGAGAAGGCCATCTATGCTCCAGTATGAACTGAATCGGTGTCTGCTGGCGGACTTCCGGTGTCAGGCTATAGAAATCGTTAAGGGCATGACCCACCGTATATTGAACCTGCTGCCGCCATTTCGGCAGGACCGCTCCCGCCTGTTTCTCGGCTTCGGTCATATCAAGCAGCGTCCGTTCCACAATATAGTCGCGGAGCGGCTGGAACCGGATTTCCGGCTGCTTCTCAGCCGCCAACATGGAGGCGCCCATCATGTTACCGGAAGGCAGGCTTCAGAGAAACGTTGTCCGAAGCGCCGGCACTCCTCTTTCTCGGCGGATGTAGGTCCGTATTCGATCTTAAGTCCCGGCTGGACAAGCTTGGCGCCTCTCTCCGCAAGCTTCTGCTCAAGCAGGTCCACTGCACCGCAGTATATAGCATAGCCGGTATCCCCGCTGCCGAAGGCGGCGGCCTTACGGCCCTTCAGGTCCAGATCATCCATCTCTTCATAGAAATCCAGGAACTCGTCGGGAAGCTCGCCGTCACCCCATGTATATGCGCCGAGAATCGCTCCGTCATAGGTTGTGATTTCATCAGCATTGCATTCATGGACTTCTTTCAGCACAGCCTCATTGCCGGCTTGACGGATGCCTTCCGCGATAAGCTCCGCCATTTCTTCGGTGTTGCCGGTCAGACTGGCATAGACCACCAAAATTCGGACCATTTCAAGATCGCCTCCCTAAATTGAGAAATCGGTTCAACAACCAGCTTCTCCGATATTCTCCAGTCTATTGATAATGATTCTCATTGTCAACATTAATATCACGGATTTGCCTCTTTGTCCAAATGGTTTGTTAAGAACCGTACATTTGATGTACAATATAGGCTAAATGAAAATTTTTGAAGGATGGATCACTATGTACATGGCCCGGGATTGGCAGGATTACGAAATTATCGATACAGGCGGCGGAGAAAAGCTGGAGCGCTGGGGGGACGTCATTCTGCGGAGACCTGATCCGCAGATCATTTGGCCTCTGGCCAACGAATCGGCACAATGGAAAAATGTGCACGGGCATTATCACCGCAGCTCCTCCGGCGGCGGCCATTGGGAAATGAAGAAGAGCATACCGGACAGCTGGAGCATCTCCTACGGCAAGCTGAAATTCCACCTGCGTCCGACCAATTTCAAGCATACAGGGCTGTTCCCGGAACAGGCGGCCAACTGGAGCTGGATGATGGACAAGATCGCCGGTGCGGGACGCAAGATCCAGGTTCTGAATCTGTTCGCTTATACCGGCGGAGCCACCGTTGCCGCGGCCGCAGCCGGCGCCTCCGTCGTCCATGTGGATGCCGCCAAAGGGATGGTGCAGTGGGCGAAGGAGAACCTTCAGCTCTCCGGTCTGGGCGAGCGCCCCGTCCGTTTCATTACGGACGATGTCTTCAAGTTCGTGCAGCGTGAGGAGCGCCGGGGGAATAAATACGACGCCATTATTATGGACCCGCCTTCGTACGGAAGAGGTCCAGGCGGAGAAATGTGGAAGCTGGAGCAGAGCCTCTACCCCTTCCTTGAAAGCTGTCTGTCCATTATGAGCGACCAGCCGCTCTTTCTCCTGATCAATTCGTATACGACCGGCATTTCGCCTACGGTTCTGGAGAATATGCTGGCGATGACGATGAAGTCCCGGTACGGCGGTTCGATCAGTTCGGGAGAAATCGGACTGCCGATAACGGCTTCCGGTCTCCATCTGCCATGCGGTATTCTTGGCCGCTGGGAGTCTTAACCCATGGCGGACAAGAACGGCGGACAAGCCGCTGGCCAGCCTGCTCAGGACATTGAAATCCTGTATGAGGATAACCACCTGCTAGGTGTTGTCAAGCCGGTAAATATCCCTGTTCAGGAAGACGCGACTGGAGATCCCGACCTGCTGACACTGCTCAAGGAGGATATCAAGCGGCGGTACGACAAGCCGGGCAATGTCTTTATGGGACTTGTCCACCGGCTGGACCGGCCCGTCGGAGGCGCCATGATCTTCGCCAAGACATCCAAAGCCGCCTCCCGGCTCTCGGAGAATGTTCGTAACCGCAGCTTCCGGAAAGTCTATTTAACCGTTGTGCACGGCGAACTTCCGGCTCCAAGCGGACGGCTGCGCAACTTCCTCCTGAAGAATGCGAAGACGAATACCGTCACCGTAGTGCGGCAGGGAACGCAGGACGCCAAGGAGGCTGTGCTCGATTATACGGTGCTGTCCAAGGCGGAGGGCTTCAGTCTGGTCAAGATCAACCTGCTGACCGGACGGCCTCACCAAATTCGGGTGCAGCTTGCCCATGCCGGCTGCCCCCTCTATGGCGACCAGAAATACGGCCCTTCCGTCAACAAGCCCGGCCAGCAGATCGCACTCTGGTCATCGCTTGTCGGCTTCCCGCACCCGGTCACCAAAGAGGAAATCAATCTCGTCTCCCTGCCTCCCCGCTCCTTTCCCTGGAGCCTGTGGAGCAGAGACATTCAGGAGCAGTCACTCGCAGAAGTCTCCGAAGAGACTTAAAGCCGGCTGACTCCGCTATATCGGTTATGCAAGCTAAACTTAAAGGGGACGTTCCTCCGAATCCGGAGAACGTCCCCTTTAAGTATTTGCCTGTTTCCGTCCTATGTAACTCCGTCAGGTTTGTCTGCTCAGCTCCAACGTCGTTGATTCATTGCCCGGAGCTACCAGCTTGCCCATCAAATACAGCAGCAGCTGCTGATTATGGGCGGAGATATGATCCAGCACTCCGGCGAAGAAATCGCTCCGCACCTTAAGACCTCTGGCCGTTTCCATTCGCCCCAGATCCGTAATGCTTACCCATACGATCCGGCGGTCCGCCGCATCCCGGTCGCGGACAATTAGTCCTCCCCGCTCCATCCGGTCGAGGAGCATGGTCACCGCCGCCGCGCTTGTCGCCAGGTGAGGGGCTAGATCGGAAGGCTTGGCCGCACCGCGCTCCTGTACGAGCTCAAGTACGGTAAGCTGCGCATCGGTCAACGTCGGGGCCAGCTTGGTCTCCATATGAACCTTGTAATCCTTCAGAATTTTATGCCAGATTTTACTGAATTCAAAGGAGTTCACTGCAGTTCCTTCCTTTCCAACGAATCATTCGTTATAAGATAGGTTCGCTGTTAAGTTCCTTTTTCCTGCAAGTGGAAAAAAATAAATAACCCCATAAACAAATCGGCATCATTTCTTCAGATGGAACGGCACAGTCGTAACGACCACATTACGCCGGTAGAGCAGATTGGTGCGGATCAAGAGACCCGACTGGTTATGAAGAATATTATGCCAGCCTTTTCGTGGAATAAACTGCGGAATGATGACCGTTACCTTAAAGTTCGACTCGCTCGCCTTCCGCTGGACGGTGTCGATAAACTTCACGAGCGGCTGGATGATGCTGCGGTATGGCGAATACAGGGTGACGAGCCGGACATCCGGCTGCCATTTGGCCCATTTTTCCTCAAACACCGCTTCATCCTCGCGTTCGAACGCAACGTATACAGCAATGATCTGATGCGCCGACAGCGTTTTGGCGTAATTCAGAGAATTCTCCACCACATGCGTGATGCCTGCAACCGGAAGGATGATCACATTGCCGTCAATGGGGATGGAAGGCTCGCAAGTGCTCAGTCTCAATTGGTCAGCCACCGCCTCATAATGCTTCCGTATCCGGTGGAACAGGTAGATAATCAGCGGCAGGAAAACAAGGACCGGCCATACCTGTGGAAATTTGGTCAGGAAGAACATCACCGTTACGATTAAGCTGATCAGTGCGCCCGTCGAGTTGATGATCAATTTCGGGAGCCAGCCGGGCGGCTTCTCACGGTTCCACTTCACGATCATGCCGGTCTGTGACAAGGTAAAAGGAATGAATACCCCCACCGCATACAGTGGAATCAAATGCTCAGTCTTGCCTTCGAAGGCCATGATCAGCAGAATGGACAACACGCCCAAAATGATGATTCCGTTCGAATACCCCAGCCGGTCGCCCCGGACTGTGAACATGCGCGGAATGAATTTATCCTTGGCCAGATTGACCGCCAGCAGCGGGAATGCCGAATAACCGGTATTGGCGGCAAGAATCAGGATCAGAGCCGTCGTTCCCTGAACGAAGAAGTACATCACGTTCCGGCCGAATGTCGTTTCGGCGATCTGGGACACGACCGTAACGTCTGGCATCGGGCTGATGCCGTAATAGTAGGCAAGGAACACGATTCCCGTGAACAGGCAGGCCAGCAAAATGCCCATGGCGGCAAGCGTCTTGGCGGCATTGTTCGGAGCCGGGTCCTTGAAGTTGGGAATGGCGTTCGAGATGGCCTCCACTCCGGTCAAAGCCGAACTGCCCGATGCAAAAGCCCGCAGAAGAAGGAACAGCGAGATGCCAGCCACCGGCGTCCCGATGGGGGTGTGCAGCCCTTCAGGCACCTGCCCGGTTACAATATGGAACAAGCCTACCCCGATCATGATAAATAAAGCAAGAACGAACAGATATACCGGATAAGCCAGAATGGAAGCCGACTCCGTTACCCCTCTCAGGTTCAAAGTCGTAATGAAGCAGACAAACAGGACCGCGATAAGCACGTTATAGGGATGCAGACTCGGAAATGCCGAGGTGATGGCATCGGTCCCCGCGGACACGCTGACCGCAACCGTCAGAATATAATCCACCAGCAGCGAGCCCCCGGCAATGAGTCCCGGATATTTCCCCAGGTTCTGCTTCGACACGACATAAGCGCCGCCTCCATGCGGATAGGCAAAAATAATTTGCCGATATGACAAAATCAGAGCTGCCAGCAGCACCAATACGCCGACCGCAATCGGAATGGAATACCAGAAAGCCGCTGCGCCAACCGTAATCAGTACGATCAGGATCTGCTCCGGACCATATGCCACCGACGACAGCGCGTCCGAAGAGAGAATGGCCAGCGCCTTCGCTTTGGTCAGCTTTTGTTCCCCTAATTCATTCGATTTGAGCGGACGTCCAATGAGAAAGCGTTTGATGGATGACAGCATAGACCATACCTCCGACAATTGAGAATGAGTGATATGTATTTTGCCCCAATACTACCCTGACTAACTTTCCGTATTATGTTATAACCGGCTGCGTTTCGAATCCAATAAGAATAACCCCATCTCAGGATCTGCGAAGCAACTGCCTAATCTATATTATGCTTGCTGAATGATCAAAAAGGCATCCTCTCCGCCAGCGGAGAACGATGCCTTCTCTGATCCGGCCTAGTCGACCGAACGGTGCACTTGTATAATTTCGTCTTTCTTGTCCAGCGATACGAGCAGCTTGCCAATCGACTTGCGCTCGGCAATCGGCGCGGACTCCGTGGTAAGCTCGAATATGTGTCCGTCCTTTGTAATTGCGGTAACCGGCACTGGCTCCTTGCAGTAGAATGCGCCTGCGATCCGGCTGCCGTTAGGCTTGACACGCTTGCCTTCTTTGAATTCAAAGGTCTGAACACCCTTGCCGCCCCGGCTCTGCGGGATATAATCCAGCAGCAGGCTGCGTTTGCCATAGCCGAGATCGCTTAGTACAAATACCTCACCCTCATCGTCCGACACCCGGAAGCAGGCTGCCACTTCGTCGCCTTCGCGCAGCTGTATGCCTTTGACACCGCCGGCCACACGGCCCATCGGGTTCACTTCGTTCTCACGGAACCGGATACTCATGCCTTCACGGGTAATCAGCATCAGATCCTGATCTCCCCCGCTCAGCAGAACTGAGAGCACTTCGTCATCGGGGGCTACCTTGCAAGCGGCTACGGCTCCGCTTCGGCTAGTTGCGTATTCCTTAAGCTCCGTACGCTTGACCTGACCTTTGCGGGTGACGAAGAACAGGCTGAGACCCGGCTCATCCAGACCGCTTACCGGAATAACGTCGGCGATGCCGTCTTCTTTGGACAGGCCGATCACATTGACGATTGCAGTGCCGGGGTCCTTCCATTTGAAGTCGGGAATCTGATGGACCGGGAGCAGGAAATATTGGCCCTTGCGCGTAAAAATCAGCAGGCTGTCCCGCGTATTCACATCCATCAGCTTCGTGACGTAGTCGCCTTCCTTCGCACCGGATGACTTCCGGTCTCCGCCTGAACGGGTGAAAGACAGCATACTTGTCCGCTTGATATAACCTTCTGCCGACAGCGTAACCAGCACATCCTCGGCATTGACCAGCGCTTCGAGGCTGACTTTGATCTCCTCGACTTCACCCTGAATGGCGGCACGGCGTTCGATGCCATACTTGTCGCGGATTTCCATCAGTTCCTTGCGAATGACGCTTACCAGCTTCTTGTCGCTCTCGAGTATGGACCGGAGCGAGGCGATCTTCTTCTCCGTCTCCTCCAGTTCTTTCTCCAGCGTCCGGATTTCGAGATTGGTCAGCCGGTACAGCTGCAGGGTCAGGATGGAATCCGCCTGGCGCTCGCTGAAGCCGAACATCCACACCAGGTTGTTCTGGGCATCCTGGCGGTTCTTCGACGCCTTGATGGCGGCGATAACCTCGTCCAGTATGTTGAGCGCCTTAACCAGACCCTCCAGCACATGAGCCCGGTCCTCGGCACGGTCCAGATCAAACTGGGTGCGATGCGTTACGACCTCGCGCTGATGCGCGATGTAGGCCTCCAGAATCGCCTTAAGGCCAAGCTGCTGCGGCGCCTTGTTGACGATAGCCACCATGTTGAAGTTATAGGTCACCTGAAGGTCCGTCTTCTTCAGCAGATAGGCAAGGATGCTCTGGGCGTCGGCCTCTTTCTTCAGTTCAACGACGATCCGCAGGCCTTCACGTCCGCTCTCGTCGCGCACTTCGGCTATCCCGTCAACCTTCTTCTCCAGACGGATGTTCTCCATAGCGGTAACGAGACGGGATTTCACGACCTGGAACGGGATTTCCGTAATTATAATTTGCTGCTTGCCGCCACGGACATTCTCAATCTCCGTCTTGGAGCGCAAATAAATGCGGCCTTTGCCTGTTCGGTAGGCATCCATAATACCGTCACCGGCCATGATCAGGCCGCCTGTCGGAAAATCCGGACCTTTGATGAAGGTCATGATTTCTTCAAGTTCAATCTCCGGCTTCTGCATAACCGCGATGCAGGCATCGATCGTCTCCCGCAGATTATGCGGCGGAATTTCGGTGGCGAAGCCGGCCGAAATTCCGCTCGTTCCGTTCACCAGCAGATTCGGATAACGGGACGGCAGCACCACCGGCTCCTTGGCCGAGTTATCGAAGTTGTCCTTGAAGAGCACCGTACGCTTCTCGATGTCGCGGAGCATCTCCATGGCGATCGGCGACAGACGCGCCTCGGTATACCGCATCGCTGCGGCGGGATCATCGTCCATCGAGCCCCAGTTGCCATGACCGTCGACAAGCACATGGCCCATTTTCCAAGGCTGCGCCATCCGGACCATGCCTTCGTAGATGGAGGAATCTCCATGGGGATGATAGTTGCCCATTACGTCTCCGACGGTCTTCGCCGACTTCCGGTAAGCCTTGTCTGGCGTGTTGCCGGAATCATACATGGCGTACAGAATTCGGCGCTGCACGGGCTTCAGCCCGTCGCGCACATCGGGGATGGCCCGGTCCTGAATGATATATTTGGAATACCGCCCAAAGCGGTCGCCGACGACTTCCTCCAGAAACGCCGGCAGAAATTGTTCGGATAAACTGCTCATGCATTCACCTTCTGTTCTTCAAACTGTCGCCTTATTCAAAATAAGCTGGCGATTAGTCTACGCAGCGCTGACGGTTTGGACTTTCGGCCGCTGTTGTCTCCAAATATCCTGAATTGGTTAATAATCGGTGATATTCGGGGACAAAGGCGGACGATTACTCTCCTTCAGTTCCTAACCTTCGCGCTTCTCCGCAAATCGCCAAAGATTTCTTAATACCGAAATTCTCATCACTCCGAAATGTAAATCGAAAGGGTCCGGAACGACCCGGATCTACTCCTCGATTTCGGTGAAATCGACGTTCTCCACGATCCAGCGCTTGCGCGGATCAACCTTGTCGCCCATCAGGGTAGACACGCGGCGCTCCGCCTTCGCGGCGTCTTCGATCTGCACCTGGAGCATCGTGCGCGTATCCGGATTCATGGTCGTCTCCCACAGCTGATCCGGGTTCATCTCGCCGAGACCCTTGTAGCGCTGAAGCTCGAAGTTCTTGCCGAACTCCTTCAGGTAATTCTGCAGCTGCTCATCCGTCCACGCGTATCGAACCGTCTCCAGCTTGCCTGATTTGCGCGTCAGCTTATACAGCGGCGGCTGGGCGATATAGACCCGGCCCGCGTCGATCAGCGGCTTCATATAACGGTAGAAGAAGGTCAGCAGCAGCACCTGAATGTGCGCGCCGTCGGTATCTGCGTCGGTCATGATGATGATCTTCGAATAATTGCTGTCATCCACTTCGAAATCCGAGCCGATTCCGGCTCCGATCGCCGAAATGATCGCCCGGTATTCGTCATTCTTGAGGATTTCGGGGAGCCGCGCCTTCTCCGGATTCATCGGCTTGCCCTTCAGAGGAAGAATTGCCTGTATCTTCGAATCCCGGCCCTGCTTGGCGGAACCGCCCGCAGAGTCGCCTTCCACGATGAAGAGCTCCGTACGCGAGAAGTCCTTCGACTGGGCCGGCGACAGCTTGCCGCCAAGATTCGTGCTCTCGCTGCGCTTCTTGCCGCTGCGAATTTCATCGCGCGCCTTGCGGGCCGCTTCCCGCGCCTTCGCGGCCTGAATCGATTTCTTCAGGAGGCTCTGCGCAACCTGGGGATTCTCTTCCAGGAAGGTCTGCATGTTCTCCGAGACGACGAAATCGACCGCTCCGCGCGCCGACGCGCTGCCGAGCTGATCCTTCGTCTGACCGACGAATTCGACCTCGGACATCTTGATGCTGATGACCGCCATCATGCCTTCGCGAAGATCGCCACCGTCCAGGTTCTTGTCCTTCTCCTTCAGCAGGCCCGTGCGCCGCGCGTATTCGTTCATAATCCGCGTATAGGCCGTCTTGAAGCCCGTCTCATGCGTTCCCCCGCTGCGGGTCGGGATCGAGTTCACGAATGAGGCGATCGTCTCGGTGTAGCCGCCGTTATATTGAATCGCCACTTCCACTTCGATATCGTCCTTCTCGGCGCTGAAGTGGATGACGTCATGCAGGACGTCCTTGCCTTCATTCAGGAACCGGACGAACTCGCTGGCTCCGCCCTCGTAGTAGAACTCGTCCTGACGGCCGTTCCGGTCGTCCGTCAGCGTAATGCGCAGCCCCGAATTCAGGAATGCGATTTCCTGCAGCCGCTCCGCAAGTGTATCGTAATTCAGATTGATACCGCTCTGGAAGACGCGAATATCCGGCTTGAACGTAATCTTCGAGCCGGTTCGGTTCGTATTCCCCAGGATTTCAAGGCCCGTGACGGGTTCACCCACATGCTCCTTGCCGGCCTCGTCAACCCAATATTCAAACCGCTGGCGGTGAATTTTGCCTTCGCGGTAGATTTCAACCTCGAGCCATTCCGACAGCGCGTTGGTAACGGATGCGCCAACGCCGTGCAGACCGCCGGATTTCTTGTATCCCGCTCCGCCGAACTTGCCGCCTGCGTGAAGCATGGTGAAGACGACCTGTGGTGTCGGGATGCCCATCTTATGCATACCGGTCGGAATCCCGCGGCCGTTGTCGGTCACGGTAATCGATCCGTCTTTGCGCATTACGATATCAATTTTGGAGCAAAACTTCGCCAAATGCTCATCCACGGCATTGTCGACGATTTCCCAGACCAGATGATGCAGGCCCGAGGAGCTCGTGCTGCCGATATACATGCCGGGCCGTTTGCGAACCGCAACCAGACCCTCAAGCACCTGAATGTCGTCAGCATCGTATCCAGTCCGGTCTGCTGCGCCGTTCTTTGTGACTTCAGCGAACATATCGACCTGTTCGAACATTCATGTTCCCCCTTCTCTTCTCTTATCCAATATGCAAACAAATGTTTTGTTACTTTGTACATTCTAATTCAAAATATCCCTTTTCGTAAAGACGGCGAATGAAATGAATACCGATACGATGCCCCAGATCCCCAGGACCGTCAGCGAAAACGGAAGATTCATCCCCTCGATCGGAGCCGGCGAACCCGCCAAATAATTGGTCAGACCCAGATTGACCATGAACAGATATTTGGCCGATGTCCAGGCCGAGGCCATATTGGTCAGAATCGAACCCGCGATCAGCGCCGCCATCATCACGACGATGCTTGCCGCCGTGCTGCGGAACAGAACGGAGATCATGAAGGCCAGCAGCGCCACAACGACGCTGACATACCAGATCAGCCCGCACTGCATCAGCATGTACTTCCACTGCGGTACCGAGTGAACAGCCGACATGTCGACCGTATCGCCATGCAATTGAAACCCGGTGAAGACCGGTACATTAAAGCCTCCGTAGCCGAACGCAAGCCCTGATATCAAGTAGCTTACGAGAAATGTGGACAAAATAATCAGCGAGACGAACATCAGCAGAGCCGCAAGCTTGCTGAACAGCACCTTCCACCTTCTCACCGGACGGGTCAGCAGCATCTTTATCGTTCCCGTCGTCCGCTCCCCGGATACGATGTCGGACGCGACGGCCATAATGAGCAGCGGAATGAACAGGGAGATGGAGTTATCCAGAAACTCCCGCGTGAATGTTACGCCGCTCGGCTCGTTCGGGTTCACATCATGATCAAGATAATACTGCATTTGCTGTATAAAAATTCGACGGTACGTCTTCCATTCCTCCGGGATGCGGCTTGAACTGAGCGAATTTTCATTGTCGGTAATTTGCTGCTGCAGCTCCAGTCTCCAGTCGGAGCTGAATTTCTCCCGGTTCCGTTCAGCGGACCGCATTTGGGCATAGGTGAACATCGGTACAAGAACGAGCAGAATCAGAAGAATGACGTAAAAACGTTTCTTCTTGATAATTTTCATGCATTCGTTCCTAATCAGCGGCAGCAGGCTAATCAATGGTCTCACCCTCCGTCAGTTTCAGGAATAGCTGTTCAAGGGTCGGATGTATGTTTTGCACAGCCCTAACCTCAATGCCCGCCGCTACAAGAGAGACGACGGTATCCGGCACCGCATCCTCGTCCATAACTGTGACGATGGTTCCGCTGCCCATATTGGCAATGACGCTGTCGTCAAGCGCCAGCTCGGTGGGGTCGGCGATGGTTACGCCAGGTCTTGAACGGAGCAGGGTGGCGCCTTCCTCGGAGGGATGCAGCTCCCACAGCACATACGGCGAATTGCGGGAGACCAGCTCTTGCACCCCACCGACAGCCAGAACGCGGCCTTTGCTGATGATGGCAACCCGGTCGCACAGCAGCTGGATTTCGCTGAGCAGATGGCTCGATACGAAGACAGCCATGCCCTCGTCGGCCAGCTCGCGGATAAATTCCCGCAGCTCTTTAATCCCCTTAGGGTCCAGCCCGTTCGTCGGCTCGTCGAGAATGAGCAGGTGCGGCCGTCCGAGTAGCGCCTGTGCGATGCCGAGCCGCTGGCGCATGCCGAGCGAGTAGGTGCGAACCTTGTCGTGGATGCGCTGGTCCAGCCGGACCGTCGCCACGACTTCCTCGATGCGGGCCTCGTCCACGCCAGGCTGCATCCGGGCGAAATGCTGGAGATTCTCCCAGCCCGTCAAGTAGGAATACACTTCGGGATTCTCTACGATGGAGCCGACATATTGAAGAGCCTTCTCCGGCTCTTTGTTGACGTTATGGCCGCAGACGGCGATCATGCCTTCGGTCGGCCGGATCAAATCGACCAGCATACGGATGGTGGTCGTCTTCCCCGCGCCGTTCGGACCCAGGAAGCCGAAGATTTCGCCCTGCCGGACATCGAAGGTTACGTTGTCGATGATCCATTTTCGTCCGATTTTTTTGCGGACGCCCTGGACGGACAGCACGATATTCTCCTGGCTGTCTTCCTTGCCAACGTTCTCCTTGCTGATTGTGTTCATGACTTCCTCTCCCTTCTGTCAGCGTACCGCCTGGACGATCCGGTCCGCCATACGCTGATAGCCGTCGCCGTTCGGGTGAAAATGATCGCTGGACAAATACTTGTCCAGATGGCCGCCGAACAGGTCGAAAGTCGGGACCAGCGTCATATTGGGATGACGGTTAATGATGTCCATGGCAGCTGCGTTCCACACCGTAACCCCTTCGTTGCCGGGCTGCAGCATATCCTTGATGTCCCCGAACGGATTATACAAGCCGATATAGTAAATCTTCGCCTTCGGATTAATTGCCTCAATCCCGTACAGCACCGCCTCCAACCGTTTGGACGCGGCGGGGATGTCTCCCATCATCTTCGCCGGGTCGAGGTCCTGCAAGACCTCGCTTGCGGATGTGCGGCCGGAAGCTGCAGCTCCGCCCTCGGCGGCCGTGTTGGAGCTGGCCGCATTTCCGCTGCCCGGCGCGGCGGAAGCGCTGCCGCCACTGGACGTGGTTCCGGCCGATCCCTGGCCTGCGGAACCGGAAGCCGCGCTGCCTAGCCCGGCAGATCCGTCAGCCCCCGCACCGCTGCCGGACGCTTCGTTCAGCATGCTCTGCGCGCCCTGAAACAAATCATTGCCGCCGATCGACACAAGGATAATATCGGCCTGTTCAAGAACATATTTCACGCCCTGCTCCTTCAGCTTCGCTTGCAAGCCGGAAGTCGTCAGCCCGTTGATGCCCAAATTGCCTACAAGCTCGGCCTCCGTCCCGCCGGAGGACAGTCCGGCAACGGCGCGGCACACAAAGCCTTCTCCTTTGTCGTCGCCCGTTCCCTTGGCCAGCGAGTCTCCGACCGCCGCGACCCGAAGCTTGCCCGAAGCCTCCGCGTTCGGAGCGGCCGAACTCTCGGGAAGAGTCCCGGACGACAAGGAACCTGCGGGGTAAATAACATCTCTAGCCGCATATATAAAGCCGAAAATGAGCATCAGCGTAGCGGCGATGGACAGAAAGGCGATGCCTCTCCACTGCCATTTGAAATCCTTCAAGCCGATTCCTCCGTTTCTTCCACAAATTCTGCTGTATTTAAACATAATTCTTCTATGTACATTTTGCAAATCCCCTCAACCAGCCCTGCTAGAGTGACGCGACTCATCAAGGATAAAGGTCTGACGGCGTACTTTAGACACCATGCGTTTACCGAGAAGTAGAAGGCCTATTGTAAGCAACAACTTATAAGTCTTATATATTAAAAAAGCCGCCTCGGCCATCCGAAGATGTCCGAAGCGGCTTATAGCCACAAGTTTAGTTGCCGGTAAACTCCTGTACCCAATAGTTGTTGTCGAAGCCTACGCCGATCGAATCAAAGTTCTTGCTCAGGATGTTGGCCTTATGCCCGGCACTGTTCATCCAGGCAGTCATCACTTCCTGCGGCGTCTTCTGGCCCATGGCGATATTCTCGCCTGCATAGCCGAAGTTGACACCGAAGGATTTCATCATATCAAACGGCGAACCGTAGGTCGGCGAGGTATGGGAGAAATAGTTGTTGCTCCGCATATCCGTCGCTTTGGCGGCAGCCACCTTGTTCAGGCTGTCCAGAGCCTTAAGAGGCGCAAGCCCCGCCTTGGCGCGTTCCGCGTTAACCAGCGATACGACTTCCTTCACATAAGCGGAGGAGTCGGAGGCAGCTGTTGTCGTTCCGGTGGACGGTGTTGTCGTTCCGGCAGACGGAGTTGTCGTTCCGGCAGACGGAGTGATTGCTCCAGCCGAAGGTTTAGTCTGGGAACCTGTGCCCGCCGATGCCCCTGTACTTCCGGCAGATTCTGCCGATCCCGTTCCCGCGGATGTTCCTGCCGCCGGTTTGGCCGGGGATACAACGGTAACGGGTACGGTTGTTTTTACCGCGCCGGAGCCGTTCTGATTGTAATATTCTTTCCAAAAATTAACGATCTGGTCGTACGTAATGGTTCCGTTATATGAGGTCTGCGCCGAAGCCGCATCTGCCTGCGAGGGCAAGGATATGCCGAGAGCCAGTACCGCCGCCACGCTTCCGCTGATTAATGCCTTGACCGTTTTGCTGTTCATTTTGCCATCTCCCTTTTCGTGATGTCTATCGAAGCCATGATGTTCGAGGCAATGATTACATTTTTGTAACATGTTCCTTGGTCATTGTAACATATTACGCATGCTGCGGGAGACGTTAATTTCTGCCAGGCTTGAAGAGGAGATTGCAGGCTTTATGCCTGAGATGAAGAGCTTAACGTCAGTGAAACGAGCGCCAGAATGCTCCATCGGTATTGATGAGACCCATGATTTGCGCGAACGGAATGCGGAAGGTCGGAAAGCCGGCCGCATAAGGAGCAATGTCATAGGGGTTAAAATACAGGTAGAGCGCATCAGCGTCCACAAAGAACGGCTGGTCCGGCGCAATCCCCTTGAAGGCGTCAGGAAATACGTACGAATACTGCGGGTCGGTCTTGATTTGACGGGCCACTATATCGCTCAGGGTTCCCGTATAATCAACGGACGGCTTGAAGAGATCCTTCAGCTGATAAAATATGCCGCTGCGCAGATCGATCTTCGTGTAGATGCGCGTCGGCATCCCGTGCGCAGCACCAAAGGGGTAATTGTAGCCCTGCAGCTCCAGCTGCAGCAGGTTCTTCCGGAAGAACGAAACCGAGAAGTCGCCGGTGTAGCTGGAGGTACGCTCGCCGGCAGGCGTCCCTGAATCCGGCAGCGACAGCTCTTTCAGCCTCTTGTTCACGCTCTCCATGACGGCAGGATTGGCGATTCCTTTCACTACGGGATAATAGACGAGATAATCAAAATTCGGTCTGAATTTGATTTCTTGAACGGCATACGGGGGACGAAGCGTGATAAGAGTATTCTCACTGCATACCAGCACTCCATCCCGGTTGTAATAAGAAGTGCGCTGGTCTACATTCGCGCGGATGAGCCGGCCGCTGAAACTCAGGTTCCCTGTTCCGGGCACGACCGGCATACCCGGTGCGCGTCTGCCGGTCTTATCGATCATGTACGTTTCATGCTCGTCGTAGACGGAGGCGAACCCCTGGCTGTATCGGTCCACGCCTCGCAGGGGATGGGCATTCAATACCGCTCCCGTCTCCGCGTTGGCTATCGAAAATACAGTACCTCTGTACGTCTGGGCCGGATCAAGCGGCACGCCAAGCGCAATCACGTTCTCGCCCAGCTGCTCGATCTGCTCATAGCCCGGCTGGACGATATACCGGCCGCTTGCATCAATCAGCCCGTATCCATTCTCGAAATTCTCGGCGGTATTGACTACCGCCCTTCCTTCGAAGAAAGGAAGCGCCGAAGTGAACTGGGGCGCGATCGCCGGACTGCCATCCTCCCGGATATAGCCGTAGCGCCCGTTCTCCGTCTCTTGATAAGGAAGCAGCCCATCCCCGGGAGTCCCTACATAGGGAAAATGGTACGTATGCAGGACCGTTCCTTCCGTGTCGATCAGGGCAAACTCATTATCCTGCAGTTTAACAAGCGCCCGGCAACCGCTGAATTCATTCGCGTCTTCATACACGGGAGAAATCGCCTCCCGGCCCTCCCGGTCCAAATAGCCGTATCTCGTTTTACCTTCCGTAATCTGTCTGGAGAACAGGGCGCGCCCATCCTTCAAGCCGTTCAAATATTCATATCGCCGTCCGGTCAGCGGCTTGCCCTTCTCGTTGATCAACAGATAGCCCTTGCTGTCGCTCGCCGGCGCACTGCCCTCCGAGAAGTTCCCGATATAATTGAATGACGGCTTTACCGTCTCCCTTCCGGTGTGGTCGATCAATCCGGCCAGACCGTTTCGCTGGACGACGGCCAGGCCGTTCGGCTGAAACTCCTCCGCATATTCGTAATGCGGCTCAATAACCGTCCGTCCGTTGTCGGCGATATACCCCCACAGCGTTCCTTCCGCGAGACGGAACGGAGCGGGATGCGGCATAGCCGCGCGCGGCTCGGCGAGTCCGCCTTCATGAAATGCCTGCGTTTCCTCATCCGATAATCCAGATTCCGCAAACGGGCTGCCGCTGGTGATATCGATCCGGTACCAGCCCGGCTCCGCGGGCAGCAAGACGCAGGCTCCCTCTCCATTACGTTCATTCCATTCCGGCTGGGGAACGCTGACTGCCCAGCCCTGGCCATCCCACTTTCTCACCTCGGGAGCGGCAGGCTTCCTGCGTCCTCCCGGCCGAAGATCATCCAAGCTGATTTTGAGCATCCGGTTCTTCCTCCTGATTTCTTAAGGCATTTGCCTATAGAATATGAGAGAGGCGTGGGCTTGGTGAGGAAAGTTCATCCAGGAGCCGAAAATGCCAAAAAACCGCTCCAAGGCAGCAGTCCTCGCTAAGGCGAAAGCGGCTTCGCTTGTATGCGATTACATTTTATTAGAATCCTCATACGCGTTTAGGCTCCAGGGTTACTGTCAAGACTGGGAAAGCGTATGGGCTTATATTAGAATGAAATGGGGAAATCCCCAATCCATCCCTTACTCAAGGAGGAATAACAGTGGCCATCGAAACGTATATCAACTTTAACGGGAATTGCCGCGAGGCTGTGGAGTTCTATGCGGAAGTTTTCGGAGTGGACAAGCAGCCTGTCATGACGTTCGGTGACAACCCGCCGAATCCGAAGTTCACGCTTCCCGAGGAAGCCAAGGACCTTGTCATGCACACTTACCTGGATATCAAAGGCGGGCGGCTCATGTTCTCCGATGTCCTGCCGGGCTCTTCCTTTATCGAAGGCAATAATATCAGCCTGGTTGTGAACAGCAGCGATGTGGAGGAACTGAAATCCTTCTTCGCCAAGCTGAAGGAAGGCGGCACCATCATTATGGATATGCAGGAGACCTTCTGGAGCAAGTGTTACGGTATGGTGAATGACAAGTTCGGCATCGGCTGGCAGCTCAGTCATTACGATCCATCTTAAATCCGGAACAATTTACGCCTTTTCAAAAAAATACGGCGGTCCGCCTCCGGCTGTACCGGAAACGGACCGCCGCTTTTGCCAGTTGGATAGCCACTGCGCGCTCAACTCCACAAGTTAAGTTATTGCCGCACGCTCACTCCGCCTGGCTTCGGTCCAGAAACGAGCGATTTCTGCGCTTGCTCTCGAAAGCGATCAGCTTGCCGAGAGCGTCCTCAACCGTTCCTCTGCTGGAATATACGGTAATGCCAAGGCTTTTGAGCGACTGCTGCGCTCCCTGGCCGATCTGCATCACAAGCACCCGGCTACAATCCTGGAGCAGATCAATCGTCCGTGCCAGCTCTCCGCCATGATGCTCTCCTTCTTCACGGTTCGTGACATTGTCCCGAACCTCCAGCAGACTCCAGGTCCCGGTGTCTTCCACCTCATAAATATAAAAACGCTCGCTTCTGCCAAAATGCTGGTCGACGACTTCCCCGTCGCTGCTTCCCACCGCCAGTTTGTAGGCCATTCCTGTTCTCCTTTCGCTTGGAGCCCGCTTCGCCAGGAGCTTCCAATTTACCGCGCGACATCTAATCTCGTGCATGTTAGCGAAAATTCTAGCATGAAGATTAAGGGACGGGCAATGACAAAAGACCCTATAGCAAAAGACCCCATAACAAAGGAGCACCCGTACCCCATTCAGCGGGCCAAATAGAAACAGCAAATTGTGAATGAACAGACCCGCCAAATCTCAAGGCTGCCCGTTTCAAGAACCTCTGTTCGGGTTACATATCATTATTGTGCAAATACGCGGCGTTATCGTGGCAATTGAATAAAAAAACACCCCTGCTGGCAGCAGGGATGGCGTTAAGCGATTATCAGGGATAAGCTACGAGAGCGATTTGCTGAAACGGTAGCCTTTTTGCTCGAAGCCCAGATGGCGGTAGAAAGCATGCGCAGGCGCGCGCTCCACACGATTGCCGCTGCACAGAAACAGCTGCTTGCAGCCGAGGCTTCTCGCCCATTCTTCACCAGCGGTTATAAGACGTCTGCCAAGACCTTCTCCGCGGAGCTGCTCCGCTACGATTATGGCAGTGATTTCAGCGACAGTATCCTTCTGCTTGCAGTAGGAAATCACTTCACGCAGTTCGATCATGCCGACGACTTCCTCGTCCAATTCGGCGATCAATGTGCAATGAGCGTCGCTGTTCTCCACAGTCTGCATTCTGTCTCTCATCACGCTGAGGGTCGTCGGATAACCAAATGATCTCAGCAGCGTTGTTACGGTCTCCAAATCATTCATATCGTATTTGCGGATTTGAAGAACCGGTGCCTGAATACTACTGTCCATCTTCGCATACCTCCACTTTTAGCAGTGAGGCCGCCAGTTTGGCTGTCTCCCGCGCTTGATCAACATGATCCGCCGCGCTGAGCGCGACGGCCATACGCCGTCCCGGACGCACCTCCGGTTTACCGAATACCCTGACCTGCGTGCGGGGAAGCCGCAGCGCTTGCTCCAGGCCGGTTACGGCAAAAGCCCTTCCGCCAGCATTTCGTTCGGCCTTCAGCGTCGCAGACGCTCCCGGAGACAGCAGTGTCACCGGTTCGACCGGAAATCCGAGCACCGCTCTGACATGCAGAGCAAACTCGGACAAATCCTGTGTTGCCATCGTCACCATGCCGGTATCATGCGGCCTTGGACTTACCTCGCTGAACAGCACGCCTTCCTTCGTCAAGAACAGCTCGACACCGAATATGCCGTAGCCTCCAAGCTCATCGGTCACGAGGCGGGCGATATGCTGGGCGCCAGCAAGCACCTCCGCGCTCATGGCATGCGGCTGCCAGGACTCCACGTAATCGCCATCCTTCTGAATATGACCAATCGGCGGGCAGAACACAGTCCCTGATGAAGACCGGACCGTAAGCAGAGTGATCTCGCTCTCGAACGTTACGAAAGCCTCCACGATAACTCTGGTTCCCTTGGCGCGCGCGCCTTCCAGCGCCGTCTCCCAGCAGCCTTCGGCGTCGCCGGGCGTCCGGCAGATGCTCTGGCCCTTGCCGGACGAGCTCATGATCGGCTTAACCACGCAGGGCGTTCCCAGCTCGGCGACGGCTCTCTTCAGCTCGTCCAGATTGTCCGCGAAGCGGTAGTCCGCCGTAGGCAGACCCAGCTTCTCGGCGGCAAGCCGCCGGATGCCTTCCCGGTCCATGGTCAGCTTGGCTGCCCGGGCCGTCGGCACCACGTACAGTCCTTCTTCTTCCAGCTCCAAAAGAGCGTCCGTCGCGATTGCTTCAATCTCCGGTACGACAACATCGGGCTTCTCGGAGCGGATCAGCGATTTCAGCGCCTCTCCGTCCAGCATATCGAGCACATATGACCTGTGAGCGACTCCCATCGCGGGAGCGTCCTTGTAGCGGTCGACGGCAATCGTCTCCACGCCAAGCCGCTGTGCTTCAATAATTACTTCCTTGCCCAACTCTCCGCTGCCCAGCAGCATCAGCTTGCGGCTCTGAGCAGAATAGGGAGATCCCCACATTTCGGTATCCAACCTCTTTCGGCAAATGTTTGCGGCATGTGTTGCAGCTTGTGTGCAAATGCCGGATCATGTTTTTGCAAATTTTCAGGCTTTCTTTATTTTCTTCCAAGACGCGGCAGATTGCAAGACTTCTTTCGACATTTTCCCGCAAACTTCACAATACAATATGTTCCTTGTCAGGCGGCTGGGGTTTTGAAGAAAATTTTACCAAGGATAAACGCCTGACGGCGTCCTTTTGGCGCCGTGCATTTACCGAGAAATAGAAGACCTATTGTAGGCAACAACTTATAAAGTTTTATATTTTAAATAACGGTAATATTTCCCTGCCCCGCCTTCTGTTCTGAAGAGAGTTCGAGAGTCCTCTTCTAAAGAGAGGCCAAGCCGGATTCGATCTGCTGCAGCTCCTGCGCCAGAATCGCCCAGCGTTCCGCCGTATCACCCCCCTTCAGAAGCGATAACATGGCGATCTCCCGCTCTTTCAATTCCGCTGCTAGCTCCCGTGCCGCTGCGGCAAGCGCAGCAGAGGCCAGAGATTCATAATGCGCCAGCAGCGCAGGCTCAGCCTTCGCAGCCGCGGCCGCAATCGCTTCCTTCAATTGCGGCTCCACCGCCCGCCGCAGGACATCCCGGCCTCCGCCTTCGAAGAATGCCTTCGGCGACTTGAAGAGCGGCCACCACCGCTCCCAATCGGCTTCCGGCAGCGAAATTTCCAGCCGCCCGGGCGCAGGCCAGGAGCGTTCGTCCCAAGCCTTCCCTTCATAGGTCAGGCCGGAGTCTCCCAGCTCTTCCGCCATGGCATCCGCCGCAGACCGGACAAGTCTGCGGCCCGCCGACGAAAGTCGCAGCGTCGTCGCCCATAGCTCGGCCTCCAGCTCGCGGCCTGCGGTCCGCCACAATTCCCGTCCGCAGGCTGCGAATGTCTCTTTCATCGGCCCGGCATCGCTGCGCAGCAGGGACGGATGGAATGATTCCTGAAACATTCGCCCCAGCGCAAAGCCCAGCCGCTGGCGGACATGATAGAGCAGCTCCTCGCCCTCCCGCCTGATGTCGCGCAGCACCCGCTCATCCACAGCGAGCCGCTCCAGCGCCTTCTCCGCTGCCGCTCGCCGTTCCGCCATGCGTGTGGCTTCCGCTTCCCGCTCTGACTCGGCGGTTGACGCCATCTCCCGCCATTCCTCGGTCCGCTTCCGCACCGAAGCCAGGCTCTCCCGGGCAGATGCCAATGCAAGACCGGGAAGCTCCTGTCCGGCGAACCGCCACAGCTCATCCTCAAAATCGCTAAAGCCGGAGGATGGTCCCGGGTTAACCCCCGATTTCCGGGCCTCCAGCGCCAGGAGACTGGACAGCGCATACAGACGGGGCCGGCCGATGCCTGCGGTACGCAGATTCCCGGCTACATGCTCCAGCACCTGCTCCAGCTCCTCCCGGTTGTCCGCGAGATCGGATGCGTTGACGATAAAGAACATTTTATCAAGCTCCAAGCTCTCCCTGATCCGGCCAAGCTGCATAAGCAGTCCCCTGTCCGCTTTGGAGAACGCATGGTTGTAATACGTGACGAAGCAGATTGCGTCCGCTTCCTTCATATAGCTGAAGGTGACGCCGGTATGCCTCGCATGCAGCGAATCCGCTCCCGGCGTATCGACGAGCACGATTCCGCTGCGGGTAACCGGACTATCGTAGAAGAGATCGATGCTCCGCACGAAGCATGCTTTGCTTTCTTCCGCCACCAATTCCCGGTATTCCGGAAGCTCAACGGTCCGGACGGTTCCCAGATGCCGCTCCGCTTCCTTCCACCCTCTCGCCGCCGCCCGCAAGAATCCGGCATGCGGCAGTGAAGACGGGTGCACCCCCCGCTCCGGCAGCCGATTCACGGCTTCATCCCATGAGCTGTCATCCGGTTCTCCGAGCTGAAGCACGCTGAAGGAGTGGCGGAGATCATCCCAGAATTCCTCCCGGCTCTTCATGATGACCCTGGCTGTCCCGTGCCGATTCTGCCCTTCCGGCGCCAGAATCCGGTTCACCGCCGCGGTAGCGGGATGCGGCGACACGGGCAGCACCTCTTCGCCGAGCAGCGCATTGGCGAAGGAGGATTTGCCGGCGCTGAACGCTCCGAGCAGCGCCAGCGTGAACCGGCCGCCAGCCAGATCGGCGGACCGCGCCGACAGGCTGCGCGCCGCCGAGGCCATCGCCGGCTCGGCCGCAAGCCTGGCCGCCGCGCGCTCCAGCAGCCGCGCGGCTTCTCCCAGCCGGCGCCGTCCCTCCGCCGGCGCATGGCCGGCCGCCGCGGGACGGGCGGCCACCACCGGGTCCGCCGTCATCTGCGGCGGACCCGGCACCCGGACGGCGGCGCTGCGGGCCGCCCGGGGGTACGCGCTCACCTCCGGCAGCAGGCCGGGGGCGAGCGCGGGTCGCGGCGGCAGCAGCGCCGCGAATTCGGCCGCGCGGGCATGCTCCGCGCGGTCCAGCTCCGCCAGGGCGGCCGCGGCTGCGGCCCGCCGCCCGGCGGCGGCACGGCGCAGCGCCAGCTCTGCGCGGCGCTGCGCAAGCAGGGGCGGCAGCGAAGCCAGCTGCCGGTCTGCCGAGGCGAGAGCGGCCCTGCGGAAGCCGCTCCGAAGCTCAAGCGCCAGCCCCCGGCAGAACTGAAGATGGGCTTCTCCCTCAGTAGGCGTGCCCGGCTGGATTGCGCCGGACAGCCAGGCTGAATCCGCAAGAGGAAAGCTTTCCTTCATCAGGGCCTCCTCCTCGTCTCTCCACAGCTCCAGCGCTTCGCCCCATTCTCGAAGCAACTGAAGCACATGAATCTCAAGCTGTGAAGATAGCTGCCGCCGGAGAGCAGCTTCCAGTGCGGCCAAGCGGGCGACGCGCTCCCGGTCCTTCCTGGCTGCCGTCGTGAATAGACCGGTTCGAAAGCCTGGCGCGAGACTTTCGGCCAGACGGCTCACCAGATCTCGAATATCCGCCGTCATCAGGTTAGCGTTCTCAAGATGGACGTCCAACTTCTTCCGGAGTTCTCCCCGGGCTTCCTCCGGCAGCGAATCAAGCCGCCGCTCTTCCATCTCCAGTTCAGCGGCCTCCACGGCAGCAGATTGATTGCTTCCGCTATCCAGCTCCTCGAGAAGCCGCTCTCTTTCTTCAGACTGATCTTCACGAAGAGACTCCAGAGCTTCATCGGCTGTATGATGCATGGACTGCGAGAGGCTGTAAGCCAGCAGCTCCTCCCTGCGCTTCAGCAGATCACGAATCAGGAGAGGCAGATTTCCCCAGGCGCTGAACTCATGCTCTTGATCTTTCAAAGAAGTGAAGAGCAGACCCGCATAAGAAACGCCCCAGCTCTGGAAAGCGCTTTCCACTTGTGCGCGGTAAGCTTCAATGGGAATTTCGTTATGGCGATGCTTGTCGATCTGATTGACGATCAAATACAGCGGCTTGCCCCACTCGCTTAAATTTTTGGCAAACGCCAGGTTGTTCTCCGATTCGACATGATTGTAATCCATCACATAGAAGACGATGTCCGCCAGATGAAGCGCGGTCTCGGTAGCCCGCTGATGGCCTTCGTCAGTCGAGTCCACGCCCGGCGTATCCATCAGAACGCCGCTTCTTCCAAGCAGCGGAACATCCTCCCATACCTCAATCGAGCTGTATTCGCCTCCCAGGCGGCAATACTCCCTCATCTGTTCCGGGGACACAAGCAGCTCTTCTTCGGTGCCGCCTTCAAGACGTCTCCGGACATTGGCGCGAGGCGATCCACTGCGGATAGATACAATGTTGGCGCTTGTCGGAACCGGTCCAGACGGAAGCAGCTCCTTGCCGCACAACGCATTGATCATGCTCGATTTTCCTGCCGAAAAATGTCCGCAGAACGTAAAGGTCAGCTCGCCCATATTGGCTTTGAGCGCCAGCTCTTTAAAGACATGGGCTCGCGCCCTGTCTCCTTGCCGCTCCGCCAGAGAGTATAGCTCAACCAGCGTTCTTTCCATATCCCCTGAATCCTGCATGGGCATTCTCAACCGTTCCGGCCCCATTCGCAACCCACCTCAACTAATTAATCAATCAAGATGCTTTTTATTGCGATATATCAATTGTTATTATAATAATGGAATAATTTCATTTTATCACCGGATTGGCACAAATCAAAGTTCATATCGCCGATTTTCGTCAGGAAATAATGACATATTACATTGACTCCTTCCATAATATCGTTTTTTCCTTCGGAAACTGAAAAAACAGAGCTTTTCATTACCGTGACGGCAATGGGGCGGCTTGGAAGCTTGCATTCCACACTATTAACGAGCAAAGCCCGACCAGTCTACGGACCGGACGGGCTTTGACTTGCTTTTTGTCAGCTATGCTTGCTCACCTGATTACCTGTTACCTGCTCACCTGATCGTCTGCTCCCCTTGCTTCGCTTCACCTGGCTGGTTCCGGGCCTCTCTCCGCATACCAGGCAACAAGCTCACCGGACTTCAGCGGACGCGAGAAATAATACCCCTGAATCAGCGGGGCTTCCTTCATGGAATTGATAAATTCCATTTGGCCAGCGGTCTCAACACCCTCGATTACGACGTTCAGATTCAGCGAGTAGCATAGCGTAATGATTGCATCCAGCACGGCCGAATCCTTTTCAGAGACAGGAACGCCGTCAACAAAGGATTTGTCAATCTTGATGGTCGAAATCGGCATCTGCTTCAGATAGGACAAGGAGGACAGGCCTGTTCCGAAATCATCCAGCGCCACGGATAAACCGAGCTCCCTGAAGCGGGCAATGGCGGTAATCGCATTTTCGATATCTTCAATAACGCTCGTCTCGGTAATCTCCAGCTCGATATAGCGGGTTTCGATCCGGTATGCCGAAAGGTTGTCGTGAATCAGCTTAAGCAGCCGGGATGAGGTTACATAGGCGCCCGGAATATTAATGGATACATGGCCTACGGCAAAAGACTCCTGCCGCCATTTGGAAATCTGTCTGCACACTTCTTCAATCACCCAGTCGGTTACGTCGAAAATCTTACCGTTCTCCTCAAGGATCGGGATGAATACTCCCGGTGAAATCGGTCCGAATCGGGGATGCAGCCAGCGCAGCAGCGCTTCAACACCTGCAGCCTTTAGCGACTTGGAATCCACTTGAGGCTGATAGACCAGGAACAACTCATGCTCGGATATAGCCTTGCCTATGTCCTGAACAATTTGCCGTTCATAACTGTATGTGTGGATCTCCGGATTGTATTCAATAATTTCATGATTATATCGGGTTAAGGGATGCTGGAGGACTGCCATTGCATTGGATAGAAGTTCCCTGTTATCATTGCTGCTTGTATGGGAAAGCGAACATACCATCTCAATAGCCAATCGGTGATTTTCGATGGGGAGCGGTTTTTTAAAATGAGCCAATGTCCGTTCCATCGTCTTCTTCAAGGTCTCCCCCGAATCATGCGCCTCAACGACAGCAAAGCGGTTCTCCTCGATCCGATAAATTTGGGATGAAGCGGGTTTCATGCTCTGAATCACTTCCCCAATCGCTTTGATGATCATATCTCCAAAAGTATATCCATGCATGCTGATCCATTTTTCCACATTATGAATATGTACGATGGCAAGGCTGCGGGCGCTTTTCACCGAATTCAAATCCTGTTCGAGTTGTCTCTGGTTGGGCAGCAGAGTCAAGGCATCAAAAAAATGGAGCCGGTGTTCCACATACCTGTCCAGCAGGCTCGTCAGACCGGAAATCAGCAGCAGCAGCGAGACCCCAATCACGACTACCGTCGTGAGCAAAGTGATGTCCATCTGGTTCATTTGATGTAAATGGGTGCGCAAAGGCGTTTCCGTATAAAACACAACGGCGGACATACCGGTATAATGCATGCTCGTAATCGCAAGCCCCATCAAAATCGAAGTCAAGAGCTTGATCAGATGATCACCCATATACTTTTGCAGCGCCGAAAATACAAACAATGCCGCATATGATACTCCTACTGCAATGACAACCGACGTCAGGAAAATCCAAGGTCTGTATTTAAAACTTGCTTCCATCTTCATGGCGGCCATGCCGATATAATGCATGGATGAAATGCCCAGTCCCATGATCAAGCCGGCAACCGCTTTGGACCAATGACTGAAGCTTGGCCGGCCCGCAAAATAAGAAGCCAAATAGGATGCAAAGACCGCAGGAAAGACCGAAATCACGGTCAGGGACAAATCATAATTCATGTTGACCGGAAGCATAAACGCACTCATCCCCACAAAATGCATCGACCAGATCCCGAGACCCATGGCAACGGAAGACATCAAGAGCCAGAACGACTTGTGAAAGAAGCTGTTCTGCTGGATACGCTGGTTCATGGATAGCGCGGTATAGGCGGCGCAGCACGATATTACAACGGAGAGAATCACGAGAGAGATCGAGTATTCTCCGTGCAGGATTATCATGTCTTTGGGCAAAGAGAACATGGGCAGCAACCTTTTCTGATTGAGAATGTTGAGAAGAGTATCTGATGCAATTGCTCATATATATATCGGCAGATGTTCATCAAATTTTAAATAATCCCAAATTAAAGAAATACAAATAAAAAAAGAGCCTCCCTCAGGGAGACTCCTTCGTCCAGCCGCTTAGGCGCTTTCGAGCACCGGCAGCAAAATTTCGAATACTTTGCCATGCTGCAGAATCGTAAGTCCGCGGGACTTGTCCTTCATGACGACAACCTCGGGCTTCTGCGACATGCGCTCCAGATAATGCTCCGGAACGTCGCCGGAGTGACTGATCGTCACGCCTTCAACTTCCTGCTCTTCATTCTCTTCCATCGAACTGTCCACTACCCGGTCAAAAATATCCGAGAACAATTCAAAATTGTCGGTGTATACGGAAATGCACTTCATTTTACTATCCCATCCTCTTCTTTGTTTCTGACTCATTTCTCTCTGCCCGGACCTTACTTCTTAGATTGCCTGACTCGGGACGTTTTCATACGTTTCTTGCCTTCCCGGCATACATCGAGCAGCGGGCAGACCTGGCATTTCGGATTCTGGGCTTTGCAATGATATCTCCCGAAAAAAATGAGCCGGTGATGCGTCAGCGTCCATTCGTCCTTCGGGACCGCCTTCATCAGCTTCTTCTCCACTTCAAGGACTGAATCGTTCCAGCCTGCCAGACCGAGGCGCTTCGAAACCCGTTCGACATGCGTGTCAACGGCGATCGCCGGGACGCCAAAAGCGTTCGATACAACTACATTCGCCGTCTTGCGGCCGACTCCGGGAAGCGTCACGAGCTGATCGTGAGCCTGCGGCACCTCGCCTCCGTATTGCTCGATCAGAATGGCGCATAAGCTGCGGATATGCTTGGCCTTGTTGCGGTACAGCCCGATCCGGCGAATATCCTGCTCCAGCTCCTCGAGAGGAACGGACAGGTAATCCTGCGGCGACTTGTACTTGCGGAACAGGTCCTCGGTGACCTTGTTCACCGTCGCATCCGTGCACTGGGCAGACAGCAGAACCGCAATCGTCAGCTCAAACGCGTTGCTGTGGTTCAGCTCGCATTGCGCATCAGGGAACATATCGCCGATTGTGTCCAGAATATGTCGGACATCCGAAATCTTCATAGGTGTACCTCACACATCACTATCGTCCGGTATAAGCAGCGGCACCTTACGCATCGCATCGCATGAAAGTCCGGCAAAGTATGTATTATAGCCGATGGTGCCTTTCAATACAAGGCGGCGGTCATTCCGTTCTTCTCTTGCGCTTATAAAAAACCGTCCCGGCGCATGACAGAAGCCATGCGTCAAGACGGATTCTCTTGGAGGCAAGCCGCCGTTCCTTACTGCTTCACTATTTCAACAATGACATTGTTTTTGAAATATACTGTAAGTTTATCATTTTCTTTGAGAGATTGCACGGATAATGTCGTGTCGCCTTGGTGAATGTATACATTTGGCGAGAGGCTGAACTGATAGGCTTCATCAACTGTCGACCGCTTGAAGCTCGCCAGATTATTGACCGAATCGTAGCTGGAGAAGCTCTTGGACTGGGCCGGAAGAACGGAAGCAATCGTAGTTCCGTCTGCATCCTTCCGAATTTCCACACGCTCAGACAGCGAAAGACTGCCAAGCCCGGTGTTCACCGTGCCGCTGCGGTCGATTTTGACACCTCCGGATACATTAAAGGTCTGTGAGGCGCCGGCGAAATCCTTAATCGTAAGCGTACCCGCAGCAGCATCAATCCCCGTCACCTGCCCCATCTTCTGGGATACGGTCTGTAAGGCCAGCAGCTTATTTCCCAAGAAGCTGGCGTTGATATAATCTCCCGCTTTAAGTGCGGTAAGATTGGCTGATGCTCCGTTCTCGTCCGTTACGGAGATGCCCGCAGCGTTTAGCTCATCGGTGTAGCTTCCCCATTTCACGCCAAGCTTATAGGCCGCTGCATTGACCGAGGTCAACTGCAGCTGAAGCTTCTGAATCTTCTTGACAACCGATATGTCAACCTGCCCATTGGTCAAGAGCGCGGTTACGGAATCTCCTACGGCAAGATTGTTCAGGGAAGGACTCTTCAAGCCGAACACTTCCACTGATGCCGGATCATACAGCTTCAGACTCTGGCCGCTCGACGTCTTCAGTGTGAAGTACCTTCCCGTAGGACTGATGTCTTGAATCGTTCCCTCGTAGCTTGAGACAATTTTGACGGTTAGAGCACGGTCACCGATCGCAATGACATTCAGCTTCTTGCCCTGCAGCAGCTGACCGCCAAACACCGTAAGCGACGGCTTGCTTCCGTCAAAGCTGACTACATCAGTATCCTTGCTCAGCTTGACCACATGGGCTCCGCCGGAAATGTCGGTCAGCGTCAGCATGCCTGTGTTAGAATCATAGCTTACTACGGAAGAACTGATATATTGGTCGTATTGGTGATTCAGCACATTGATTTTGGTCACCTGATCGCTGCTGTTCAGCGTCAGTTCCACTTTATCCCCGCCAACCGCATCCGCGACCAGATCTTCGGCTGTCGGCGCCAAAATACCGGGAATCGCAATAACGGGGCTGTCGGCTAACAGCTTAACCGCCCGCTTGCCATCAGCCGTCTTGTAGACGATGGTGGAATCCCCGATTTCCTGCAAAGTGCCTGTAACCGTGCGGTCCACTGCGCCGGTTACTTCGATCGACTGGATCACGCTGTTCTTGATCGTATAATTGACGGCCGAGCCTGACTTCAGGTCAGAAGCGGCCAGCTTTGTATTCTGATACCAGAACTGGGAATGATCATCATAGGAGTAGCTTTCTTCAGAGCCTGTGCTTCCGGTGAAGACAACCGTCTTGGCGGACGTATCGATGCTCTTCAACGTGCCGGAGGCCGTCTTGTTGACAACGCCCGAGGTGACCTGCACCTTCAAAATCTTGCGCTGTGAAGTATACGTCTCCCGCATGATAGTAACGGTGCTGTCTTCGGTAATGGTTGCAGGATCAATTGTGCTGCCGCCTTTATCCGTAAATGCGGTCTGACTGTCAAACGCATATTCGGGATAACCGTCGGCCGTCTTCAGCCACAGCTTCCCTCCGGACGCAGACAAGCGGGCGAAAGTTCCCTGAATGTTCTCAACCTGAGGCTTCGCGTCAGTCAATTCTACATAGGATGCTGTTCCGTTCTTCCCAATTAAGGTTACTTTGGAGTAGAGCGGAATATCCGTTGCCTTGATCGCGGTTTCCGAAGTGCTCGTGAATACGCCGGTTGACGCACCGAGCGAATACACGGCATTGGTCACTCCTCCGAACACGGTAATGCTGCCGCTGCCAATAGCCGTGACAATCCCGCTGGTCGTGTTGGCATATACAGCCTGGGATTGGGTTTCAGCCCGGCTTAGGAAGGTCGCCAGCTGGGCGCGGGTAACTTCTCCTTGCGGATTGAACAGGTTTCCGCTGAGGCCATTGGTAAGGCCGAGATCGATCGCGGCGTTTATGTACCCCCGCTTGTCCGCAGAAATTTTGGAGTCATCGGCGAAGCCTGAAGGCTCGCTTGCCGCAGCCTGGGCGTCAGAAGTCTTGCCGAGCGCGCGAACAAGCAATTCGGCGACCCATTCGCGGGTTGCCTTGCGGCTTCCCCAAGCGGTCTTGGAATTATCGGATGCCGACTCGGTTACCTTGTCGAGCAGATTGTTCTGGAAAGCGAGCACCACATAAGGTTTGTAGTAGTTGGAGACTTCAATGCCGGATGGCAGCGCTGTTGCCGTACTGCTAATCTGACCGTCAAGCTGCATGAAGCGCAGCGCCATCAAAACCGCTTCTTGCTGGGTAACGGAATCGCCGGGACGGAACAACCCGTTATTTCCAATGATGATCCCTTGGGCTGCGAGCTTGTAAATATGCTTCTCCGCCCAGAAGCCGGTTGTGATATCGCTGAAGGCTCCCGTTACGGAAGCGGATGTCACGCCTGCCGTGGCGGAAGTCGATCCAGCAGTGTCCGCATATACGGCCCCCGCTCCGCCAAATGCCAGTGAAGCCGCCAAAAGAGCGGAAACGGTGCGTTTATAGCCTTTATGATTGCGATTCAAATGATGATTGCTGTTGATAGACAAAACTCGAGATTCCCCTCTCTGCTTGAAATAAACCGGAGCCTATACATCATTCGACACATAGGCTCCCTGTTCCTTCCATTCTTAATCTGCCATGTTGTCCCGGGTCATCGGATGAAGCAGATCCGCATGCCCCATCAGACTCTCGACCTTCTGGCCATCAACCAGCAGTTCAATGCTGTTGACCTCCGGGAACTGAAACAGCGTCTTGGTCAGTGCGCTGAGTGCGAATGATTCGCCGCCGGCTCCAAGCTGGGCTTCATCCGGTTTATGAATGTCCATCACAATTTGGCCGTTCTCGAACTTCAGCGATTTCAGCTCCATTTTGCCCCATAGCGAAATCAGATCTCCGCTGCCGCTGTTCTGGAGCGCTTTGAAAGCTTCCGTGTATTTGTCGTCACCTTTGGTGAAAGAGATCGGCGCCTTGGACTCCTTCAGCACCGTCATCTGCTGATCGGTATAATAGACGCTGATGGTCTGGGTCTGCTTCTCCTCCGCAGGAGCGCTCGCAGAAGGAACGGCGCTCTCGGAAGGAGATGCCGTGGCGGAAGCCGGAGCCGGAGAAGGGGAAGTCTCGCCTTCGGACGGCTGGAGAGATGGAGATGCCGACGCGCTGGCTGCCGGCTCCTCCGAGCTATCCGCCCCGCTGACAACCGTCGGTGTCGAAATGCCTCCTTCATCCGGCGCAGCTGCAGGCTTGTCACCGCAGCCTCCCAGCACAAGAAGAAGGGCCGACGCTATGCCGATAACCCCTATTTTTTTATTCAACATATTTAACGCCTCCCTGTTTGAATTATCAATTTCCATACGATCACTGTCCCAAGAACAACAGACCGGACCGCAAAGCATCTCTATCCCTTGCGGGCGTAAAGCCTGGCTTTGCGGCACCGGTCTGCCGCATGGTCAACTAAAGACCAAGATACTCTTTGACGCCGCTGACAATCGCCTCCGCTACTCTTTGCTGCAGAGCTTCGGTGAACAGGAGGGACTCGTCCTTTTTGTTGCTGAGATAGCCGACTTCAAGCAGAATCGCCGGCATTTTCGTCTCGCGGATGACGTGGAAGTTGCCGTACTGAACGCCGCGGTCGTTCAACCCGGTCGCCTGGACCAAATATTTGTGCATAACCTTTGCAAAAGCCTTGCTCTCATCCCGCTTGTAATAAGTCTCGGTGCCGCTTGCCACGGAGGTAGAGCTGCTGTTGGCATGTACGGAAATGAATAAATCCGCATTCAGATTGTTCGCGATTGCCACCCGTTCACTCAGCTCAAGGAACGTGTCGTCGCTTCGCGTCAGCACGACATCAATATTGTTCTCCTTCTTCAGGAGTTCCGCCGCCTTGAGGACGACAGCCAGATTAAAGTTCTTCTCATATTTGCCGGTAATGCCGATGGCTCCGGAGTCTTTGGCTCCGTGTCCCGCGTCAAGAACGATCACCTTTTTGCCTCCGCTGCCTGGAAGAGGTGCCGTGTTCGTGGGATCGGTAGATGTTCCGGCATTCACAGAGGCAAGACCGCCGGTGGCGTTCAAATCTACTATGGCAAGCTTGGAGCCGGTATCATTGGTCACGCTGTAGCCGAAGTCTTTCTTGTCGTTAAGTTGAATGACAAAACGCACCGTGTACGGGCTGCTGGAATACAAGGAGTAACGGATCTCTTTGACGTCTGGATATCCGGTAGCATCCAATGTCCCGTACTTCGCGGGATCAAGTGTCTGGCCGCTTCCGAAAGCGTCCGAGAAGTTAGCATTCGGGATGTCGACCACAATCCGGCTTGGGTTATTCAGTACACTCAATTTTGGTTCCGCACTTCCATCCAGCGCAATCATCAGCACATTGTTGTTGAAGCTTATACCGTTGACCATGGTCAGATTGCCGGTGGACGTATCCCCCGGTGTAGTAGTTCCTGACCCGCCCGAGGTGCCGCCGGTTTGCGAGGAATCTCCTCCACTAGGTGGCTGCGGCGTAGTAATCGTTACGGTCTTCGCCGTGTTGTCCCATGCGACCTGAAGTCCGAACTGTTCGGAGATGAACCGGATCGGAACAAGCGAAGTATCGCTTCTCAGGATCGGGGCCTGCGTTAGGGTTACCGTCTTGTCGTTAACGGATGCCGAATTTTGGCCAACCGTCAGCTTGATGGTCGTATCACCCTGGACGATGGTAACCAGCTTGGACGTCTGGTTCCAATCCACTTTGTACCCGAGATTCTCCGCGATCATCCGCAAAGGCACCATGACGGTCCCGTTCACATTCTCGACAGGAACGCTCTGCCCTGCGGTGATCTCTTTGCCGTCGAGGAAGATCTTGTTGTTTCCAGAAGCGGCGTGTCCATGTTCAGGCATCACGAGTACGAACAATAGCACCAGCAGCATAAAACTAAGTCTCTTCATTCTTCACCTCAAAAATCTAGTATTCCGCCCTGGACCGGCGTTCTTGATGGCAGCCTTCGACGACCTTTGACAATGGTTAGACGTCTTCCGCACTCAAAAGTTGCGAATGTTTTCCAATCCGCCGCTCCCGGTGCGAAAGCGCCTTTACGTTCTTATCGGCTTAAAGGCCCAGATATTCAAGGATGCCTGCGGCGATTTCCCGTGCAAGCGAATCCTGGAAATCGGTGGAATACAGCTTCGCCGCCTCGGAGACATTGGACAGATAACCCGCTTCCAGGAGAACTGCGGGCATGCTCGTCTCCCGGGTAACATGCAGGCTTTTGGTCCGGATGCCATTGTCCTTAAGTCCGGTGCCAGCAACCAGATGCTTGTGCATCACCCTTGCCAGAGGAAGACTCTCGCTCCTTGAATAATACGTTTCGCTTCCGTTAACCTGATTCCAGTTCTTGGCTGAGGTCGGCATGGCGTTGGCATGCACCGATACGAACACATCTGCGCCCGCCGCCTCAGCGATGTTGACCCGGTCCTGCAGTGACAGCGTTACGTCCTGCGTTCGGGTATAGACGACATCCACTCTTCCGTCGTTCTGCAGCAAGGCTCCGACTCTCTGGATGACAGCCAAATTAAAGTCCTTCTCCTTGCGGCCGGCCGCGCTGGTCGTGCCCGGCTGGGTTCCTCCATGACCGGCGTCCAGCACTACTACCGGGCGGCCGTTACCCGTAGAACCTCCGCTCGTTCCTGTGCCCAGGCTGACCGTGATAAGTCCCGTTCCTGCATCCACAGTGAGCTGATAGGCAAGCCTTTCCGTAGTGCTGATCTCGAAGCGCACGGACGAAGGATTACCTGCGACCGTAGAGTAGCTGATGCCTGAAATAAGCGGATATCCTGTCGTGTTCAGTGTTCCGGACGCCAGACCGCCGGCTAAATCAGGTGCTATCATGCTGGACGGCAGTTCCACTACAATCCGGTTTGGATTGTCCAGCGAAGTAACAGCAGGCTGTACGCTGCCGTTCACAGCAATCATTAATTGATTGGCTTCGAACGCGGCGCCTTTGACCTGCACAGCGGCTGTACCCGGTATTCCGGCCGACGGCGTGGGCGTCGGTGAAGCCTGTGGAGATGATGAGGCCGGTGTTGCAGATGGAGAAGGCGTAGCGGATGGTGAAGGCGTTGCAGATGCCGCCTGGGATGCCGATGGCTGCGGTGCTTGGGAAGCCGGAGCTGCAGACGGCATTGCTATAGGATTGGCGGACAAATAGACGGTCTTCTCCCCGTTATCCCAGCCAACAGACAAACCGAACTGTTCGCTCACGAACCGTATGGGAACGAGGACCGTTCCACCGGTCTGCTTGGGGGCTGCGTTTAAATTCAGCGTAACGCCGTCGGCGTCCGCCAGCTTGCTTCCTACAGTAAGCTGAATCGTCTTGAAATCCTGCGAAATCGTTACCTTATGTACCTTTTGATCCCACTTTACTTGATAGCCCAAGCTTTCGGACACGACGCGGATCGGAATCATAACGCTCCCGTTCACGTTCTCCGGCGCTGCTCCCGAGGGAAGTGTCAGTTCCTGGTTATCCAGCACGATTTTCCCCTTAACCGCCGCTGCGCTGCTTTCTCCGGTCCACCCCGTCCATATTAGCAGGGGCAGCAGCAGTGACATCACGATCAGACAAGCCTTCCTCATTCCTCTCTCCCCTTACTCCCTGTTTTGGAACCGCTGCAATCATTATTTTGACGAAGAATACGGAAAAAAGTTACAGTTATCACGTGAATAATTTCGTTTTTTTTCGGATTGCTGCTTCTAACCCCTCATTCTGCTATTATATCAAAAAAACTTCCATTTCCGGTGTCGGAAATGGAAGTTTTGTGTAAAATTTGCTAGATGAACCTGCCTTGACAATCAGCTTCTGTCAGGCGAACTGCTTCGCGGCTTTCTTGGCTTCATATGCGGCGATCTGTTCCTCATGCTGGAGTGTCAGACCGATATCATCGAGGCCTTGAAGCAGGAACTGTCTGCGATGCTCGTCGAGATCAAATGCGATGTTCAGGCCGTTACCGTCCGTAATCGTCTTGTTCTCCAGATCCACCGTCAGTTTGTAGCCATCATTAGCAGCAGTGCGCTGGAACAGGTCCTCGACCTGCTCTTCCGAAAGCTTGATCGGCAGAATACCGTTCTTGAAACAGTTGTTGTAGAAAATATCCGCGAAGGACGGCGCGATAATTACCTTGAAGCCGTAGTCCAGAATGGCCCAAGGAGCGTGTTCTCTGGAGGAGCCGCAGCCGAAATTCGCTCTGGAAATCAGAATGGACGATCCCTGGAAACGGTCCTGGTTCAGCGAGAACGAAGGATTGTCGTTGCCTTCCTCGTCAAAACGCCATTCGAAGAACAGGAATTGTCCGAATCCCGTGCGTTCGATCCGTTTGAGGAACTGCTTCGGAATGATGGCGTCCGTATCCACGTTGACCCGGTCCACAGGTCCGACTAACCCTGTTAATTTCTTGAAAGCTTCCATCTATATAACCCTCCTGATTGTTCTCGAATTCTTAAGAGCTGACAGCTTCCGTCTTGAAGTTCCAGTCGCGCACGTCCGTGAAGTGTCCCTTGATTGCAGCCGCAGCCGCCATTTCAGGCGATACGAGATGCGTGCGGCCGCCGCGTCCCTGGCGTCCTTCAAAGTTGCGGTTGGAAGTCGAGGCGCAGCGCTCTCCAGGCTGCAGAATGTCCGGGTTCATTGCCAGACACATACTGCATCCCGCTTCACGCCACTCGAAGCCTGCTTCGGTAAAGATCCGGTCCAGCCCTTCTGACTCGGCCAGTTTCTTCACTCGTCCCGAACCCGGAACGACGATCGCCGTTACCTTTCCGGAAACCTTGTGGCCCTTGGCAACCTTGGCGGCGGCGCGCAGGTCCTCAATACGGCCGTTCGTGCAGGAGCCGATAAAGACATAATCAATCTCGATTTCGGAAATCGGGGTGCCCGGCGTCAGATCCATGTATTCCAGCGCTTTCTCGGCAGCCTTGCGTTCATTATCCGTAGTAAAATCAGCAGGGTTCGGCACGGTGGACGTAATGTCGGTGCCCATGCCAGGGCTTGTGCCCCAGGTTACCTGCGGAATGAGAGACTCCACATCGAACTCAACAATGGTATCGAACTCGGCTCCCTCATCGGTGACAAGACTCTTCCAGTCCTCG
This sequence comes from Paenibacillus stellifer, assembly GCF_000758685.1. Lineage (NCBI taxonomy): Bacteria > Bacillati > Bacillota > Bacilli > Caryophanales > Paenibacillaceae > Paenibacillus > Paenibacillus stellifer. The sequence goes on from NZ_CP009286.1 coordinate 3,582,875, forward strand.
ACAGCAGCGTCGAAGGCGGATCCTTGCGGAACGTATTGGCGTCCGCGCAGATATTCGAAGGTTGTCTCGTCCGGAGCGATCATGCCGGCTCTTGCTCCGGCTTCGATGGACATGTTGCAGACCGTCATGCGTTCTTCCATCGTAAGATCGGTGATGGACTGCCCGGTGTATTCAATAACGTAGCCGGTCGCGAAGTCCGTACCATACTTGGCGATCAGGCCGAGAATCATATCCTTGGCGGTAACGCCGGGAGCGCGGTTGCCAACGAAGCGGACTTCCATTGTCTTCGCTTTGGCCTGCTGGAGACACTGAGTGGCGAGAACATGCTCCACTTCGCTTGTTCCGATACCGAACGCAAGCGCACCGAAAGCGCCGTGAGTCGAAGTGTGGCTGTCGCCGCATACGATCGTCTTGCCCGGATGGGTCAGGCCTAGCTCCGGTCCCATTACGTGAACAACGCCGTTGTCCAGATCTTCCAAGCCGAACAGCTTGACGCCGAAGTCGGCGCAGTTATTCGACAGCGTGTCGATCTGCTGTTTGGAAATCGGGTCCTTGATATTGAAACGGTCCGTAGTCGGAACGTTGTGGTCCATCGTTGCGAAAGTCAGTTCGGGACGGCGCACCTGGCGGCCGCTTAACCGAAGTCCTTCAAATGCTTGAGGCGATGTTACCTCGTGTACCAAATGCAGGTCGATATATAGAATGCTAGGCTTGCCTTCTTCCTGGTAGATTACATGATTGTCCCAGATTTTCTCGAACATTGTCTTCTTGCCCATGATTTCACCTCGTCATAGATTACTTCATATACCCTTTGAATGATATAAATATAACATGGGTCTCTTTATTACACCAAGATATAAAAGCTATAATACTTATAGGCCGTAATTATAAACGATGCCGACCTTCTCACAAGCATATCGTTTATCCTCATTCAATTAGGTTACTCTTATAAGAGATATTATAAAGGGGCAGGGATCATGGAATTCAGACAACTGCAGTACGTGCTGCAAATCGCAAGCGAACGGAATTTCTCGCGGGCGGCCGAGAAGCTTCATATTGCACAGCCTTCGCTCAGCCAGCAGCTTGCCAAGTTGGAGAAAGAGCTGGGCGTCATGCTGTTCCAGCGGAATACCAGCGCGGTTGAGCTTACGCATGCGGGGGTGAAATTTGTGGAGCAGGCCCAAACCATCATCAATGCGGTGGAGCTTCTGCGGCAGGAAATGACCGACATCTCCGAGCTAAGAAGCGGCCGAGTCGTCGTCGGCAGCATGGCGATAACGGGAGCCCATCTGCTGCCATATGTGCTGCCGGTATTCAAGAGCAAGTATCCGAGTATTGAAATCGCGCTGCTCGAAGACTCCTCCCTGAATTTGGAGAAGCTGACCGCCAGCGGACAGAGCGATCTCAGCCTTCTGTCGCTTCCGCTAGAAATACCGACACTGGATTATAAGGTTCTGGGAGAGGAACGGATCGATCTGGCAGTCCCTCCGGAGCATCGGCTCGCCTTCAGGGCCGAAACCGGAACACGGACTTCTATAGGGGAACTGAAGAATGAAGCTTTTATTGTGCTGAAAGAAGGCCAGGGCTTCCGTAAGATTACAATGGATCTGTGCCGGGATGCCGGATTCGAGCCATCCGTCGTGTTTGAGAGCAATAATATGGAGACGGTGCAATCGCTTGTTGCAGCGGGCATGGGCGTCACGCTCGTTCCCCGGTTTATTTCCAGAGCCCCGCGCAGCGAGTTCGTTCCTGTCTACCTCCCACTGGCCGAGCCCGCTCCGAGCCGCACGCTCGTCATCGCTTACCGCAAGGGGCGTTATTTATCAAAGGCTGCCGAAGCCTTTATTGATACCTTCCAGTCAATGGTTGCCGATCTGGCCCGTGAATAGAATTTAGAGCAAGAACGGGATCTCAGGCGAATATAGGATTTTCAGACAAAAAGTTTCAGACAAAAATCGGATCTCAGGCAAAAAAACCGTCCTTCTGCTGTATTAGCAAAGGACGGTCTGCTTCATATCTCCTGTTCGCTTAATCCTGGCGATTATGGACGGCAGTCATGTGGTTTTGCATATCCGGCACCCTGCCTGTCTCCTCACTGACCGGACCTCTGCGCTTCGGTATTCCTGTCTTGTCCTCGATAAAATCGCGCATGATCTCCGTCTGCTGCTCCAGCTCCTCGCGGTGTTGTTCCAGCTGTTTATCCTCTGTCATTAAGAATCCACCTCCTGATCACGGACTCCCCCTATTTTTACCCGATTGGAGCAAGAATAACCTGCCGGAACGAAGCGGTTTTGCGTCATATGGGGTGGAACTGACTTGGCAAACCTGCCTTCGCATGGTATTCTAGTTGTCAAATAGGAAAACGTGTTGACGGGACCAGTAAGAGCGCATCAAGCTGCGACAGAGAGTAAATTCCGACAGGCTGAAAGAATTTACCGCGGCCGGCGATCTGAACCCTACCCCCGAACGGCCTGCCCTGCAGGACGAAACCCTCTCGTTACGAGGTTTAAGTCGGATGATCCCTCATCAATGAAGGTGGTACCGCGGAAGTGAACCCAAGCTTTCGTCCTTTGCTCAGTCTTAGGATGGAAGCTTTTTTTGCTGTTATATACCGATAGAAATAGGAAGTGAAACAGATGACCACACGTTTAGTTGTCAAAATCGGCAGCAGCTCCCTGACTTCGGCGGAAGGCGGGCTGAACCATGAGTCGGTAGCCTACTTCGCCTCGGAAATCGCTCACCTCCGCCGCAGCGGCTGTGAAGTTCTGCTTGTAACTTCCGGAGCGGTTGCAGCAGGCTTCCGGAGCATCGGTTATCAGGTTCGTCCCAAGCTGCTGCACGAGAAGCAGGCGGCGGCGGCCGTCGGACAGGCGCTCCTGATGCAGGCTTACCAGGAGGCGTTCTCCAGCCACGGACTGACTGCCGCCCAGATTCTGCTGACACGCACCGACTTCCGGAGCAGGCGGGCAATGAACAACGCCGTGATGACGGTCGAGGAGCTTCTGCGTCAAGGTGTCATTCCGATCTTCAACGAGAACGATACCGTGTCCGTCGACGAGCTGAAATTCGGCGACAATGACACGCTGTCGGCGCTGGTCGCCAATCTTCTTAAAGCCTCACGGCTAATCGTTATTACCGATATCGACGGCCTGTACAGCAGCGATCCCCGGCATAACCCGGATGCCGAACGCTACCGGCTCGTTGAAGAGATCACGCCAGAGATATATGCCATTGCGGGCGGAGCCGGAACAGCCGTAGGCACTGGCGGCATGCGATCCAAGATCGACGCCGCCAAAATCGCCACCCGGGGCGGCGTGCCCGTCTTCATCGGACGGGTCATCGAATCCGGGGATCTGCTTCTTGCAGCACAGGGCGAGGGTAAAGGCACCTACTTCGCCACCACCCTCTCCTCCATGCCCGTCAAGAAGCAGTGGCTCGGCTTTATGTCCACCCCGCTCGGCTCGCTGATTGTCGACGCCGGTGCGGAAGAAGCTCTGGTTCACGGCGGGCACAGCCTGCTTCCTGTAGGCGTGAAAGAGGTGCAGGGCAGCTTTCACGCCGGCGACGTCGTGGAAGTGCTTGGGCCCGAGGGCAAGCTTCTGGGCCGCGGAATCGTGAACTATGACGACACCCAGCTCCGCGGCATCCTGGGGCTTCCCGGCAAGGAAGTTTTCGAGCGTCTTGGCGAGGAAATCCACCGGCTCGAGGTTATACATCGGGATGAATGGATTACGCTGGCTTGAACGCCGCCGGATATCAGAAGGCAGATACCGGATGGAATGATGAAAAGGGGGAACGATGATGAGTGAAGTCGTTGCGAAAGCGGAGCTTGCCAAGAGTGTGGTCACCGCGCTCGGCAAGCTGACTACTGCGCAGAAGAACGAAGCGCTGCTGACCATGGCCGATGCGCTGCAGCAAAATGCAGACGCCATTATTGCAGCCAATGCAAAGGATCTGGAACGCGGAAAAGAGAACGGTACACCGGAATCCATGCTCGACCGGCTGGCGCTGAACGCCGCCCGGATTGAAGCCATTGCCGAAGGACTCCGTCAGATTGTAGCTCTTCCCGATCCCGTAGGCGACACGCTGGAGACGCTGGAACGTCCAAACGGCCTGATCATTGAGAAGATCAGGGTTCCGCTCGGCGTCATCGGCATTATTTACGAAGCCCGCCCGAATGTAACGGTCGACGCCGCCGGACTATGCCTGAAGACAGGCAATGCCGTCGTCCTTCGCGGTGGCTCAGCCGCTCTATACACCAACCGCCAAATCGTCGAGGTGCTGCATGCCGCTCTTGCAGAGACCAACATGCCGCCCGAAGCGCTCCAACTGATCGAGGATCCAAACCGCGCTTCGGTTGATGAAATGCTGAAGCTGAATGGACTGCTCGATGTGATCATTCCGCGCGGCGGAAGCTCGCTTATCCAGAACGTCGTCCGGAATGCGACTGTTCCGGTTATCGAGACTGGAGCCGGAATCTGCCACACTTATGTGGATGAAGGCGCCGACCCTGCTATGGCGGAAGCAATCGCGCTCAACGCCAAGGCGCAGCGTCCTTCGGTCTGCAATTCGATGGAGACGCTGCTTGTTCATCGCACGTTCGCCGGTGAGCATCTGCCTGCCCTGGGAGAAGCCTTCAGGGACGCAAGAGTCGAGCTTCGTGGCTGCAACCGTACCCGTACTCTCATTCCGTGGGCGCTGCCTGTGACCGAGGAGAATTTTGCTACGGAATATAACGATTATATTCTTAATGTCAAAGTAGTCGACGATATTGACGAAGCGCTGGAGCATATTGCCAAATACGGCACGAAGCATTCCGAATGCATCGTAACGGAGAACGAAGAGAATGCCGAGCGGTTTCAGGATGATGTGGATGCTGCCGCCGTCTACCATAACGCCTCCACTCGCTTTACCGACGGCTTCGAATTCGGCTTCGGCGCAGAGATCGGGATCAGCACCCAGAAGCTGCATGCGCGCGGACCGATGGGCCTGCCGGCGCTGACCTCAGTCAAATACAAAATCTACGGGAACGGACAAATCCGGAAATAATTTTTATCCGATAGGGGGAAATCCAGACCATGTGTCAACAAACTGCCAAACCGCTTATTCAGGACCAGATCGTCTTTCACGGCGCAGGCTCGATGTCAGAAGCCATCGTTCGCGGCCTGATCGCACGCTCCGTCGTCCATGCGGATCATATCGTCATGCTGAACCGCAGCAACAGCGAACGTCTAGCCGAGCTTCGATCCAGATACGGCGTTACCGGCAGCAACGATCCGGCTCAGAAGGACGACTATCTGGCTTCCGCCCCGATTATCGTGCTAGCCATGAAGCCCAAAGATGCGGCCGCGGCGCTTCGTGCGCTTGGGCCGATCCTCAAGGATAACCAGCTTATTGTCTCGGTCATTGCGGGGCTGTCCATCCGCACGATTCAGGGACTGCTCGGCCGGAAGCAGCCGGTTGTACGCACCATGCCGAACACCTCCAGTTCCATTGGCCTCGGAGCAACGGGAATCGCCTTCTCGAAGGAAGTGTCCGAGGAGCAGCGCCGGCTTTCGCTCAACATCTTCGAGGCGGTCGGCATCACCGCCGTAATCGATGAAGAGCGCATGGAGACGCTGACCGGAATTTCCGGCAGCGGTCCGGCTTACATCTATTACATGATGGAAGCCATGATCGCCGCCGGAATCCGGGGCGGACTGACCAAGGAACAAAGCGCCGAGCTGACGATCCAGACGGTCCTTGGGGCAGCCCGGATGGTACAGCAGACTGGCGAAGAGCCTGCCGCCCTGCGCAAGAAAGTAACCTCGCCCGGCGGCTCGACGCAGGCTGCGCTGGAAGTGCTCGATAAAGGCAACTTCTTCGAAACCATCATTGCGGCGGTAAGCCGCTGCGCTGAACGGTCCCGTGAAATGGGCGCAGCGCTCGATCAAGAGCTTGCGAAGGACAAGGAAACCGAAGAGAGTTGATTGCTCTTGTTAAGGCATACATCAAAAAAGCAGCTTCCGGGAATCATCCCGAAAGCTGCTTTTTTATTATGTGCCGGACTTCCGGCTATGCGCCGTTCTTCCAGCTATGCACCAGTCTTCTGGCTAGCGCCGGTCGTCCGGCCAATATGGCCGCCGATACCGCCAGAGCCGGTTCAGCTTCCCCCACGGAACCGCTGGGAGTACGCTTTGACATCCTGGGCATTTTTCACCCGGTTACGGCTCCATTCCAGCAAGATGCGGTCGATATAACGGAAGTAGACCTTGCCCGCAAATACCGATTCCTTCAATGCAAGCCGGATCAATTCCTCCGGATACCGGTCCTGGTCCAGCCAGCCCGCAATCGTCTCGAATTCCATCGGGGACAGCGGGCGTCCGAATTCCCGTTCGAACACGACGAACAGACTGGGTGTCTCCTCTTCCGCCGGGTCGATCCCCTTGCCGGCTGTGGCAGCCGCAGCGCCGTTCTTGGGCTGCATAGCGGCTCTTCCCGCCGACTGTCCCGACTTGCCATTCTCCGCAGACCCCGCAGCCCGCTGATCAGCCAGGTACTGACCCAGCTTATCGTACAGCACCGAGAAGTCGTACCGTTCATAATGCAGCCCGAGTCCGTCATCGCTGCCCGCCTCAATCCGCAGAAAGCCTTCTTTGATCAGCTTCTGCAGCTCGCCGGCAATCGCGGAGGCGCTCCGGCCGGTCACGGCCTGAAGCTCCTCCAGCGATGGAAATTCCTTGCCCTCCACCTGACGGAAGGAGAGCAGATGAATGAGCAGCAGCGTCTCGCTGCCGGTCAGATTCAGCTTCCTGTAAAAGGTAAGCAGCGCGTAGGGAATTACAGCCATTCCGCTCTGCAGCCCGAAGGACAGGCCGTGAGCCCAGCCGTTTCCTTCTCTGCTGTCCATAAGCGGCTCCTCGCTTTCGTATACTTGATATTAAGGATAGAGACGGTACAGTGTCCGCGGGAACGGAATCGTCTCCCGCACATGGTCAAGACCGCAGATCCACGCGACCGTCCGCTCCAGCCCAAGGCCAAATCCGGAATGCGGTACGGAGCCGTAGGTGCGAAGGTCCATGTACCATTTGTACGTCTCCAGAGACAGCTCATGCTCCTTGAAACGTTCTTCCAGAAGCTCCGGATCGTCGATGCGCTGCGAGCCCCCGATAATTTCGCCGTAGCCTTCCGGCGCAATCATATCCGCGCAGAGCACAACCTCCGGACGGTTCGGGTCCGGCTTCATGTAGAAAGCCTTGATGCCCGCCGGATAGTGGGTAATGAAGACCGGCTTGTCGTACTCCTCCGCAATCGCGGTTTCATGCGGCGCACCGAAGTCCTCGCCCCACGGAATATCGAAGCCCTTGCTGTGCAGGAACTCGATCGCATCGTCATACGTAATCCGCGGGAACGGCGCCTTGATATTCTCCAGCTTCGAGACGTCGCGGCCGACGGCTTCAAGCTCCACGCGGCAGTTCTTAAGCACGGATTGCACGACATGGCTGATGAATTCCTCCTGGACGCGGAGGCTCTCCTCATGCTCGGTGAACGCCATTTCCGGCTCGATCATCCAGAACTCGATCAGATGGCGGCGCGTCTTCGACTTCTCAGCCCGGAAGGTCGGACCGAAGGAATACACGCGTCCGAGCGCCATCGCTGCGGCTTCCATGTAGAGCTGGCCGCTCTGGGTCAGATAAGCGTCCTCTTCGAAATATTTGGTATGGAACAGATTGGTTGTCCCTTCAGCGGATGTCGGAGTCAGAATCGGAGGATCGACCAGCGTGAAGCCGTTTATGTCAAAATACTCCTGAACCGCCCGGATGATCTCCGCCCTGATCACCAGAATCGCCCGCTGTTTGGAGGAACGGAGCCACAGATGACGGTGATCCATCAGGAAATCGACGCCATGCTCCTTCGGGGTAATCGGATAGTTCTCGGTCAGATGCAAAATCTCGATGCCTGTAACGGTCATTTCATAACCTGACTGGCTTCTCGGCTCCTCGCGGATGATCCCGGTTACATATAAGGAGCTCTCCTGAGTCAGACTTTTCGCCGCATCCCAGACCTCCTCCGGAACCTCCGATTTCACAACAACACCCTGAATGTAACCGGTGCCGTCCCGAAGCTGCAGGAACTGGATTTTACCGCTGGAACGCTTGTTGTTCACCCAGCTGCCGATGACGACGCTTTCGCCGACATGATCCTTTACGCCTCTGATCACTGTTTTGTTAGCCATGCCCTCAATCTCTCCTCTGTAAAATGCGGTGATAAGCCTGTATCAGACCTCAGATCCGGTGACCGGACTATTCCAACAATAAACGTCTGGCGGCGTCTTAAACAACGACGGGCGTTTACCAGGAATACTAGGCCTGTTATGAAGCGGAAGCTTAAACCTTATTATATTCCGAAAAATTCCACAGCCAAAGGCCGAAGGCCTTTGGCTGTTAATTTTCCGCCTATATTCGATTGTAACTCTTTATCCTTGCGCTTGCACGATACGAAGCGTATCGCGGGCGATTACGAGTTCCTCGTTCGTCGGAACGACGAGAACTTCCACCTTGGAGCCCGCAGTCGAAATGCGGCGAGGATCGCCGGAGCGAACCTTGTTGGCTTCGCGGTCAAGCTCGATGCCGAGGAAGGTCAGGTTGCTGAGAACCTTCTCCCGCAGCAGCGAGGCATTCTCGCCGACGCCGGCTGTGAAGACGATGACGTCAACGCCGTCCATCGCTGCCACATAGGAACCGATGTACTTGCGAAGCCGGTATTCATACATTTCAAAGGCCAGGGTCGAGTTAGGCTCGCCTTTCTCGTAACCGTCGATGATGTCGCGCATGTCACTGCTTGTGCCGGAGATCGCGAGCAGACCGCTGTGCTTGTTCAGCATCGAGCTTGCTTCGCCAGGCGTCAGCTCTTCCTTGTTCATAACATAAGGAACGACAGCCGGGTCGATGTCTCCGCTTCGCGTACCCATCATGAGACCTTCCAGCGGAGTCATGCCCATGGACGTATCCACCGAGACGCCTCCCTGCACAGCTGTTACACTGGCACCGTTGCCGATATGGCAGGTAATGATCTTAAGATCTTCAACCGGACGTCCGATGAACTCGGCAGCGGCCTTGCTGACGAAGTCATGGGACGTGCCATGCGCGCCGTAGCGGCGAACCTTGTACTTATTGTACAGAACGCGCGGAATGGCATACATATAAGCCTTCTCCGGCATCGTCTGGTGGAACGCGGTGTCGAATACGACAACCTGCGGCACGCCCGGCATATTGACTTCCGAAGCGGTAATCCCCATAACGGCTGCCGGGTTATGTAACGGCGCCAGGTCAAACAGACGGCGAATTTCCGATTTGGCAGGACCGTCAACGAGAGCCGATTTCTTGAAGACCTCGCCGCCGTGCACAACCCGATGGCCCACGGCGTTGATTTCGCCGATGGAATCGATCACGCCATGCTCTTTATCGGTCAGGGCGGACAGCACCTTCCGGATCGCTGTTGTATGCTCCAGAATTTCGCTGACCTCCGTAAATTCCTGCTTGCCTGTCGGCTTATGCGTCAAGATGGAGGAGTCCATCCCGATGCGCTCCACCAGCCCTTTTGCCAGAACGGATTCATCCGTCATATCGTACAGCTGATATTTCAGCGAAGAAGAACCTGCGTTAATTACGAGAACTTTCATATGCGGTCACCATCCTTGTCATACTTGAAGAAGCCTTCGCCCGATTTCATTCCCAGTTGTCCTGCGCGAACCATCTTCTTCAGAATCGTCGAAGGGCGGTATTTCAGCTCGCCGAACTCGCGGAACATCCGTTCCAGGGCGGCAAGAACCGAATCCAGGCCGAAACGGTCGGCCATTTCAAGCGGACCATATTGGAACTGGTAGCCAACGCGCATGGCATCGTCGATATCTTTGGCGGATGCGACGCCTTCCTGAAGCACATGCATCGCTTCGTTGATGAACAGGCAAATGAGGCGTGAAGTTACGAATCCCGGGGATTCATAAATCATTACGCCTTTCTTCTCGACAACTTCGTCGACGAATGCTTTGGTATTCTCAAAAGTGGTATCGGAAGTCTTCAGGCCGCGTACGAGTTCGACAACGTCAACCTTGGCCACCGGATAAATAAAGTGCATGCCAATTACACGCTCCGGGTACATGGTCGAGCTGGCAAGCTCGGTCAAGCTGAGCGTGGATGTATTGCTGGCGAGAATAATATTGTTCGGACATACCTGGTCAAGCTGATTGAATACTTTCTTCTTCTCCTCCAGATCCTCGATAATCGTCTCTATGACCATATCGCAGGCGCTGAGTTCGGCGAAGTGAGTGACTTTCTGGATACGGCCGAGAATGAGCTTCTTCTCTGCTTGGGTAATTGCCCATTTCTCCAACTGTTTGTCCAGACTTGTCTCAATCATGCTGTAGGAATAGTCCAATTTCTCCGGCGTCTTCTCCACGAGAAGCACATCCAGGCCCTTGGCTGCCAGCATTTCGGCAATCCCTTGTCCCATCGTGCCTCCGCCGATGACACCGATTTTTTTGAAATTCATAAAAAGCCTCCATCCTTTCAGGTATCTCTGCAATTGTTGCAGGACCTATTTTTCTGTCGAAAAAACAACATACTCCGACATATAATAATATCTTAGCATGCCGGAAAAGTAAAAAAAAATAACCGGCATAAAGAATTATGCCGGTAAAAGTACACTGTCACGAAATTGACAACGAAATTGATCGCCGGACAGCACTTCTTCCTTCATGAGGATATCCAGGGAATACTCGAAGATATTCCGTTTGTTCTCAAGGATGTCCCGTGTGCGGCTCATCAGTTCGTCCAGGATGCTGGTATTCTCTTTCATGATTTCTTCGGTCGTGACCATTTCAAGCTTGGCGATGCCAAGCGATGTCAGGCCCGATTTCATCATCATCTCCACAATGCCGAGCGCCTGGTCAAAGTCTCCACGGGAGCCTGTGCTGCGTCCGCCGTAGAAAATTTCCTCGGCTGCGGCGCCGCCCAGTGCGATCATAATCTGCTCTTCCAAAAACTCCTTAGTATATAAGTACTGTTCCTGCTGCGGATTATGTCTTACATAACCTAGTGCCTGTCCGCGCGGAGTCAGTGTAACCTGACTGACGCTTCCCGGACGCAGCGATTCCGCCATAATGGCATGTCCAAGCTCGTGAATCGCCACGCGCTTCTTCTCTTCCTGATTGGTCTCGCGGTCCGTCTTCTCGCCCATCATCACTTTGTCGATCGCCATCGCCAGATGCCGGTGCTCCACCTGCGTCAGATTTTCACGCATCATGTAAATGGCGGCTTCGTTCATGACGCTCTCAAGCTGGGCGCCGGAGAAATTATAGGCTTCCTCGGCGATCTTGTCGAGATTGACGCTTTCGTGCAGAGGCTTGTTCTTGGCATGCAGCTCCAGAATTGACTTGCGGCCCTTCTTGTCGGGCATATCCACCTGGATATGACGGTCGAACCGTCCAGGGCGCAGCAGCGCCGAGTCCAGCATCTCCTTGCGGTTCGTCGCAGCGATGAGCAGAATACGCGGCGTATCGGAATTGTAGATGCCGTCCATCTCGGTAAGGAGCTGGTTCAGCGTCTGGTCGTATTCCCGCTGTTGGCCGCCTTCACGCTTGCCTCCGATAACATCGATTTCATCGATAAAAATAATGGCGCTCTCTTTGTTCTCCTTCGCCGCTCGGCTCCGGGCATCCTTGAAGAGATCGCGAATGCGGCCGGCGCCGACACCCACGTACATCTCCACAAATTCACTGCCCGATGCTGCCACAAATACGGAATTGGTGTAATGAGCAGCGGCTTTGGCCATCAATGTCTTGCCGGTTCCGGGAGGGCCGGTCAGCAGGATGCCCTTCAGAGGACGGATGCCGAACTTGCTGATCTCCTCGTGGCGGATCAGGAAGTCGAGCGCCTCGCGCAGCTCCTGCTTCGCGTTGTCCTGGCCGCCGATTTCCTCAAAGGTCAGCTTCGCAGGGCCGGCCTTTTTGCGCTTCTTTTCCGCACCTGCATTAACGGCAATTCCGCCCCGCATATGCGTAATGAACAGCAAGCCACCGACCATGACGGCCGCGATAATTACCGGCACAATATTGAGGCCGAGAAAAGCCAGAAAAATAAGCAGTACAGGTACGAATCCGATGATGATTTCCTTGGTCCATTTAGGCATTGTTCCATACCCCCAGCTTCTCAGCCTGGCGCGGCAGGATGATGAACTTGCTCTCCTTGCCGTCCGATAGACTTACATATACATTGTTATCGTCAATTTCCGTTGTCGCCTGAACACCTGTGAACTCCTTCGACAGATCATTAAGCGTCTCGGGAATCAGCGTATACTTGCCGCTCTCCATAGCCTCAGCCACCGAGAACAGCGCCTTGTTCCAGTAATCGTCAAGTGTCTGGTTGGAATGCTGCGTTACATCAAGCTTCACGGTGCGGCTCCCGATTATAGTCTTGCCTTCCGTTTCAATATATTGGACCAGCTCACGCAATTTAGTGCCTGGCTGCAAATCAAGTTTCAAATTGACTTCACTGCGGTTAATAGAGACTTGGGAGGCATTGACTCCCTTGTAGCTGCTGACGATTTTTTCAAGCGGCTCCTGGACGGCGAACTCCCGATACAGGAACCAGCCGCCGAACAGGACGGCAGCAGTCAGCACTGCGGTCAGCAGTACAGGCATTAGACGAAGTTTCAAACAGCGTCCTCCTCTCTGAGATACAACGAACGAATCCTTATACCTGTCGTCATGTCGTCATTATGTGACCGACATTTTTTGTCGCGCCTTAATACATCTAGTAGTATATCATAGGAGTATATACGAGGACGATTGATTTGTGAATAATATTTAAAATTTTACCTTCTATTTTCTGCCTATTGTATTCTCAAAATCTAAGGAAAACCCAAAAAACCTTCAGGCCGCAAGCGGCTTGAAGGTTTTAATTTGAGCAGAGTAATGGTCAACGACTGGGCAAGGAGTAGCCTTCACCAATCTGCTGTCCGTCCGAGAACCGATAGAACCGGTAATAATACTTGTCATTCTCTTTGCAAAAAAGCTGCCAGACATACTCTCCGTTATACGCGCCGGCAAGCAGACGTTTGATTTGAACGCCGGGAATTGAGGACTCGATCAGCTGCCTCATCTTCTTCTCGGAGACGCCTTTGGAGACCTCCTGGGCGTATACGCCGTTCTGTCCGCCGGCCGGCTTGCCATCCTCTGTGAAACGCACCCAGACCATCATATCCGTTCCGGATGCATTCTTGCCGCTGACGACCCAGTAGATGGAGTTCGCGTCCCACACCGATTTCCGGACACTATCAATCTCTGTCAGCCCCGCTGCGCTGTCTGCGGCAGCTTCGGCCGCGCTACGCTCATTCCATTGATCCCTCAGTACGTAGGCGAAGAATTGATAGAGGGCGAACAGAAAGAGCACGGCCAGAAAGATCCCGTACAGAATCCATTTTCTCCTAGTTCTCAACTTGCTGTTCTCCTTCTGTGAGGTTTAGGTTCCCGTCGTTACCAGACAGGCATAGACAAGCACAGGCTACCTTTTGAGCAGTCCCTCAAATGCTTCCTGCGCCTTGCGGCGGACTTCTTCCTCATCCAGCGTCAGGCAGAGGCCGTGCTTCACAACCTGCTTGCCATCTACCCATACATGCTCGACGTCCTTGGCGCTTGCCGAGTATACGGCATGTGATACCAGATCCGTATGCGGCAGCAGATGCGGCTGGTCAATATCCAGGGCGATAAAATCCGCCTTCATTCCGGGCGCAAGCTTGCCTATCTGATCCAGGAAGATAGACTTCGCTCCATACTCTGTAGCCATACGCAGAGCTTCACTCGCAGGCACAGCCGTCGGATCGCCGGAGACCCCTTTATGAATCAAGGCAGCCAGACGCATTTCCTCGAACATATCCAGATTATTGTTGCTCGCTGGACCGTCCGTTCCCAAGGAAACCGTAACGCCCGCCTTAAGGAGCTCGGGAACCCGCGCGACTCCACTCGCCAGTTTCAGATTGCTTCCCGGATTGTGGGAGACGCCGACCTGATAACGGGCCAGAATTTCAATCTCCTCGTCATTCAGATGCACCCCATGCGCCACCAGTGACGGCCGGGTGAACATGCCGAGCTTCTCCAGATGAGCGACGGGACGCAGCCCGAAATCCGCCTCATTCTGCTCCACTTCACGGCGGGTCTCCGACATGTGGGTATGCAGAGGAAGGTCCAAATCATGCGCGGCCTGAACGAATTTCTCGAAGAAATCAGGCGGACAAGTATACGGGGAGTGCGGCGATATCATCGCTGTAATCCGTCCCCCTGCGCTTCCGTGATAATCTTTGGCAAAGGCAACGGCTTCCGCCAGCTTCTGACGCTGCACCTCTTCCGGGCACAGTCCAATGACGCCGCGCATCAGCACGGCGCGAATGCCGGATTTCTCCGCCACCTCGGCCACCCGGTCCATATGATCGTACATATCAAGGAAGGTGGTCGTGCCGCCTTTCAGCATTTCCAGTACGGACAGCGCGCTTCCCCAGTAGACGTCATCTCCGGTGAATTTCGCTTCCATTGGCCACATTTTCTCCTGCAGCCAGATTTGCAGTGCGAGGTCGTCCCCATAACCGCGAAGCAGCGACATCGCCGCATGACCATGTGTATTGACCAAGCCGGGCATGAACAGCAGCCGGCTGCCATCGAATGTCTCCACGCCCTCGGGAACAGCATTCAATGCTTCTCCTATGTATGTGATTACCCCATTCTCCACGATCATATCTCCGCCAATCACGGCGGGCTTATCATCTCCGGGCACGACAAATTTGCCGCCGCGGACGATCCACTTATCGCTCATCCTGTTCTTCGTCCTTTCCGTCATGCAGATAATAGGCAAGGCTCTGCAGATCTGTTGTAAAATCGGCTGCGTGCACACGAACCTCTTGCGGGGTCTTCAGGATGACCGGAGCGAAATTAAGGATGGCTTCGATACCTGATTCAATCAGTATATTGGCCACATTCTGCGCTTCCTGGTCCGGCACGGTAATGATGCCAATCCGGATGCCCTGTTCGCGTACGGTCTTGGACAGCTCTTCCATCGGCTGCACGGTCAGCGTATTGATTTTGGTTCCGACCTTCGGCGGGTAGGAATCGAAGACAGCCGTAATTTTCATCGTGTCTTTCAAATAGGCGTTATAGTTGGACAGCGCGTGGCCGAGGTTACCGGCTCCGACCAGAGCAACATTGATCGGCTGGTCCAGCTTGAGAATATGACGGATTTTCTCGATCAGATAAGCTACATCATAACCGATGCCTTTTCTTCCGAAATCTCCGAAATAGGCAAGATCCTTGCGAATCTGGGCAGGGTTCAAATCCAGACGCTGGCCCAATTCCTGAGAAGAGACTGTGGAGATTTCGCGCCGGTGCAGGTCGTTCAGAAAGCGCAGGTATACAGGCAGCCTGCGTACAACGGCCTCTGATATTTTGTCCGATTTCATGAGTTCTCCTCCTAATCGATATCGGTGCCTTTCATCCCAAAACCTCTCAAAGTCCAGCCTTAGGCTATTACGTCAAGAGCCCGCAGGGCCACCTGCACCTCGTTCAGGACCTCCGTTCAAATGGCGATTGGACGAAGGCAGACGAAGCTTCGGCGGGTTTTGGGTGACAAGGACCGCTTGCATCCCTGACGGGACACTTTAAATATACGGGATCTGCTGCAATTACATGAACAGAAGACATTCCCGGAAATAGGGTTAATCGTAATAATATCAGCCATGACCAGCCGGTCTGACTTCAGGACGACTAAGAACTACGATCCGTCACTCAGCTTCCGCAGGTTATTAGGATACACCGTCCTGATGAAGCCATTCTGCGATGCGCGGGACCATCTGTTTGGTCGTCATATGCTCCATTTTGGGACCCGGGAGCGAATACAGGAAGTATTTGCCGTAATAAGACTCGATGACCCTGGTATCATATACGATGACGATCCCCCTGTCCTGCGCGGTCCGGACAAGCCGGCCAAAGCCCTGCTTGAAGCGG
This sequence comes from Paenibacillus stellifer, assembly GCF_000758685.1. Taxonomy (NCBI): domain Bacteria; kingdom Bacillati; phylum Bacillota; class Bacilli; order Caryophanales; family Paenibacillaceae; genus Paenibacillus; species Paenibacillus stellifer. The sequence goes on from NZ_CP009286.1 coordinate 3,598,902, forward strand.
ATCACCGCTTGAGGCACGGAGAGCTTCATGAACGGATTCTTCTTCTGGGCTTGAAGCAGCTCGGCCTTGGCCTCCGCTAGCGGATGGCTCGGGGGCTGAAACGGCAGCCTGACAATCGCCAGGCAGGTCAACGCATCGCCCGGTATGTCGACGCCTTCCCAGAAGCTGCTCGTTCCCAGCAGGACGGAAGCAGCTTTCTCCTGAAACCTTCTCAGAAGCTTGCTCCGGCTGCCGCCCTCCACGCCCTGTCCGAGCACGGAAATATCCTGGGCTGCAAGAGCTTCCTTGAGCGGCTCATACACCTGGCGAAGCATTTTGTAGGACGTGAACAGCACCAGCATCCTTCCCTGCGTCGTCACGGCGGCTTCCGCCAGCGACTGGACAAGCATATCGACGAATTTGGCGTCGCCCACGGTCCCCTTCACGCTCGGGAAGTCCCTTGGAATGACCAGCAGCGCCTGATCCCTGTACTTGAACGGAGAAGGCAGCTGCACGGTCTTGAGCCGTTCCTGCTCCTGGGCTTCGTTGAGTCCGAGGCTGTCGATCATGTACTGGAACGACTTGTCGACGGAGAGCGTCGCCGAGGTGAGCACCGCGCTTTTTTTCTTGTCGAAGAACAGGTCCTTCAGCTGAGCGCTGACATCTACCGGCACGGCATACAGATGCAGCGATTTGTTGCGGTAATTTCCGTTCGCCTCAAGCCAATATACTACATTCTCGTCGTTCATTCCCATAAAAAACCGCACCTGCTCCCGGATTTCGGCCAAATCCTTTAAGAGTCCGCCGATATCGGTCACCAGGCTGTCCGAAGAGGACTGGCTCTCCTGTTCCCGCATCTCCGTGAGCATCCCCTCGCCCTTGCGGATCACGTCGCTCAGAGAGCTGTGGAGTGTCTGCTCCAGCGCGGCAAGCTCCTCCCAGCCTGTTGGCTTGCGGGAAGGCAGCAGGCGATGAACGAGCTGACCGGCTTCGCCCCCTGCGTCGGCGCGCTCCGGGATCAGCGTGAACAGCTTCTCGCTCAGGAGTTCCCACGATTCCTTGATAGTCAGAAGGTCCGGATACATCCGGTCGATGATCGAGCTCCATTCCGCCGCCTGCTCGCTTCCGGAGCTCTGCAGCACATGGCGCAGCGCCGGCAGCTGGCCGGTCCTGCTGTCCTTATACAGCCGGTTCAGCGTGTGGGAAACTGTGAAATGCTTCATGCTCATGCCCAGATGCTTCCCGGCGACTTCCTCCAGCTGATGGGCTTCGTCGATGACCAGGTATTCATAGGCTGGCAGAAGCTGATGTCCGGCCCTCACGTCGGCGAACAGCTTCGAATGATTCGTGATGACGACATCCGCATTGCCCGCCTCATGCTTCGCCCGGTGATAGTAGCATTTGCGGAACCACGGACAGGATCTTCCCAGGCATGAATCGGTATCGCTGGCAACCGTCTCCCAGAAATCGCCGCCCCGGCCCCCGAGATTCAGCTCTTCGTCGTCCCCCGAATCGGTCTGCGTCAGCCAGACGATCATCTGGGCCGAGGTAAGCGTATCCTCACGGGGAGCGGTGAATTCCTTTGCATTAATTTTATGTTCAAATTTGCGCAGACACAAATAGTGTCCTCTTCCCTTGAAGACCGCAGCCTTGAACGGAAACGGAACGGTCTGGGTCAGCAGCGGGATATCCCGCTCCCTGAGCTGATCCTGCAAATTGATCGTATGCGTGCTGACCATCACCTTCTCGCCGGTCTTGACGCTCTGGTAAATGGCAGGCAGCAAATAACCGAGCGATTTGCCGGTTCCGGTGCCCGCTTCGATCAGCAGATGCTTCTCGTCCTGAAGCGCCTGGTACACCTCTTCAAACATCTGCTCCTGCGCCTGACGGTCCTCATACTGGGGCAAAAGCGCCTTCAGCCTCGTCTTAACCTCGTCAAGATACTCGCGGAACGACATATGCTCGGCCGGGTAATCCCCTTCCTCTCGCGGAGGGGACAGCTCCGTCCAATCGCCGACGGCAAGCGCCAGCTGACGGTGGAACTGCAGCTCGCCTTCCGGCTGGAACGTCTCCATCTCGCGCTCTCTGAGCAGGCCGTCGAAGAACCAGCTGAGATCGCTGTCTTCGCCGCTGAACAGTTCCGTAAGGCGCTGTATAGTCAGAAGAGGAAGCTCATACAGCTCATCCAGGCAGCGAAGCAGGACCATCGCGGTCGCAAGCGCATCGCTGTCCGCCTGGTGCGGACGCTCATGGGTCAGTCCGAAATGGGAGCTGACGGCGCCGAGCTGATAGGAACTGAGAGACGGAAAGCAGATTTTGAGAAAATCGATCGTATCCAGAATACGACCCTGGAACGGCAGATATCCGCAGCGGTCCAGGGCGTTTTGCAGAAAATGAAAATCAAAAGCGACATTATGCCCTACAAGCACCACATCGTCCAGCAGCGGCACCAGTTCCATCATCATTTCTTCCAGCTCGGGCGCATCCGCAACATCGCTGTCCGAAATGCCGGTCAAGCCCGTGATAAAAGGGGGAATGGGTCCTCCGGGCTTGACGTAGGAACCGTATACCCGCGAAATGGACCGGTCTTCTTCTATGATGGCAAGTCCGACCTGAATGATTTCACCCACGGACTGGGTTCCCGTTGTTTCAAAATCAAGCACGGCAAATTTCATGATGATCTATTACCCTTTCATTTAAGACTCTTCTTCAGCATAACAGAAAGTGCGAAAAAAGGCGATGCACACCGCCTCTAAGCCGGTCATGCATCGCTTGAATTAACCATCTGTTCTGTTCACAGCAGGGAGACAAGCTGGCTTCCGAATTCAAGCTCGCCGCTGCCCCGGGTGCATACCTGGAGATTGCGCTCAGGCTCCGGAAAGCCGGGATCATATCTCATCGCAAGTGAAAATAATTCCCTGGCCTCGTCGAACCGCCGTCCGGAAGCTGCAATGCAGCCCATAGCGTTGTAAATATGCGCCTTTAGCTTCCTTCCTTGGACCACAGAGAGCATATGCTCCAGATGCTCCCATGCAGCGGCGGTATCGCCCAGATAGAGATAAGACATGGCGAGATATAATCTCGGAGCCGGATGATCGGGATAGCGGACAAGAACGACCTTGAACTGCTCGATGCATTTGGGATACATCAGGAGCTTGTAATAACCCTGCCCACGGACAAAATTCTCCATTTCGGAAGGATCTTCCGGAGTGGGCCCAGTATCAGGAACGTTCTGCGCATCCCCCTGCTCTTCCTCAACTCCGATATTTTGGCGGAACAGGCTTAAAGCCTCTGCAAAGGCCAGCCATTCGTCAAGCGCCTCGTCGCTGAGGTTACGAAGCATCCGGTATTTGCCCAGAAGGTCCTGGCGCCTTGCACCCTGCGAGCCGGGCAGCTCCCTTGCAATATCGGTCAGCATGTGTTTCATTTCGGCAAACATCTGTTGAAACATAAGGGTGGTCCCTCCTTGCCGATAATAAAATCAGTGCGGCTTGCCTGACTTCATTGTTCGCCCGGAGGGACCCTTTCATGCGTGGCAGACATTGCTTAATGCGTAAGCAGAAGCCTGTCAGGCCGTTGTCGCATGAAGCTCCTTATGCTCAAGCTTAACCGGTTTATTGTTCCCGTCCACAAACACTACAGTCGGCTTGTGGCCTTCAAGCTCTTCCTTGGACAGAATGGCATAAGAGATAATGATGACCGTATCGCCGGGCTGCACAAGCCGTGCCGCCGCGCCGTTCAGGCAGATTACTCCGCTGCCCCGAGGGCCGGGGATGACGTAGGTCTCCAGACGCGAGCCGTTATTGTTGTCCACGATCTGGACCTTCTCGTTCTCGAGCAGATCGGCTGCTTCCATCAAATCTTCATCGATCGTAATGCTGCCTACATAATTCAGATTGGCTTCGGTTACCGTAGCCCGGTGTATCTTGGACTTCATCATATGTCTATACAAGCGCAGCTACCTCCTTCGGCGTGAAGACGATATTGTCGATCAGGCGGGTGCGGCCAAAACGGACAGCCAGCGCCATAATAATCTCTCCCTCCGCCCGGGTGAGCGGAAGATCGGCAGCGATGGGCTCAAGCGCAGGGAAGCTCAAAATATCGGCGTAGTCGATATCCGCCAGCGGCGATTCCGAAATCACGGATACGATCAGCTCGCGGGCTTCGCTCGCGGTAACGACCCGGCCGTCCTCGATCGCGGCCCGCGCTTCCCGAAGGGAGCGTGACAGTACAAGTGCCTGGCGGCGTTCTTCAGCGGACAAATACACGTTGCGGGAGCTGAGCGCCAGCCCGTCAGACTCACGAATGAGCGGACAGGGCACAATTGTAACGTTCATATTAAGATCTTCGACCATCTGCGAGAGCACAGCCACCTGCTGGGCGTCCTTCAGGCCGAAGAATGCATAATCAGGCTGCACCATATTGATCAGCTTGGTCACAACGGTTGTGACGCCGTCGAAGTGTCCCGGACGGGAAGCGCCGCAGAGCTTGTCCGTCAGGCCGGAGACTTTGATTTTGGTGCGGGTCGGTTTCGGATACATTTCCTGGGCCAAGGGAATAAATACAATATCAGCCCCCCGGGATTCCGCAAGCGCAAGATCACGGATCTCGTCACGGGGATAGGATTCATAATCTTCACCAGGCCCGAACTGAATCGGATTCACGAAGATGCTCATGACCACGATGCCGCAGGTTTCCTTCGCCCGGCGAAGCAGGCTGGCATGGCCTTCATGCAGAAAGCCCATCGTCGGAACCAGTCCGACAGGACCGCGTCCCTCGCTCCGAAGCTGGCCCAAGGATTCTCTAAGCTGTTCAACCGTTCTAACGACTTTCATATTATCTCGCTCCTTTTCCGGCAGCGCCGTATAATGTGTGCAGCACTTCTTCATCAGCGCCGAATACATGCCGTTCTTCCGGAAAAGCGCGCTGTTTCACATCCTGCACATACTGGCCGATTGCGTCTTTGATCACGCCTCCGACATCAGCGTATGTCTTGACGAACCGTTTCTCTCTGTATGAAGAGGTATATTTCAAAATATCGTGGAAGACCAGCACCTGTCCGTCGCAATAGCGACCCGCGCCGATGCCGATTGTCGGGATGGAAAGCTCCCGTGAAATGGCCTCCGCCACCTCTTCGGTGACAAGCTCCAGTACGATACCGAAGGCTCCCGCCTGCTCCAGCGCCTTCGCCTCTCTCATCAGCCGTACAGCGTCCTCGGGGTCCTTGCCCTGCACCCGGTAGCCGCCGATTGTATTGACCGACTGCGGCGTAAGTCCGATATGGCCGAGCACCGGCACTCCGGCGGAGACGATGGCGGATACGGCGGGACAAATTTCAAGACCGCCTTCCATCTTGACCGCATGGGCGTGTCCTTCCTGAATGAGGCGGCGCACATGTCCCAGCGTGACGTCGATACTGCCGTGATACGTCATGAACGGCATATCGGCCACGATAAAGGTGTGCTCCGCACCGCGGGCAACTGACCGGGTGTGATACACCATATCGTCAATGGTGACCGGCAGCGTCGAATTGTACCCCAGCACAACGTTGCCCAGCGAATCGCCGACCAGGATCACATCCACCCCGGCTTCTTCGGCCAGCGCGGCGGACGGGTAGTCGTACGCGGTCAGCATGCTGAGCGGAACGCCCTCCGCCTTCATTTTCTTCAGCTTCACAATGTTTAACGCTTGTTTGACAGTCATTTCTTTTTCCCCTTTTGCGAGTCCCCTGCGCTTATTTCGCGCAAACAAAAAAACCTTTTAGCGTATCCGCTAAAAAGGTCCGAAGGGCAAAAAAGAGTCACTCGCGATCGTCCCTTCTGTCTCGGTCCTTGCGGCTCAGAGCAGAATCTGGCGTAACCGTCGATCCAGTTACCAAGAGGAACCCGCCGCCTGTCATCTAAAGATTAGGCTGGCGTTTCCTATAAACCATCACTTCTTGCCGGAGTGCAGTTCGCTAGCGATACCGCCTCCTGACAACAGTATATCAAATACCACCCGTAATTACACGTAAAAAATATGACAAGCTGTGGAACAACATGTCAGATCAGCGCGATTTCTCCGGCGTACAGCGTCTCGGTCTCCCCGTCAGTGCGCAGAACCACAAGTCCTCCGTCCTCTTCGAGACGGACCGCAGTACCTTCCTGAGGCCCCTCAGGCGTCCGCAGCATCACTCGTCTGCCAAGCGTAACCGACTGTTCCGACCATAGCGCGGCGATCGGATCAAGCCCCTGCTCCAGGTATACGCCGTAGAGCGTCTCCAGCTCCTTCAGAACAGCGCGGGCAAGCTCTTCCCGCTCCGTCTCCCTCCCGCTTTCGATCAGCAGCGAGGTGCCGATCTTCCGAAGCTCCTCCGGGTAATCCTCTTCCGCCAGATTCGCGCTGATGCCGATGCCGGCAATTGTGTACTGCAAGCCGCTAGGCCAGGCACAGGATTCCAGCAAAATGCCGCATAGCTTCCGGCCGTTCACCAGCAGATCGTTCGGCCACTTGATGCCGGCTTCCACTCCAGTCTCCCTCCGGATGGCGGAGCAGACCGCCGCTCCGGCAAGCAGCGTCAGCTGCGGCGTTAGCTGGAGCGGAATCGACGGACGGAGCACAACGCTCATCCAGATGCCTTTGCCTTTGGGCGAGTGCCATCTGCGCCCCTGTCTGCCTCTGCCGCCTGTCTGCTCTTCGGCCATAACCGCCGTTCCTTCAGGAGCTCCCTGCTCCGCCAGCTCCTTCGCGGCCTCCTGCGTGGATACTACCGTGTCCACGCGGCGCAGCATGGCAGCCCAGCCAGAAGGGCGGCGTTCTTCAGCTTCTTCCCCCTGGAAGAAAGTGTTCTCATATCTGCTCACTTGATCTCCACCCTCTTCGCTTGTCTCACCAGCGCGTCCCGCTCATTCGGGACGCTTCCCTCGGCGGCCGCCAGCAGCAGCTCCTGCAGCAAGCTGCCGAGCCAAGGCCCTGGCCGCCGGTCCAGCGCGGCGGTCAGCTCGCCGCCGCTTACCGCCAGCTCCGCCAGGCTGCGCACCGGCATGCCGGCGAGCCATTCCCGCGCGGCCTTCACCCGGGCCGCGCCCTCCTCGCCGCCTGGCAGCGCGGCGAGCACGTCCAGCCACCCTTCGGCCGCATCACAGCCGAAGGTCAGGGCGGCGGCGATGAACCGACGCCTGGAGGCTGCGGGGCCGTCATCCGGCCCCGCCTCTTCCTCTGCGGTCCACGCCTCGCGGAACCGCAGCACCCGGGCGGCATCCTTGCGGGCCGCCCCCGGGAACGTCCATGCCCGCATGAGCCGGTCGGCCTCTTCAGCCGGCGAGCCCAGGGCATGGAGGAGCAGCGCCCAGCGCAGCCGGGCGCTCCCGAGTTCCCCGATGCGCGTAAGGCTTGCGGCGGCTGCCGCAAGCTGGTCCGCGTCCCAGGGGAACGGGGCTTTGCCGCGCGCGAGCAGGCAGCTGCGCGCAAGCATGGCCAGCCCCCGCAGCGGGCGGGGGCCTTCCACGATGCGCGTCAGCTCCGCGTAGACGCGCTCAACGGCGATGTGCGCCAGCTCATGACGGCGGCGCAGCAGGCCGCGCCACGTGTTCTTCGCGACGCGGAAATCAAGCGTCGAGGCGAACCGGATGCAGCGCAGCATGCGGAGGGCATCCTCGCCGAAGCGTTCGTCTGCGGAACCGACGCAGCGGATGCGCTGCTGAGCCAGGTCCTCCTCCCCGCCAAAGGGGTCGATGAGTGTGCCGCTCAGCCCCATGCAGATGGCGTTGATCGTGAAGTCCCGTCTTCTCAAATCTTCCGTCACATCGGCCACAAAGGTCACGCTCTCCGGGCGGCGATGGTCGGCGTAGCCGCTCTCCGTCCGGAAAGTCGTGACCTCAAAGGGAAATCCGGATTCCAGCACCGTCACCGTGCCGTGCTCCAGCCCGGTCGGCACGCATCTCGGAAACAGCCCCAGCACTTGCTCCGGAAGCGCTGAGGTCGTCAGATCCATGTCGTGAACGGGACGACCCAGCAGTTCGTCGCGGATGCAGCCGCCAACCCAGTAAGCTTCATAACCGGCGTCTTCCAGCGTGTTCACAATTCCAGCCGCGGCTTCCGCCATAACGGGGTCCGCCATTTTCCACTTCATCCTGTCACGGCTCCCTTTCTTTAGCGGACCACTCCGCTTGTCTGAGGGTCCAGGACGCGGTAATAAATGCTCTCGTACTGGTCGGTAATAATATCCTTGGAGAAATCCTGGCACGCGCGTCTCAGACAGGCTTCACGCATCTGCTCGGCCAGCTTCTCGTCAGAGAGCAGCCGGACAGCATAGTCAGCCATCGATGTTGTATCCCCGATCGGTGCCAGATAGCCGGTGACTCCGTGCTGGACAAGCTCGGGAATGCCCCCGGCCTGCGAGCCGACGGTCGGCACGCCGCAGGCCATCGCCTCCAGCGCCACAAGCCCGAAGCTCTCCTTCTCGGAGGGCAGCAGCAGCAGATCGGCCATCGATATCACCTGAGCGATTTCGTCCTGCTTGCCGAGGAAACGAACTTTGTCCTCCAGTCCCATTTCGGCGATCTTCGCCTGGATCTTCGGAAGCTCCGGCCCTTCGCCTACCAAGAGCAAGCGCGCAGGAATCCGGCCGCTGACCTTGGCAAAAATATCAACAACATCCGAGACCCGCTTCACGGGACGGAAGTTGGAAATATGCATCAGAATTTTTTCCTCAGGCTCCGCGAACAGCTCTCTCAGCCCGGTCACATCTCTCGGATAGTACACCCGTTTGTCGACGAAATTGTAGGTCAAATCAATGGGAGCCGTAATATCGAGCGCCCGTCTTGTCTCCTGGATCAGATCGCGGGATACCGCCGTTACCGCGTCGCTCTCGTTGATGCCGAGCCGGATCAGATCCTTCAGCGACTCATCCTGTCCCAGTACGGTAATATCCGTGCCGTGCAGCGTCGTTACGACCTTGATCTGACCGCCGACCATCTGCTTGGCGAGGAAAGCGCAGACCGCGTGCGGAACCGCATAGTGCACATGCAAGAGATCAAGGTTCTCCATTTTGGCGACCTGCGCCATTTTGGTTGCAAGCGCCAGATCATAAGGCGGATAGCGGAAGACGTAATAATCGTTGACCTCCACCTCATGGTAAAAAATATTTTTCTGAAACGTTCCCAGGCGGAACGGGATGCTGTGGGTGATAAAATGGACCTCATGTCCTTTTTCCGCCAGCAGCTTGCCTAGCTCTGTAGCTACGACGCCCGAGCCGCCCAGAGACGGATAACAGGTAATCCCAATTTTTAACAGCCGGTCCATAGGTCCGTCTCCTTTATTCATATCATCTTTACCTTTGCCCGACCTCAGCTGCTCTAACTGGCAAGTCTTTCGGTCCTTCCCATGAAACAGCCGGCGCTGCTTAGGAACGCCGGCGGATGATGGCTTAGTTTCGTTATACCCGGAACAGATCGACCGCAAAGGGAAGCTTGGACGCAAATCCTTCCGCGTATATAAAGCCTTTGCGCTGGCCCAGGAGCATGTCCCTGGCCCGGACACGCTCGATGTAGCCGTCGTTCAGCGGAGTGGATACGATATCCGCTCCCGGCGTCTTCTGAAACTGGGAGACGTAACAGGACAGGGAGGCTTCCTTCAAGCCGTAGCTGCCGGTCACATCAACCAGCAGATCCGTTCGTCCCAGATCATTGATGAAGTAGAAATACAGTTGGGGCGCCGGAATAGCGGGTACATCCGGCATATACCGGCGAAGCTTGGCATTGAATACCGCTTCCTCCACGATTCGGCCGCATGCCACATGATCGGGATGCCTGTCCTCCGGATAGGGAGCGAATACGATGGAGGGCGAACAGCGGCGGATTTCCGCCGTTACGGCTGCAATCTGCTCCTCGCTTGTCCGGAGTCCCCGGTCGGGCAGTCCAAGATTGGAACGCATGACAACGCCCAGCACCTCGGCCGCATGCCTTGCTTCCTCCTTCCGGCTTTCCACCGTACCGTTAGAGGACATTTCGGCGGCGGTCAGGTCGCAGATGCCGACTGCGAGCCCCGCAGCTGCATGCTTCGCGATGGTGCCGGCCATGCCGATCTCCGCATCGTCCGCATGCGCTCCGATCACGAGGATGTCGAGCTTCATTCCGGATCGACTCCCGGCTTGTACTTGTGAACCAGCTCGCGCCAGGCGAAATCTCCCCGGTCGATTGCCTTGACCAGAATTTCCGCGGTTGCGATATTCGTAGCAACCGGAATGCCGTATACGTCGCACAGGCGAAGCAGAGCGGAAATGTCCGGTTCATGCGGCTGCGCCATCAGCGGGTCCCGCAGGAAGATAATAAGATCCAGTTCATCCTGGGCAACCAGGGAACCGATCTGCTGATCGCCGCCGAGCGGTCCTGACATAAAGCGGTGAATCTTCAGGTTCGTTGCTTCCATGATGCGTTCGCCCGTCGTTCCGGTAGAGAACATTTCATGGCCTTCAAATACATGCTCATATGCGGTTACAAAGTTAACCATTTCATCTTTTTTTCTGTCATGTGCGATAAAAGCGATCTTCATTAGTGACCTCTCCCCGTCTACTCAATAAAATGTTCGAATCCGTAAACCAATCCCGTGTAGCCCATAACCTTCTGGATGCCCAGCTTGACTCCCGGCATATATCCCGCCCGCTCGTAGGAATCATGGCGGATCTTGAGCGACTGTCCGAACCCTCCGAAGACGACCTCCTCCTGGGCGAATACACCCGGAAGACGGACGCTGTGAATGCGGAAGCCGTTATAATATCCGCCGCGCGCCCCTTCCAGAAGCTCTTCCTCGTTCGGATTGCCCTGCCGCAGCTCCTCCCGGACCTCCGCAATCATCTCAGCCGTCTTGATCGAGGTTCCGGAAGGCGCATCAAGCTTCTGATCTCCATGATACTCGATGATTTCAAGGTGTGGGAAGTACTTCGCCGCCTGAGCGGCAAACTTCATAAGCAAAATGGCCCCGATCGAGAAGTTCGGAGCGATCAGTCCGCCTATGCCCTGCTCCCGACACTGCTTGTCCAGCTCTGCGATCTGCTCCGGCGTGAAGCCGGTCGTACCGATGACCGGCCGCACTCCATGGCGGATCGCCGCTGTCGTGTTGTTGAATGCGGATTGCGGAACCGTGAAGTCAACGAGTACGTCGGCCCCGGCAGACAAAGCGGCGTCCAAATCATCTGTTACCGTGACTCCCGCTTCGGGAAGTCCCGCAAGAGATCCCGCGTCAATTCCCATGGAGGAACGGTCCACAGCGGCGGCCAATTCCAGCTCTTCGTCCTGAAGCACCAGCTTGACGACCTCCTTGCCCATTCTTCCGCCTGCTCCTGATACTACCACTCTGATTCTCTTGTCCATTTGTCTTTAGCCCCCGCTTTCGTCCGTCGTTTGGTTACTGCATATACAGCCGCAGCGATTTCTGAAGATCCTTCATTAATGCTTTCAGTCCTTCGTCACCGGGATGCAGAGCGATGACCTCTTTCATGGCTGCGATAGCCGGAAGATGCTCATTCATCCGGCTGTGCGCAATGGCAAGCCAGACATAGGCGTCGCCGTACAGCGGGTCCAGCCTGACGGCTTCCTGCAGCAGCGTGACAGGCCGGTACGGATTGCTGCCCGGGCCCGTCTCCTCTTCAAGCAGCACTTTGGCCTCCTGGACATGCATCATGGCCTGCAGATGCTGGAGGTGAAGCCTGTACTCCGGTTTGGCTCCGTCCAGCTTCACTGCTTCCTTGGCGTGCTCGGCTGCCTTCTCCAGCCGCCCGTTACGGGCATACGTAATCGAGCAGCGGTAGCGGACCTCCGGGTCATGCGGATCGGCCGCGATGGCGGCCTCAAAACATTGGATCGCTTCCTCGAAATCGCTCCGCAGGATGTACCGGTATGCCTCTTTCACATATTCTCCCGGATTCATGCTTACCACCCTCCGTCATATGTTACAGCATATGCTTTGGGCTTACTCCGCGTTCTTCTTCGTCCAGCGCTCCGCATCTCGAGTGTTGAATTTATGCATGACCTTGTCCATGGCCTGCGTCAGATCAATGCCGAGCGAGTTGGCGAAGCATACGGTGATGAAGAGAATATCGCCAAGCTCCAGCTCTATGGAATTCTCGGGCTCGTCCTTTTTCTTCGGCTTCTCGCCGAAGGAATGATTGACCTCCCGGGCAAGCTCCCCGACTTCTTCCGACATGCGCGCAAGCATGGAGAGGGGACTGAAATAACCTTCTTTGAATTGGGAGATATAAGCGTCGACTTCGCGCTGGATTTCAGCAAGACTTTTCTCCATATCTTACGCTCCCTTCACCTGGCGCATATTGCCTTTTCGTTTGCCCCTATGTTATCGTAAAGACGTTTTGAAGACAAACCTTTTTTGAATCTGGTTTATCTTCAATAAAGTATACTTTTTCGCAATCGGAGAAAAACTGCCGGTATTACGGCTCACGGAGGAACCCATGAAATTCGAAAAACTCAAACCCATCCTCAAGACAACCGCACCAATCATGCTGGGGACTGCGGTATATGCTTTTGCACTCTTATATTTCATTATTCCCAATCAGCTGATGGAAGGCGGGGTTACCGGGATAACCATCCTGCTTAATTACGGCTTCGGCATTCCGGTCTTTCTGACAACCCTGCTGCTGAACCTTCCGCTGTTTCTGCTCGGATGGAAAATGCTGGGATCGAGTCAAATCGTCTATACCGGCGTAGGGATCGGCTCGCTGTCATTCTTTCTCTGGTTGTTTGAGCGGCTGATTTCCCATGGATGGATCGCCCCCTTTCAGACCGAGCATGATTTTATTCTGGCATCGCTCTATGCAGGGGTTACGCTCGGGCTGGGCCTTGGGATCGTCTTCCGCTTCGGCGGAACAACCGGCGGCGTTGATATTGTCGCCCGCATATTAAGCCGGAAGTTCGGCTGGAGCATGGGGCAGATCATTCTGGTGACCGATGTCATCATTATCGGCTCTTCGCTGCTCTACATACCTAAGGAAAAAATCCTCTATACGCTGGTAGCTGTATTTATTGCCTCCCGGGTGATCGATTTCATTCAGGAAGGCGCGTATGCCGCCAAAGCTTTTATGATCATCAGCGATCACGGAGAGGAAATCGCGGATCTGATCACGAGAGATATGGAACGCGGGGTCACCCTGATCCCTTCCATAGGCGCATACTCGAAAATGTCCAAGTATACCGCCTATTGCGTCGTTTCCAGGCAGGAAATCCGCCGCCTCAACCAGCTGGTCAGATCGGTCGATCCCAGAGCCTTCGTAATTATAAGCGATGTGCATGACGTACACGGAGAAGGCTTCCGTGAAGAGTGAGGCTTTCAGCTTAAAGCTAAAGCCTAAAGCCAAGACAAGCCAAAACCGGTCCCTGCGGCCGGTTTTGGCTTGTCTTGAAGTTCGTCTGAAAGTTTGTCTTAGAGACTGGCATTCTGAAACGGAAGCTGTCTGCAAGGTAAGAGACTTTCACCGACTGAATCTCCGTTATCGCTCTTCCAGCCTTTAGGAACCGCTACAGCGGATTCCACCGGTCCCGCTCGCCTTTGTACTTCCGGAAGCCGGTATAAGCCAGAGCTGCCAAAATGAACCCTCCGGCGAGCCAGCCTGCCAATCCGTAATTAATCGGAGCAAGCGGTGTCGACAGCGTCGGCTCATCTTTCTCCTTGCCGAACAACGCGCGCACGGCCTCTCTTCCATGCGAAACGGCGCCAACCCGCTCTTCCCGCCCAGGGGCGGGTTCGCCCGCTCCAAGTCCCTCTGCGAAGGAGAGCCACGCATCGAACCGGTTGACCTCCACTTCTCTCCTCGCGACCAGAACCGCCGGACGGATCAGGTCATACCGCTGTCTCAGGCTCTTCAGAGCGGTTGTCCAGCCGGCCGTATCACCTGCCGACGCACTGCCTCCCATCTCCTTCAAATCCTCCAGCATCAGCTTGTAATACTGCATCCACATCGGCTGCCGGGCATGATTCAGGCTGTTCACAGCCAGCCTTAGCCGGGCCGCAGCAGCTATCCACCGGTCGGGCTGCAGATTGACCGCATTCATCGCAGTCTTCATGTCAATGATCGCACCGGACAGGGCGTTGATTCCTTCCACCGAAGTCCGGTCTCCAAAGGAGGACGACGCGAACAAAGCCGAGACAGCCTCCGCCGTTTCCCTGGCTTTATTGACATCGCCTTCCGATGCGTAACGGTACAGAGCTTCCGTCATATCCTCAAGACGCTGGGCGGGTTGTTCCGCGCTCCCGTCCGTAGCCTTCTTCGGTTCAGAAGCAACGGATTCCAAAGTTTGCAATGACTTGTCCGAGGTCGCAAATCCGCTCAAATCCGACGCATTAGCCGTGCTTGCCGTAACCGTAAGTACCGGCGGCACAAGCAGCACTCCCAACGCCAGCATTATTCCCCATATTCTCCGCCGCATGAGACATCCCTCCTGCCTTCATCTTATGCAGTGGGACAGGGTCTAGAACATGCGGCTGCGCCTTTGGAGATTCCGACGCGCCGAGGCTTCTGCCGCCAACCACGCGGCGGAAGCGCTCAGCAGCGTCAGCAGGAAGGTGAAATTGCGCACCTGCGGGACATCGTCCGTGAGCGTCGACGGAAGCCACGGGTAAATACCGAAGCCGTAGTCCATCGTATCGTTGAGCAGGGTGTAGAGCAGCGCGAGCGGAATCATTTTTCGGCAATGAAAAAATCTGGCGTACAGCAGTGCCTCCACAGCCATTCCGGCATGCGAGGCCATCAGCATCCAATCCTGCCAATCAAGGTTTCCGCCCTGATATCCGCCTGCGACAATAATCATAACGGCCCAAATTCCGTATTTCACCGAAGTTACAACAGCCAGCGCCTCCACCAGCGCCCGAACCGCAACGCCCCAGGCGGTACGGGGAGGGTACAGTAACAGCACCAGCGCCAATGTGAAGAACAGGCTGGCTGTCGGACTGTCCGGTACGAACGGAAGGAGCCAGGCGGGGTAATTCCCTGCCGTATAAGCCAACTGATTGCCATACCATATGTAACCGTAAATCGTTCCCAGCGTATTGACCGCCAGCAAAATCCAGACAAAAGGCCGGCTTGCCAGCACCTTGTCCATAATGAGCACAGCATTCGACACTCCTTTACTCCTCCCTGCTCAAATAAAAACCTGACCGTATAATCCGATCAGGTTCGTCCTATACGTTCTATTCTACTGTTCCGCTTTTTGTTTCGCAAGCCGCGCCTTCTGAACCTCCTGAATGTTTGTAGTCATTATAAAGACCCGCCTGTTAGCCCAGGCAGGTCGCTATATGTCCACTCCTATTTTAAACGGGAGGTAAGCGCCTTCGCGCTTCTCGACCCCTATGCCAGGCTTTTAAGTTCCTCGGTAAGATTCCGGAATGCCGTTTCGTCTCCCATGGCCAGCGCCGTGTCAATCTCCCGGTACAAGATGTCGCACCGGCGCTTGCGCAGCGCTTCGTCCCACACCATTTCTGCCGCGAGCCCTAACATCACTTCATAGGTTGCCTTCATTTTGTCCATTCGAATACACCTCCGCTGTTAATGTTTCTGCATATGTTTTCCCAAGCTCAACGTAGCTGGCCGAAGTCCGGGCCATCCGCTCCAGATCCTGTTCCATCAGTTCCCGTATGAATATGGCAGGGGTTTCGAGGGAAAGGTGTATGGGGGAATCACCTTGTTCTCGGTTACAACGGAACCGGCTCCTATTAAAGCATATTCACCAACCGTCGCACCGTTCAACACTATGGCGCCCATTCCTATGAATGAGCCTCTGCCTATAACGGCTGCCGTGGATAATTATCCCGCGTCAGGATACTGATATCAGCGGAAGTCCGTCGCCTGCATGACCGGCGGCTTCATCCTGAATATTGCAGCGTTCGCCGATGACAACTGGAGCGATATTTCCCCTTAAGCAAGGTGTTGAACCATATGGTCGAGCCGGCGCCAACCTTGACGTCGCCTATGATCTTCGCTCCTGCGGCCGTAAAGACGGATGGATGAAGCTGAGGTATGTAGGCTCCATACGCAATCCGCAAGTAATCCCCCTCCTTTTGACATTCAGGCGGGCTTATGGAGTGCAAGGGATACATGCCGCATGGTACGGCTAAATCAGGACCGGTTTGTTGACTACCGCCTTCTCCAGCCCCCATGCCGTCATTTTAACGGCGGCTCCCGCTGCCGTCTCCCCCGCTCTAAGCATGCCCAGATGCAGCATCATACGAAGGATTCGCTTCTCCATGATCGAACTCGCATCGTCGTAATAGAACGGCTTGATCAGCCAGCCCAGCGAGGCGTTCAGCGACTCTACGGTCACCCATTCTCCCGCAGCAACGCCGACCCAATAGACGAGCGATGTAAGATTTGGAATAGCACCTTTATAAAGTCTTAACCAAAAGGAGAAAATCTGCAACATGGATTCAGCTTTTGCTTCTTCCAGAACAAGACAGCCGCCGGGCGTCAGCCGGAGCCGCGGCCCCTCTTCGGCGATCCAGCGGCGGTGTCTGGCATAATCGTACAGGAGCGCCAGCCGGGGCGGATAAAACTCGCATGCTCTGCCGTAGCCGAACCGCCAGCCGCCTTTGGACAGCAGCGGTTCGGGGATGTGCAGCGCGTTCATGAGCTGCTGCTGGCTTCTCTTGTACATAGAGCCTTCCGTGCTGATCTCGGGCTCGTTCTCCATGACGAAACGAAGCAGTGTCAGGAGATCAGCAGCCACAAGACCGCTCTCTTCCCGGTACATTTCGGGCTCGCCGCATTCATGCAGCCCTTCCCGGATTCGGATCGCCAAGGCATCGCGAAATCTTTCCTTGAGATCTCCGGGAACCCGGAACAAATACCTCGTCTGTTGGGATGTTCCGTTAAAGAGCCAGCCGCCGTTCTTGAAGCGGTTCACGGTATCGCGATAACTGCCGCCGCGCGAATCAGGCGTCTCGAAAGCCGCGGCCCGGGCAGCGGCCAGTAAATCCTCCAACGCCAGATAACCTCTTTCATCAAACAGGAGAGTGTTCAAAAACCGTAAATCCGAAAGCGAGCAATCTCTGATTTGGTCGTCCATAAAGTCCCTGCTGCCCAGCGTGTGGAGCAGCGTCTGAATCAGATCCCGCTTCGAGTTCGGCCTGCATTCACACTGGTACCGGCCCGCAATGGCCGTAAGCTGGCTCATGTCCGCATAGCTCAGCATATCCGCCAGATTCATCTACATCGCCTCGCTGTTTTAATACCATTATGGGAATGCTGGCTTTTTTTATTCCAGTTTCCGCAAAAAAAATAACCCGAATTTTTTCGGGTTACGGCTGGTTTTGCAGAATATGGCGGGTACAGTTGTACAGCAGAGGATTCCAGTCTTTTTCCTTCTTTTCCAATATGGTCAGGGAAAGGTTGCCAATGCGTTCGGTATATTTGTCTTTGTACAGAGCTGTGTACAGCTGCGCCAGAAATCCGCCGTGGGAAACCACGAGAATGCTCTTCTCCGGATTATTGGCTGACAGATCCTCCATAAAGGCCAGGGCGCGGGCTTGAAGCTCGTGATCCTTCTCCTGCCCAAGGTCCAGAAGATTCCACTCCTTGCCCCATTTGGACTCGCGTTCTGCGGCCGTAAGCCCTTCGACCTGACCATAGGCACGCTCGCGTATGCGGCTGTCAGGCTCAAGAAGGGGGATGCCGAGCTTCGCCGCAATGATCTCGCCGGTCTCCTGAGCGCGCGACAGTCCGCTTGTAATGCAGCAGTCCCAGCGGTAATGCTCCTCCAGAAGCCGGTCTGCCAGCATATGAGCCTGTCTCCGGCCTTCGGCGTTCAGCGGAATATCGCTTTGTCCCTGAATGCGGCCAACGACATTCCAATCGGTCTGTCCATGGCGTATCAAGCCAATCAACATGAGAACTCCCATCCCTTCCCCTATTTTTTAACTAACTTTATCATGGATGAACCCAAATGAACAGCAAAGAGCTCTTCCTTGGGCCAAGGAGAGCTCTTTCAATGCCTGCGGTAACGATTAAGCCGGGTCAGCGATACAATGGACAGACAAACGCCCAGACTGGACAGAATCATCCAGTATTGAGGATGTGTCGGGTCCATGCTGACGACCAGCGGCTCGATAATTTCTGTCGCACCCGATGACACCGGATAGACTGATTCCCAGTTTCCCGGCGAACCGGCGACTCCGGTAGGTACAATCCCGGTCTGTGCCATGGATGTATTGTCCGGTGTCTGGAATATTGCAAAATAGAGGAAGCTACACAAGAATACCGCCAGAAAGCAGGCTATCCACATACTGATGCGTCTGCGGAAAATGCCAGGCCGTCCCGGCGATTTGCCGTCACCGGGCATCAGCCAAGGGCTCTCCAGGTAAATCCGTTCCATAACCCTGGCATTGATCGCCTCGGCCCGCTCATCGCTGACTGCTGTCTTCATCTCACGGATCAGCCGACTGCTCTCCTGCCATAACTCCCATTCCGCCGTACAATAGGAACAGCCAGAGACATGCCGCATGAAAGCTTCCACTTCCGGAGATCCTTTCGGAAAATCTTCAAGAAGCGGTATCAGTCTCTGCGCTTCTCTACAATTCATTAATTGTTCATCCTCTCTGCCCGCTCCTCGTAGGCAGGCTCGTAGAAGTAAGACTCAAGCTGCAGCTTCACACTGCTTCGTGCGCGGAAGAGCAGCGATTTGACCGAACTTACGCTCTGGTCCAGAATCGTGGCGATCTCCTGGTAGTCCATCTGGTCATATTCACGCAAGATCAACGCCGATCTCTGCTTCTCAGGCAGATTGTTGATCGCTTTGCGGACCAGATTCATTCTCTCGTTGCGCAGAACAGCCTGCTCCGGGGCCACTTCCATAGGTGCCACAGGCGTATATCCGCTTTCTTCAAGAGATACGCTGCCAGTTCTGTTCTTGCGCAGCTCGCTGAGTACGGTGTTGCGGGCGATCGTATACAGCCAAGTTGAGAAAGAAGCATCGACTTCGCGGAAGGAATGGAGACTTCGGAAAGCTTTGTAGAAAGTCTCGGAGCAGAGATCCTCCGCGATCAGCTCCATCTGGGAATTCTTCAACATATGATATACGAAAGCCAATATCTTGCGCTGATATCTGCGCATAAGTTCGGAATACAGTTCGGTATCGCCTTGCTTAATAAGCTGGATCAATTGGGAATCCGTCATGGTGGGTGTGGTCCTCCTCGCCATCGCACGTCATTTCCCGGCTGATGTCTATATATACCCTGCCGGGTTCCAAAGGTTGCGGCTATTTCTGAAAATAATGGGTTGCGATTTCACACATTCGGTTTCTATGTATATTCATCGGAACAGATGTTTAGATTCTGAAATGCACATGAATAATCTTAAACTCTGTAAAAATACCTTTCCTATTGTACCACAATTCGGTAGGCAAAGACATTAATAGAGTTCAGGCGCCAGGAATAGGCGACTCTTTCCGACTTTTTCTCCGAATAAAAGCCCGTTCCGTCTAGAGAAACAACCCGTTCTTCGGTCCCTAGGATATATTCCGATAAAGAAAATCTCTACTTGAATCATCCAATTCTTCCGTTCATAGGCATGATAAGTAATAAGCAGAAATTTTTTTTGAGTTTTTTTCCTTGAAAGCGTTGACAAATTGTAAACGGATACATATAATAAAAGTACAGTATGGTTTCTCTCCACTCCTATCCAAAACTGTTGCTCTAAATGAGCAAGGGCCGCTTTCTGAAAGCGGTCTTTTTTTTTGTCCTTTGGGCCGTGATCGCAACTCGTTTGGCTGGGGACCAGATCTAAGATGCTCTATACATGGGAGATGTAATCCCACAGGCATCGCGCCCGCACTTCACTCAACAGTTAAAAAAGCCGGGCATCCGCCCGGCTTCATTTGCTGACTTACACATATGTTGTCTTACACATACACCGTATAATCACGCCGCTGCAGCAGCTCCTTGGCCCGCTCCATATCGCTCTCCTGACGGAAGGACAGCCGCATTATTCCCGGCACATCCTCGCGGCTCTCGATAATCTGCACATTGCTGAGATTGATGCCCTGGTCGCCCAGTTCCGTCGCAATCCGGCCGATGATGCCTGGGTGATCGGGAACGTCGATATGCAGGTCGAACAGAGGTGTGATCATTCCCTTGCGGCGCTCCGGGAGCCGGTTGCGGAATCCGCTTGCTTCCTCAAAAGCCTTCTCGATCGCCTCTCCGTCTCCGGTTTCCAGCATGCTCACGAATTCCGACACTTCCTCGTTCCAGTCCTTCAACAGCTGAAGCATTACAGAACGGTTGTTCAGTAGAATATCCCGCCAAATCACAGGCTCGCTGGAAGCGATCCGTGTAATGTCGCGGAATCCCCCGGCGGCAAGCGTGCTGTACAGCGAATCTTCGCTGTCATATCCGTGAACCTGGTTCACCAGAGCAACGGCGATAATATGGGGAAGATGGCTGATGGCTCCCACGATTTCATCATGCCTGTGGGGGTCCAGCCGGACGATCTGGGCTTTCGTATGTACCAGCAGCGCCTTAAGCGCTTCGTAAGCCTCCTCGGACACGCCGGGAGGCGGAGTGAGCACGTAATACGCATTCTCGAACAGAAGCGACGAGGCCGCTTCCACGCCGGAACGCTCCGACCCGGCCATGGGATGTCCGCCGATGAAGTGTACGTCCTGCAGATCTAGCGCCTGCGCGCAGTCTGCAATACTCCCCTTCGTGCTGCCCACATCCGTAATGATGCAGCCCTTCTTCAATGGAAGCCTGCTCAGGCGTTCCATGTATCCTTCCAGCATTCCTACCGGTACGCATAAAAAGATAAAGTCCGAATCCAGCGCGGCTTCCTCAAAGGACAGCGTCGCACTGTCCACCACGCCTCTGCTCACATATTTGTCGGCCGATTCCGGCCTGTGGGCATGTCCGACGACGGTTATTCCCGGCTTGCCCTTGAAGCAGAGCGCCAGGGAACCGCCGATCAGCCCGACGCCGAATATAGAAATTTTAGTCGTCATGTCGTTCCAACATCTCGCCTTCTGTAAAGTGCTTGCAGGGGTCCGGCTAAACCCGGACTCCCTGCTCTATCAGCGCGGCCTCGAGCGCTGCGATAAAGGCCTTATTCTGTTCCCGGGAACCTACGGTAACCCGTATCCATGTCGGATACAGCCGGTGTCCGGCTCTGACGATCACGCCTTTGCGCAGCAGGCTCTCGAAAATCTCCGTGGCCGGAACGCGCACATCCACCATGATGAAATTGCCTTGCGAGGGGAAATGGATCAATTCCAGACGCTGAAACTCGGCCTGAAGCTGTAATCTGCCGCCTGCGTTAAGCTTTCGGCACTCCTGCACATATTCCTGGTCTCCCAATGATGCAAGCGCTGCTGCCTGAGCGATGCGGGATGTATTGAACGGCTCGCGCACCTGATTGATCAGTCTGATGATTCCGGGATTTCCGATTCCGTATCCGATACGCAGTGCTGCCAGTCCGTAAATCTTGGAGAATGTACGAAGCACAACCAGATTAGGATACCGGTCCAGCAGCTTGATGCCGTCCGGATAAGACAAATCGGTCGCATATTCGAAATAGGCTTCGTCCAGCACAACCATTACCTGCCCGGGAACCGCGTCCAGGAACGATCTCAGCTCCGGTTCAGGAACGAAGGTTCCCGTCGGGTTGTTCGGGTTGCATATCCAGATGACCTTCGTCTTGTCCGAGACGGCGGCCAGCATGGCGGCCAGATCATGCGTCCCGTTCAGAAGCGGCACCTCGATACTGACCGCTCCTTCGATGTCCGCATTGCTCTTGTACACGGAGAAGGTCTGGTCCGCCATAATGCTCTCGTCGCCGGGCATCAGGAACGCGCGGGCGATCAGCGCGATAATCTCATCGGAGCCGCAGCCGAAGATGATGTTCTCGCTCTTGACGCCCAGATGTGAAGCCAGGGCGGCAGTGAGATCCACGGAGGAGCCGTCGGGATACAGATACAGATTGTCCAGCTCGGCCATAATGGCGGCTTTGGCGCTTGGAGAAGAGCCGTACGGGTTCTCGTTAGAGGCTAGCTTGATGACCTTCTCAAGCCCATATTCCTTCTTCACTTCTTCAATGGGCTTGCCCGGCTTGTATACCGGAAGGTCTACAATATGCGGTTTCGGGTTCATGAACGGTCCTCTTTCCTTCGGAATTGATCATCCTGATGTCAATGTTTCAATGATTACGGTCTTAATTGTGCCACAAAATCCCGGATTTGCAACAGCCCGTCGCCGCGCTTCGTCGGATCCTGAAGCAGGAAGATCACCTCTTCGATTTTGCGGACAATGGCGCTGCCCACCACGACGCCGTCACAAATTCCCGCGAACCGGGCAACCTGCTCCGGCGTCGAGATGCCGAATCCGACAGCTACCGGCAGATCGGTCGCCTGACGGACCGATTCGATAAACCGGTCCACATCCTGATGGAAGGACGCCCGCTCTCCAGTCACGCCCAGTGAAGACACGCAGTAGACGAATCCGCTTGCGCCATCCACAATCTTCGCGATCCGCTCGCTGGATGTCGGTGCGACGAGCGGAATCAGATTGATTCCGGCCTCGCGGCTGCGGCGTCGCAGATCCTCCGACTCCTCGACCGGAAGGTCCGGGATGATCAAACCGCTGATCTCATGATCGTTCAGCTCAGCGAAGAAAGTATCAAGTCCCAACTGCAGTACGGGATTGTAGTAGGTGAAGAGGATAAAGGGAAGCTGGCTTCCCGACTCGCGGGCTCTGCGCGCTGCCTCCATGCAGGTCCGCAAATGGATATTGCCGCGCAGTGCCCGGGCGGAAGCGCGCTGAATGACCGGTCCGTCTGCCAATGGATCAGAATAAGGCACACCGAGTTCTACCATATCGGCGCCGGCGGCTTCAAGCTCTGCAATAATGGCAAGGCTCGTCTCGAGATCGGGATCACCTATCGTCAGAAACGGAATCAGCGCCGTTTTGCCCTGCTCCTTCAGGCTTCGGAACGCCAGATCCATGCGGTTCGTCGTTTCAGTCGTCATTTCAAACCTTCCCCTTCCGTGTAGGCCATGATCGATTCAACGTCCTTGTCGCCCCGGCCGGACAGACAGATCACGACGATGCTATCCTTGGCCAGCGTAGGGGCGATCTTCGCAACCTGGGCGACGGCATGCGCGGATTCAAGAGCCGGAATGATGCCTTCCGTCACACAGAGCAGCTTGAGGGCGTCCAGCGCCTCCTGGTCGGTAATCGGCACATATTGAACCCGCTCGATATCCTTGAGATAGGAATGCTCCGGACCAACGCCCGGATAATCCAGACCGGCCGAGATGGAATGAGCCTCGATGACCTGTCCGTACTGGTCTTGCAGCAGATAGCTCATGGAGCCCTGAAAGACGCCGTGGCTGCCTTTGCTCATGGTTGCGGCATGGAACGGGGTGTCGACACCCTTACCTGCAGCCTCAACGCCGATCATGCCTACCGCTTCGTCCTCCAGGAACGGGTAGAACATCCCGATGGCGTTGCTGCCGCCGCCGACGGCAGCAACAAGCAGATCCGGCAGACGGCCTTCGGCTTCCTGAATCTGACGGCGGGTCTCGTCGCCGATGATGCGCTGGAAGTTGCGGACCATCATCGGATACGGATGCGGACCTACCGCTGAACCAAGGATGTAGAAAGTGTCTTCCACGTTGCTGACCCAGTAGCGGAGCGCTTCGTTGCCCGCATCTTTCAAGGTTCGCGATCCGGAAGTGACCGATACGACTTCAGCGCCGAGCAGCTTCATGCGGAAGACATTGAGCTGCTGGCGGCGCGTATCTTCCTCGCCCATGAATACCTTGCATTCCATCCCGAGCAGCGCGGCGACAGTAGCTGTCGCGACGCCATGCTGGCCTGCTCCGGTCTCGGCAATGACCTTCTTCTTGCCCATCATTTTCGCCAGGATCGCCTGTCCGATCGCATTGTTGATTTTGTGGGCACCGGTATGATTCAGATCCTCGCGCTTCAGATAAATCTTGGCTCCCCCAAGATGCGCGCTAAGACGTTCGGCGTAATACAGCGGCGTTTCACGTCCGGAGTACTGCTTGAGCAAGTATGCGACCTGCTGCTGAAATTCCGGATCGGCAGAGAATTTCGCGTATGCTTCCTCCAGTTCAATCAATGCATTCATAAGGGTTTCGGGAACGAAGCGTCCGCCGAAAGGCCCGAAACGTCCATTCACGTCAGGCACTTGTATCATGATTGCTTCACCCTTTCTATAAAAGCCGTAATTTTGGCAATATCCTTCATTCCTTCGGTCTCCACTCCGCTGGATACATCAACGCCGTCAGGGCCATAATCCGCAAGCAGCTCTCCGACATTGTCCGGGGTCAGTCCGCCTGCCACGAAGAGCGGCACGCCTATCTCCTGCGCCCGTTTCCGGTATGCCGGAACCTGGTTCCAGGCGAAGGTCCGTCCGGAGCCTCCCGCTTGTGCGGGGTCGTACGTATCTAGCAGCACCGCGTCCACCGTCCCGGCATAGCTCTCCATCGGACCGCCATGCTTCTCTTCTCCATCTGCGCTTACCGGCAGCGCCTTCCATACCTGTACGTCGGGAAATGCGGTCTTGACCTCCTGGCAGAAGGCGGGCGATTCACTGCCATGCAGTTGAATGACGCCGAGAGGTACGCGCGATAGCACGTCGCCCAGCTCTTCCAGGTCGGGATTCACGAACACTCCTGCGGCGAGAGGCGGCTTGCCGGTTCCCCAGTCCTTCAGCAGGGAGACCAGCTCGGAGGCGCGTTCAGCCGTAATCTGCCGACGGCTCGGTGCAAAGACCAGCCCGATATAATCCACCGGCAATCGTAACATAGATTTTAGCACTTCAACGTCCTGAAGTCCACAGATTTTTACCTGCGCTTCAGTCATGGCTGCGGCTCCCTGCGCGCCCGGGAACCGGGCCGAGCAGATTGTCTACCGCTTGACGCACGTCATTCTGGCGCATGAAGAACTCGCCGACAAGCACGCCTGACGCTCCCGCTGTCTTCAGGAACGAAATATCCTCCGGCCCGGCGATTCCGCTCTCGCTGATGAGCGGCACACCTGCAGGGGCCAGCTTCGCAAGCTCCGCAGTTGCGCTGAGCGAAGTCTCGAATGTATGCAGATTCCGGTTGTTGACCCCGAGCAGCACATGGGGCTTCTCTGCGGTCCCGGTCTCCAGAATCCGTTCGAGCTCCGTGCTGACGTGAACCTCCAGCAGCACATCAAGCCCCAAGGATGCAGCGGTGTCCGCGAAGGATGAGAGCACGGCCGGAGTCAGGATGGCTGCGATCAGCAGCACGGCGTCTGCACCCAGCAGACGGGCTTCGTAAATCTGCTTCTCGTCAATGATGAAGTCCTTGCGGAGCAGCGGAAGGCTCACCGCCTCCCGCACCTGCCGGAGATAATCACCGCTCCCCTGAAAATAAGGGGTATCTGTCAAGACAGACAGGCAGTCGGCCCCGCCTTCTTCATAAGCCTTGGCGATTTCCACTGGATGAAAGTCCTCCCGGATCAGCCCTTTGGAAGGCGAAGCCTTCTTCACCTCCGCGATCAGTCCGATCTCCCGCTTCCGCTTCGCTGTAAGCGCCTGCCGGAACCCCCGGGTTGCCGGGAGCTCTGCGATCCCCTTCTCAGCCTCCGCTATGGAGAAGGTTCTGCTAAGCTCTTCCACTTCCTTGATCTTGGTTGCCACAATTTTATCGAGATACATGTTTAAGCTCCTCCGTTACCGCTATTAGCTGTTCCAGTTTGCGGGCTGCAGCGCCCGAATCGATCGTCTCGGCGGCCTTCCGGACACCGTCCGCCAGACTGTCCACAAGCCCTGCTACATAAATGCAGGCGCCTGCATTGGCAAGCACAATATCCCGGTACGGAGTCTTATCTCCGGCGAGAACGGAACGAATAATGGCCGCGTTCTCTTCCGGTCCGCCGCCCAGAACATCCTCAAGCGGATGGCAGGGAAGTCCGAGATCATGAGGGGTGATTTCATAGGTTGTGACTTCGCCGTCACGCAGCTCCGACACCTGAGTCGGACCTGAGATGCTGATTTCATCCAAGCCCTCATTGCTGCTAACGACGAGAGCCCGCTTGGAGCCGAGCTCCTTCAGCACCGTGGCGACGGTCTCCGTCTTGCTCCGGTCATAGATCCCGAGCAGCTGCCTGTCAGCGCCGGCGGGGTTCGTCAGCGGACCGAGCATATTGAATACGGTCCGGACGCCAAGCTCCCGGCGCGGGGCCGCTGCATGCTTCATGGACGGATGGTACAGCTGCGCGAACAGGAAGCAGATGCCGATATCGTCCAGGCAGCGTTTCGCCTGCTCCGCATCCAGCGAAATGTTAACGCCGAGCGCTTCCAGCACGTCGGCGCTGCCGGTCCGTCCCGATGCGGAACGGTTGCCGTGCTTGGCGACACGTACGGAAGCCGCCGCCGCGATGATCGCCGAGATGGTGGAGATATTCAATTTATGAATCCCCGATCCGCCTGTTCCGCATGTATCAAGCAGTTGGGCGTTCTCGGCCGCCACATGCATGCTGAAGCCCCGCATCGCCTCCGCGAAGCCGGTGATCTCCTCCACCGTCTCGCCCTTGATCCGCAAAGCGGTAAGGAGCGAACCGATCTGTGCCTGGGTGGCGGCCCCTTCCATGATGACGCCCATAATATCACGCGCCTGCTCCCGTGTTAAATCCTTGCCTTCGATCAGTCCGGCTATTCCGGACTGGACCAACTGATTCGCGCTGCTGTCCATCTGAGTCTTCTCCCCCCGATTTTGGATTATTACCCCGTTCAACCCGCACTAACGTCCGTTAAGGCCAGTTCCTTACGGTGTATATTCGTACAAGTAATCCTGATTGATGCTGCCGCCGGCGTTCTTCTCCTGCGGGAACATGGCTTCAGCCATCCGGATCGCTTTCAGCATGGCCTTCGCCTTGTTGACCGTCTCGTCATATTCCTTCTCCGGTACCGAGTCCCATACGATGCCTGCTCCCGCCTGCACATATGCCCTACCTTTGCGGAAGATGATCGTCCGGATTGTGATACAGGAATCCATATTGCCCGAGAATCCTAAGTAGCCGATTGCTCCGGCATAGGCGCCTCTCGCTTCCCGCTCCAGCTCGGCGATAATCTCCATGGCGCGAAGCTTCGGCGCTCCCGAGACGGTGCCGGCCGGCAGACAGGAGAGAAAGGCATCGAAGAAATCTTTATCCTGGCGCAGCTTGCCGGATACGTTGGATACCAGATGCATAACATGGGAGTATTTCTCGATCTCCATGAACGTGTCGCATTTAACTGTGCCGAACTCGGAGACCCGGCCCAGGTCATTGCGCCCAAGGTCGACGAGCATCAGATGCTCGGCTCTTTCCTTCTCGTCGGCCAGAAGCTCTTCGGCAAGCTCGCGGTCCTGCTGCTCGTTCACGCCGCGAGGCCGCGTTCCGGCGATTGGGCGAGTCTTGACCTCGCTGCCGTCTACCTTGACCAGTGCTTCCGGCGATGTGCCGACGATGATCTCCTCATCCATTTTCAGATAATACATATAAGGTGACGGATTCAGCGTGCGAAGCATCCGGTACACATGCAGCGGTGATACTTCGGTGTTGATATGGAAGCGCTGGGAGAGCACCACCTGGAAAATATCGCCCGCCCGGATGTACTCCTTGGCTTGCTCGACGTTGCTGATAAACTGCTCTTTCGACAGATTGGAGTGGATGTCGCCGAGATCGATGTCCTGCGGGATGCTGTGCCGGTTCATATTCTCCCTCGGTCCATCCTTGTGAAGCTCATCGGCCAGCGCTTCCAGATTGTCGTTCAGCTTGGCATAATTCGCACGGATGTCATCGTCGCTGTCGCCGTCCTTGATATGAAGGTTGCCAACCAGCAGTATTTGCTGTTTCACATGATCGAACACGATGATCCGGTCGCAGAACATGAAGCGGATGTCGTCCATCTTCAGATCGTCGCTGGCATGCGCCGGCAGCTTCTCATAATATTGCAGCAGATCGTAACCGAAGAATCCGATCGCCCCACCTGTGAACGGCGGCATATCCTGAAGCTTCGGGCTCCGATAAGAGCGGAGCAGCGTCTTGAGCTCTTCGATCGGCTTGCCTTTCAACTGCTTCTTCTCTCCGCCGATTTCGATGTTGATAACCCCTTTTTTACCGGATATCAGCAGAAACGGATCGCTTCCGATGAATGAGTAGCGTGCCCACTGGATTCCCCCCTCCACGCTTTCCAGCAGAAAGGCGTTGCGGCGGTTGGCGAAGCGCTGAAAGATCCGGATCGGCGTCTCCATATCGGCCAGCACTCGCTTGACCACGGGAATCAGATTGTACTGCCTGGCGAGGGACACCACTTGCTCTACGCTGGGACTGGTCATTTGTCGTTCCTCCTTGGAATCTGAAATCATAAACGGCTCTAAATGCAGAAAAACCTCTACCGAAGTAGAGGTTTAGTTAGGCAAGCGTATAAAAGAGCGGGGATGATGGCATATACTCGAAAAATACGCGCAAAAGGATTAAGCAGCATCCTCCGCGCCCTGCGAACCTGTGTCCACATTCTAAGCGCGGAGATCCCCTCACGGATCATCCGTTCCAATTCCCAAATACTCGTCTCTTCTCAGCTCATCTAAACTGTTCTAAACTCTGCTTCACTCGTCTGATATCACTATACATGATAGCTATGCTCTTTTACAACCCCATTATTTCAGGAGGGCAGGTTCCGCACTCAAGCCGGAACTCTGTTATTTGCTTTCCGTCAAGTCGGGACGAAGACGCTGCGCCTCGTTCAAATAGACGTGGCGGATCTCCTTCTGGCTCTTCTCGGTATTGACCTGGACCATCAGCCGGATGCATTTCGGCAGGCTGCCTTTGACCGGAATTTCAATGGCGCACATCAAGGGAACAAGCTCCCAGCCCTCGATCTCCCGAATCGCCTTGGCCGGAAAAGCCGCATCCAGATCTGTCGTCATTGTGATCCATACGCTGCAGATGTCTTCGGCAACCAGGTCGTTGCGTTCCACCATTTCTCGCAGCAGCAGTACGGTCTCGCGAAGAATTTCCTCTCCATCGTTGCGGGTGACTGTCGTCGCGCCGCGGATGCCCCGGTTCACCATGGGCTTCCCTCCTTCTTCAGCTGGCCGACAACCTCTCTGATAACGGATTCCTCGACGCCTTCAACAATACTCACGGCACCGATCTCATCCGGCACGATAAATGTAATCCGGCCTTCCTTGAATTTCTTGTCATGCATCATGGCTTCAATGATATCATCCACACTGTACTGTGCGGGCAGCGTTACTGGAAGCTCCAGAGCCGTCAGCATCGACACCGTCTCCTCGTAGAGCGACTGCGGACGGCCCAGCTTGGCCGCCACGAGCGCGGAGCCCGCCATTCCGATGGAGATGGCTTCCCCATGCAGGAACGTGCCATAGCCGCCGACCGCCTCGATCGCATGTCCGATCGTGTGGCCCAGATTCAGAATCGCGCGGAGTCCGTGCTCCCGCTCGTCTTCGCCGACCACATCCGCTTTGATCGCGCACCCGCGTTCCAAGGCATAGCCCAGCGCTTCCGGCTGAAGTGACAGCAGCTCAGCCGCATGCTCGCGGCACCAGTAGGCGAACTCGCGGTCCAGAATGAGACCATGCTTGATGACCTCCGCCAGCCCCGAACGCACATCACGCGGCGGAAGCGTCGCCAGCGTATCAAGGTCGTAAACGACCATCTTGGGCTGATAGAACGCTCCGATCATGTTCTTGGCAAGGGGATGGTTCACCGCCACTTTGCCGCCTACGCTGCTGTCATGCGCCAGAATCGTCGTCGGAATCTGCAGGAAGCCGATGCCGCGCATATAGGTCGCGGCGACAAAGCCAGCCAAATCTCCGACAACCCCGCCGCCGAGCGCCAGCACGGCGGAATGGCGATCCAGTCCGGCCTTGATAGCGGTCGTCATGACCTCCTCATAGACGGTCAGCGATTTCGAGGCTTCCCCGGCCGGGATGATATGGGTAACAACCTTGTAGCCGCCTTCTTCCAGCTTGGCTGTCAGTCCGTCCAAATACAGCGGAGCCACCGAGTTGTCGCTGACCACAAGCAGCGAACTTCGGACCGGAAATCCGGCCTCCCCGCATAATTCAGCGATTCCGTCCAGCAGACCGGAGCCGATCACGATCGGATACGAGCGCTCACCGAGCGATACCTGAATTCTCCGCATATTAATAGCTCTCCACTTGGGCCAGGTAATTGTTGTAATTGGCCCGGATTTCTTCCATGGAATCTCCGCCGAACTTGTCCAGGAACGCCTTGGCCAATTCCCAGGCGACCACGTTCTCCATGACCACACATGCGGCAGGGACCGCACAGGCGTCGGAACGCTCGACCTGAGCCGTGAACGGCTCCTTCGTATCGATGTCCACGCTCTGCAGCGGTTTGTACAGCGTCGGAATCGGCTTCATGACGCCGCGGACCACAACGGGCATGCCGTTCGTCATGCCGCCTTCGAAGCCGCCGAGCCGGTTGCTGCCCCGGTGGTAGCCCCGGGCCGGATCGTACAGGATCTCGTCATGGACCTGGGAGCCGCGCAGGGTTCCCGCCTCAAAGCCGATGCCGATTTCAACGCCCTTGAACGCGTTGATCGACATGACCGCTCCGGCAATGGCGCTGTCCAGCTTGCGGTCATACTGCACATAGGTGCCGAGCCCGACCGGCAGTCCGACCGCGATGCATTCCACGATTCCTCCGATGGAATCGCCTTCTTCCTTGATCTGGTCAATGTAGGCTTCCATCTTCTTCTCGGTTTCCTTGTCCGTTACGCGGACGGAAGACTCCTCCGTACGGGCAATCAGCTCGTCAATCGGCAAATCGCTGACAGGAGCCTCGATCTCACCGATCCGGATGACCTGACCGGCGATCTTCACGCCGAACGCTTCAAGGAACTGACGCGCCACAGCGCCGCAGGCTACACGCGCAGCCGTTTCGCGGGCGCTGGAACGCTCCAGCACATTGCGCAAATCCGTCTGATTGTATTTCAGGCCGCCGTTCAGATCCGCATGGCCGGGACGCGGCCGATTCACGCGACGCTTCTCTTCGTCCGAACCGGGAATCGGCTCGATATTCATAATATTACGCCAGTGGGTCCAGTCGTTGTTCTTCACAACAAGCGCTACGGGAGCGCCAGTCGTCTTCCCGTGGCGGACACCGCCGACAATTTGCGCTGTATCCTTCTCGATCTGCATCCGGCGGCCCCGGCCGTATCCCTTCTGCCGCCGCTGAAGCTGAAAATTCAGTTCCTCAAAATTCAAAGTAAGATTGCTTGGCAGACCTTCGATTATCGCCGTCAGCTGGGGACCGTGCGTCTCCCCTGCCGTTAAATAACGTAAACTCATGCTGCGTTCCCCCTTCGCGCTTTCAAACTGTAAACTGCTAAAATCCGTAATGACCTTTGCTCATTATAGTATAGGGAAATCCATTTTGACAAGAATGCGAAGAGCAGGCCGACCTCATGTTCCTGAACGACAAACGCCGCCCGAAACTCCGGTTACGGAGCGGGGCGGCGTGTGGCGGCCTGCATACTCGATCTATAAGCATCCGGCCAGAAGTGAAGGCGGGCATCGCCCTCAGCTACCGATCACCCGGTCATGCAGCTTGTACGGGTTCCTTGCTTCCTCCTGCCGAAGCAGCTGCAGCAGCTGAGCTTCCTCGACACCGAGAATTTGACCGCATTCCTTGACGGTTATATAGCCGCGCCGGTATGCGTCGAAGACCTTGACTTTGTCCATGGGGTACAACCTTTCGCCTTTAAACTCGATTCTATGACTAGTATCTCTGCCAAAGAACGAAAGTATACCTCTCCACCTCCACACCCGCATCAAGCATCAGGCTGGTTCTGGCCGAAGCTTATTTTTTGCGGTAGAAGAAAGTCTCCGTCGATTCGAATCCGTACTTGCCCGGTGTAAAAATCTGCTCCGTGCTGCCGACGAACAAATATCCGCCCGGGCGGAGACTGGCCGAAAATTTGTGATACAGCTTATCCTTCGCTTCTTCGGTGAAGTAGATCATAACGTTCCGGCAGATAATGAGATCAAAGCCGGTGTCAAACTTGTCCAGCAGCAGGTTCTGCTTGCGGAAATCAATATTCTTCTTGAACGTATCGCTGATCTCGTACATGGCGCCCTGCGGTGTGAAATACCGGGACACGACATCCCGCGGGACATCCTTAAGCGAACGCTCCAGGTACAATCCCTGCTTGGCCTTCGCCAGCGCTCCGTCGTCAATGTCGCTTGCCACGATGCTGCAGTCCGCGAGGATTTTTTTGTCTGCCAGTATAGTAGCGAGCGTGTAAGGCTCTTCGCCGGTCGAACAGGCCGCGCTCCACAGCTTAAGCCGCTTGCTGCGGGTCAGAAGCTCCGGAAGGATTACATCGCGCAGCACTTCCCACCGGTTGGGGTTGCGCCAGAACTCGGAGACGTTAATTGTCATCCGGTCCAGGAACTCGTAGAACAGCTCTTTGTCCTTCATCATGGCGGAGTAGAAGTCCGCGAAGGTGCGGTATCCGTTCTTCGTGCGGAGCGTTGTAAGCCGCCGCTTCATCTGGGCTTCCTTGTACTGCGACAGGTCTATGCCCGTGCTTTTGTTGACACTTTGAATAAATCCGATGTAATCCGGGTCCGCCGCTGTCAGTTCGCGTTCAGGCAACATTATGATCTACCCCCGTAAATAATTCCCCGTAATTAATGACCCGGTTCAGGTCCAGGCCGCAATAGCTTTGTTGTAATCATTCAGTTCGCCGGGAGCGAAGAAGTTCGCGATTTCTCTTTCTGCGCTCTCGGGTGAATCCGATCCGTGAATCAGGTTGAGAGGCGTATGGCTGGCAAAATCGCCGCGGATCGTACCGGGCAGCGCTTCGCCTACCTTGGTCTTTCCGATCAGCAGACGGGACAAAGCAATGACATCATCGGCTTCCCAAACCATGGCGAACACAGGACCTGACGTAATAAAAGAGATAAGTCCCGGAAAGAAATCCTTGCCTTCATGCTCGGCATAGTGCCGTTTGGCTTGCTCCTCGGTGACCAATGTCAGTTTGGCAGCGACAAGCTTGAAGCCCTTGTCCTCCAAACGGGCTACGATACGGCCGATCAATCCACGCTGCACGCCGTCAGGTTTGATCATCAAAAACGTCTTTTCCATGGTTAGCACTCTCCATTTCCAAATGCGATGATGGTCTTTTTTCGATATTTTATCAAAAACACTGGCGGCTGTTAACTTCTAATATCGGAATGAAACCGCTTTTCAATAAGCTCTCCCTGTCACAAAATAAGCAATCTCGCGCAAATTCCCTTTGGTTCGGTTGCTTGGAAGCTGATCGAGCACATGCAGCGCCTTGTTGATATAACGGGAGGCCAGTTCTTCTGACCGGGAAATCCCTTCTCCGGAAAGGATCAGATCGATGGCGCGGCCCACAGTGGCGCGGCCCGAACGGATCAGTTCCAGTTCCTCCAGAAGCTGCGAACGAAGCCGGCTGTCCTGCAGGGTGTAGATCACCGGAAGTGTGATGTTGCCTTGGCGCATATCACTCCCCGGCGGCTTCCCGATCTGCTTCTCGGTTCCCGAGAGGTCGAGCAGATCATCGCGGATCTGGAAGGCCATGCCTACGTTGTAGCCATAGCTGTACAGCAGCCGCGCCGCCTCCGTGGGCGCTTCGGCGGCAAGGGCGCCGAGCTGGCAGCTGATGGCGATCAGGAGCGCCGTCTTGCGGCGGATGCGCCGCAAATAATGGCGGACGCTCTGCTCGCTGTTAAAGAAATCGCGGATCTGCTCCATTTCGCCGACAGACATTTCGACCATCGCCTTCGACAGAATCTGGTGGATCCGGGGATTCGGCAGCTCGGCGGTGATACCCAGCGCCTTGGCATAGATATAATCGCCGGTGTACATGGCGATTTTGTCTCCCCATTTGGCTTTGACAGTCGGCTCGCCGCGCCGTGTGTCAGCGTCGTCGATGACGTCGTCGTGGACCAGCGACGCGCTGTGAATCAGCTCAAGCGGAATGGCGACCCGCTTCAGCTTGTCAAGGTCGTAGCGGCCGAATTTGCCGCCCATCAGCACGAAGACAGGGCGAAGCCGTTTGCCGCCTGCCTTCAAGAGATGCAGCGATGTCTCCTCAAGAAGCGCGTCATCTCCCTGAACGCTACGGTACAGCTCCTTCTCCAGCGCTTCCATATCCCGGTTCAGCAGACCGAACATTTGCAGTCGTTTCATTTCTTCACCCGTGTCAGCAGATTGTCGTTCCAGAACTCCATTTTCACTTGCTGCGGCAGCAGTCCCAGCTCATGGGCATAGCGGAAATAGAGATTCAGTCCTTCCTGCTGCCTTTCCCCAAAATCATAACACAAATTGCGGAAATAACCGTACCAGTAGCCTTCGCTTCCCCCGATCTTCGCCACAGCGTCCATTGCGATGGGCTCCAGATCGCCAAGTCCCTTTCGCTTGCTCGCGGCAAAAGCTTCATTTATGCGCTGGATTCGTTCCGGTTCTTGCTCCGCAGCCCGCCGGCTGGCCGCCCACACGGCGAAGGTCATTCCGCAGCCCGTCCACGATTTCCACAGCTCCCCGAGATCCGTCACCCGGTAGCGGGAGTTGCTCCAACCGGCCCTAATGGCATGATCCCCGATCAGCAGGCAGGCGTCCGCGGTCTTCATCATTTGCTCCAGATCGGGCTCTGCGGCAACATACTGCGGTCTTCCGCCCACTGCCTTTTCAAGCAGGATCTTAAGCAGGTTGACCGAGGTGGCGGACGTATTCGTCACGGCTACCGTGCCCGATGCAGCTTCCTCCAGCGTTCCTTTTGAAAAGAGAAAGATCGAGCGAACAGGCCCATCCGAGCTGACGGACAGGTCCGGCAGCAGCAGCAGCCGGTCGCTCGCTTCCGCATAGGCGAAGGAGGAGAGCGCCCCGACATGGATTTCACCCTCCGCCATCCCCCTGTTGAGACGTGAAGGCACTTCGCTCACCAGCGTAGCCGGGAAAGGAAGCGCCGAAGGATTAAAGTGATGATACACCGGCCAGGAGTTGGTATAGCTGATTTTGCCAATAACGGCAGGTTCTTCGTTCTTCATGATGTCACTCTCCCCATCTGCGGAATAATGCGTGATCGATCCCGAAGCTGTCCAGCACCTTGCCGACCATGAAGTCGACCATGTCCTCCAGACTCTGCGGCCCGAAATAAAAAGCTGGCATGGCCGGAATCATCCGCACGCCCAGCCGGGACAGTTTCAGCATATTTTCCAAATGGATGGCATGCAGCGGCGTCTCGCGGGGAACGAGTACTAGCGGGCGTCCTTCCTTGAGCATCACATCCGCCGCCCGGGTCATGAGATTGTCCGACGAGCCGTTCGCCACCGCCGAGAGCGTGCCCATGGAGCACGGCATGATGATCATGCCATGCGTCCGGAACGAGCCGCTCGCGATAGAGGCGCCAATGTCCGCAATCGGATGATACTCTAGAGTCCCCTGCAAGCCGCCGAAGCGCTGATTCAGGACTCCCTCACGGTCGGTTACATCCCAGCCCAGCTCTTCCTTGATTACCCGCCAGCCCGCATTGCTGATGACCAGATGGACGGGGAAACCTAGCGACAGCAGATTCTCGGTAAGGCGAACGCCGTACACCGCTCCGCTGGCCCCCGTTATTCCGACGACAAAGCCTTTGGAGTTCGTTATATTCATCTGTAAGTCTGCACCACCAAGTCAATCAGGGTAAAAGAGAACACCACGATGCTCAGCACGCCGTTCATGGTGAAGAACGCAGTTTGAAGGCGGCTCAGGTCGCTCGGCGATACGATGTTGTGTTCATAGAACAAAATGATATAAGCGATAATCATGCCTGCGATGTACCACCAGCTTAAGTGCGCCATGAACAGCAGGGAAATAAATCCGACGCCGGTCAGGAAATGAAACACCTTCGCGATTCGAAGCGCCCCCGCCACACCGAAGCGGACCGGGATGGAATAAAGGCCCTCCTTGACGT
This sequence comes from Paenibacillus stellifer, assembly GCF_000758685.1. Classification (NCBI taxonomy): domain Bacteria; kingdom Bacillati; phylum Bacillota; class Bacilli; order Caryophanales; family Paenibacillaceae; genus Paenibacillus; species Paenibacillus stellifer. The sequence continues at coordinate 3,634,858 of NZ_CP009286.1, forward strand.
CGAAGTCGACGTCCTGGCAGGAATAAATAACGTCAAATCCGGCCGTCCAGAAGACGATCGTGAAATAGAAGACCATGGCTGTCATATCCACCTTGCCGGTTACGGCGACCCAGCCGCCGAGCGGTGCAAGCGCTATGGTCAAGCCGAGGATAAGGTGACAGGCCCAGGTGAAGCGTTTCGTGAAGGAATAGAAGACAAGCAAAAAGACCGCGATCGGCAACAGCTTGGCCGAGAGCGGGTTCAGCTTCGAAGCGGCCCAGAACAGCAAAAGGAAAGAAATAGCAACAAAGATGACCACTTCACCCGCTTTGAGCAGCCCTGCCGGGATAGCTCTTCCGGATGTTCGGGGATTCTTGGCGTCGCTCACCCGGTCGATCAGCCGGTTAAGGCCCATCGCCGCACTGCGCGCGCCGAACATCGCCACCAGTATCCACCCGATATCCCGCCATGTCGGAAGCCCGCCGGTTACGACGCTTGATCCGAGCAGCGCGCCCATAAATGCGAAGGGAAGGGCAAATACTGTATGTTCGAACTTGATCATTTGCAGAAAAATGCCGATTTTCTTAAACATCCTGATTCTCCTTGATCCCAATATGTAAAGCTGCGATGCCTCCGGTCAAGGGATAGGATTCCACGCTCTGGAGTCCCGTATCGCGGAAGATTTGCTCCAGCGCCTTCCGGTCAGGGAACAGCGCGAGCGATTCGGGAAGCCACTTGTACTGCTGATAACTCTTGGCGAACAATTTGCCCATCATAGGCAGCAGACGTGTAAGATAGAAATAATAAATGCCTTTAAACGGCTGCACAGTAGGCTTGGACAGCTCCAGACAGACCACCATGCCTCCGGGCTTCACCACCCGCTGCATTTCGCGGAGCACCTGAACAGGGTCCGGAACATTGCGCAGGCCGAAGCCGATCGTCGCGTAGTCGAAGGAATTATTTCCGAAGGGAAGCTTCATGGCGTTGCCCTGGACGAGTGAAACCCGATCCGAAAGTCCATGCTCGTTCACCTTCTTGCGGCCTACTTCCAGCATGCCTTCACTGAAATCGAGGCCCACAACGCTCCCGGTGCCGCTCTTCTCTGCAAGCGAAATCGTCCAGTCGCAGGTGCCGCAGCACAGATCGACGGACGTATCTCCGCAGCGTACGCCCATCTTGTCCATGGCGAACCGCCTCCAGGCTTTATGTCGCCGGAAGCTGAGAATATCGTTCATAATGTCATATTTGCCGGCGATCTTCTCGAATACGGAATGAACGTACTGCTCCTTCGGCTTCGTTCCGTTTCCGCCGGCCGTTGTCGTCTTGTTCATGCAGTTGATTAGGCCTCCCCCGCGGCTAGTCCCGAAATTTTATGCTGCAGAAGAAAGCGGTCTAGCGTAGTCCGCAGCTCCCGGATCAGCATCTCATCCTTGAGTTCCTTAAGCACCTCTTGAATGGCATCAATCGCCTGATGCAGCTTGTCGGTAAGCAGGGAATCGCATTTATACTTCATCTTCAGCTTCTTCCAGTCTTTGTTCTCCAGCTTCCGCTCCCGCAGCTGCCGTCTTTCTTCCTCGGTGCCCGATTCGAGCAGATGCCAAAAACTATAGCCTTCAAGCCCCAGTTCCGGCAATTCTCCCCGCTTCAGTTCCAGGGCAACAGTCTCGCACTGGGTAAATTCCGCCAGCAGCCTGCGCCAAGGCTCCACGAGTGTCTGATCAATCAAGGGTGTAAAAGACAGGAACAAGCTCATGTTGAGCTGAAGCGCACTCTGCAAGTAGGCTTCGGCAGTAAACATCAGTTCCTTGGCTTTGATATACATCTGAGCCTTCAGTACGTTGAAATTGGCGATGGCTGCGCTGAGAGAGCCAACCATGCCGATTTCTCCGCCGCCTGCAAGCAGACGATAGAACCAGCTGCTGAAAAAATCGCCGGCCAGCACCTTCAGCTGGCGGGAGCGCATGGCCTCCTCATTCCGGGACCCGGCTTCGTCAACGGACTCATGCGTATCCAGTCCGAGCTGCACCAGTGCGGTTACGAGTGCGTACAGCTCAGCGTCCGGCTGCCTGCGGGAGGCATGGTTCAGAAAAGTGTAGAGTAAAGATCCGCGGGCGTCCGAAAGCGGCGGCAGTTCCGTATGCCGCCGGATCATGTCGTAGTCCGTATAAGATTTAGCCAGTTGCGGTATGCGGTACGGTTTCATTTCAGCCTCCGAGCCCAAATTAATATTGACCGATCGATTGTTCACAATCTTGACTATTATAGCATATGTTAAGAGGCCGCGCACGGCCCGGTATTGTCTCATCCAGCCTTACACTACTTCTATTACCCGGTTCAGGGAACGATGAACTGATTTTTCCACAGGCTGGTTTCGCTTATCCGCAGTGCGGATTTCAAGGAAGGTGGCAGTGGGATATTTCCGGCGTTCTCCAGTTCCTCGAGCAGTTCGGGAGTCAGCTCCGAACGCCTCGCATCGGCAGCCAGCAGAAGCCGCGAAGAGCCGATCCAGCGGTCTTCGGCCATAATCCGCAACAGGACCTGATTGGCGTTCTCGGTGTTCCGGAAGGCGAAAGAGAGCGCATTCGACATGTCGGCGTACACATCCCCCGGTCGAACAGCAGTGTCGGTTACTTTCAAGTCCAGGGATAGTACGCCCTCTTCCCAGCTCACGCTCCCGATCGGCAGGTGAAAGGAAATGCTTCCTAATGCATCCACCAGATTGCCCTCCCCCAGCACCAGCTTGTCAGTCCGCTGCGAGAAGGTCTCCACCGTGCCGGAAGCAGCCTTGGGCGATGACTGAAGAATCTCCATCCGGGGGAGCAGCAGAGCCGAAGCCGCTGTAACAACAAGAGCTGCTCCGATCCACCATGAACGGTTCACCGCGACTCCCCCTTCCGTGTTGCCTACGCAGACGCTGTGCCTGGACGCGGGCCTATATCCTCTTATATGTTAAAAAAAAGCAGGCTATGCCTGCCGGTCAGATCCCGCTCTCGATTTGGCCGTGCTTCGTCATAATCTCGGCTCTGCCGCGGATCTTCATTGCCGAGGTGTGATCGGTAAACTGGGCGATATATACTTCGCCTTTGTCCAGCTTCTCCGTGTGATGAAATCGGGTGTCCAGCCCTCGTGTAAGCCCCATAACCTGAACGCCATTCTCCTTCGCCTTGATAACGATATAATCACTGTCCGACGGATCGGGCAGTCCCTCATTTCTGCTTTCGCTCATCCCTGTACCCTCCTTATGGAAAAACCTGCATGATCGCAATGTAAAAACAAATGCCGCCTGAGAGGGCGGCATGGTTGTTGTTCTGGAATATAGAAGACATATGTAGAAATCTTATTTAATTCCGTCTTTAAGCGCTTTGCCCGGTTTGAATGCCGGAACCTTGCTCGAAGGAATTTCGATTTCTTCACCGGTCTGCGGATTGCGGCCTTTGCGTGCTGAACGCTCGCGCACTTCGAAGTTTCCAAATCCGACCAGCTGCACTTTGTCCCCGTTCTGAAGAGCTTCCGTAATTGCTTCGAATACGGCGTCCACAGCTTTGGTTACATCCTTCTTGGGAAGTTCGGTTGCTTCCGTCACTTGGTTGATCAAATCAGATTTATTCATTTCTTCTCACCTCCCTGGCTAATTCTCCGATATTGTTCACTGTTTCCGTTTCAGCGTAAAATATACGTGATTATTGCGTTTTGTGGAGCGTGGACCGCATCCATACCCGGATGCGCAACAAATTTATAGTAATACAGGCTCTCCATAATTTCAAGCGTTCTGAAAAAAACAAGCTGAAATGATTCCCTCGCCCGTCCTAATCTTCCTGAACCGGACAGACCAACAGACGGGCGGTCAGACGGATTTTAACCGGGAGCCCTTTCCGCTCATGCCAATAAACGGGGTCGCTGGACCCCGTTTTCGTCACACTTTTATATGACAGTGGCTATACTTTAGAGAATGATGGCGATCAGTCCGCCGGAGCCCTCGTTGATGATGCGTCCCAGCGTCTCCTGCAGCTTGTAGCGCGCGTTGTCGGGCATCATTGCGATTTTGCCCTGGATGCCTTCCCGGACGATGCTGTGCAGCGAGCGGCCGAATATATCCGACTCCCAGATCTTGATCGGATCGTTCTCGAAATCCTGCATCAAATAGCGGACCAGCTCCTCACTCTGCTTCTCGGTGCCGATGATCGGCGAGAACTCCGATTCGACATCGACGCGGATCATATGGATCGAAGGAGCCGTCGCCTTCAGGCGTACACCGAAACGCGTTCCCTGCCGGATCAGCTCCGGTTCGTCGAGCGCCATCTCAGCCAGGGACGGTGCAGCGATGCCGTAACCGGTCGTCTTGACCATCTCCAGCGCTTCGGAGAACCGGTCGTATTCCCGCTTGGCATGTGCGAATTCCTGCATCAGTTGAAGCAGGTGGTCCTTGCCCCGGATCTCGACGCCTACGACTTCCATCAGCACCCGGTCATACAGCTCTTCCGGAGCGAACAGATCGATCTCGGCGACGCCCTGGCCCATGTTCATGCCGCTAAGTCCCGCTCTGTCGATGAAATCGTACTCGGTGAACTGGGAGACGAGCCGGTCGACATCACGCAGGCGGCGGATATCCTTGACCGTATCACGGACCGAATTCTCATAGCTGCTCCGCAGCCAGTGATTCTCCGGAAGCACCATGACCCAGCTCGGCAGATTCACATTCACTTCATGAACCGGGAATTCATAGAGCACTTCGCGCAGCACGCCGGTTACGTCATCCTCGCTCATGGTAGCCGCGCTGAGCGTCATTACCGGTATATCATATTTGGCTGCCAGTTCGCTGCGCAGCGACTGAGTCTCCTCGGCTTTGGGATGCGTGGAGTTGATTACCAGGACGAAGGGCTTGCCGACTTCCTTCAGCTCCGCAACAACCCGTTCTTCCGATTCAACATACGAGCCGCGCGGAATTTCCGCAACGCTGCCGTCGGTCGTGACGACAACGCCAAGCGTCGAATGCTCCTGGATTACCTTGCGCGTGCCGATCTCGGCCGCTTCCTGGAACGGAATCGGCTCCTCGAACCACGGAGTGGAGATCATCCGGGGACCGTTCTCATCCTCATATCCCTTCGCTCCCTCAACCGCATACCCGACACAGTCGACGAGCCGGACATTCACTTCCAGACCCTCTGCCACCTTGATCTGCACCGCGTTGTTAGGAACAAATTTGGGTTCCGTGGTCATGATCGTCTTGCCGGCTGCGCTTTGAGGCAGCTCATCCACTGCGCGGACGCGGTCCGCCTCGCTCGTAATGTTGGGCAGGACGATCGTTTCCATAAAGCGTTTGATAAACGTTGATTTACCTGTGCGGACCGCGCCGACGACTCCCAGATAGATGTCCCCGCCGGTACGTTCGGCAATGTCCTTGAAAATATCCACTTTTTCCAAAAGAGATCCCTCCTCATATACTTCCGAAGAAAAATGCCTGAAGAGCATCGGCTTCGCGCTTGCCGCCGGTATTCATCGCCTGCATGGCCTCGTGTTCTGTAGACCGGCGTATGGCCTTCGGCGGAAGCTTGACCGCCCGGGTCCGCAAGGCCCGCTTCCAGCCCCGGCTGAGCCGAACGCTCGGACATGCATTTGGACTAGTATCATCATATGTACCCGCTGAGGATTTATGACCTGCCGTCCGCGCAATTTCGTTGCGGTTTCTTCGTGATGCATGCTGGCGCGGCAGACCTTTGCCGGCATCCGGAAGCTTTCTCATCATCTGTATGCGGGCCGATTCTCTATTAGAACTTTTCCCTTGTCTTTACTCTCTCAATTAATAAAAGCGCCTGCCCCAACCGGGACAAGCGCTGTGGATCTATTCAAAAAAAATACCGCCTTACACTCTGCCTCCGGCGTGAGGAGTCACCATAAGCGGTCCTCTTCGCCCTTCTTGGCCTCCTCCAGCCTCTTGCGGATGGCGGCCTTGAGCGGGTCTTCCGGAACGCTCACGACCGCTTCTCCTGCAAGTTTGGCCTGGCAGGCAAGACGGATTCCGTCATCCAGCAGTCCGCCCAGCTTCCGCCGTTCGGCCTCTCCTGGAGGGCTAAGAGAAGACGCCGACCCGTCTTCTATATGAACCTTGCACATCAAACAGCCGGCTTTGCCTCCGCAGCGTGTTGCGATATGTATGCCCGCCCGCCGCGCGGCGTCCAGAATCGTAACACCGTTTGGCACATTTGCGCTTTTTCCCGAGGGCAGAAACGTTATGGGAGAGACATGTTGCGGTTTCAATGTTCCCTTGGACCTCCTTACTCTTGTTGTTAGTCTCACTATGAGCATTGTGCAGAGATGCCGAGAAGTTCCCGAATTGTCCAGGCGTGAGCGGCCTCCAGCTCATTTCGCCCGATCAGAAGCTCTACCAGCGGTAAATGCGCCGGAAGATTTCTTTTCATAACCGCTGCAATAGCCTCGTACCGGTCACTTCGTCCCCGCAGCACATTGAAGATCAGTTCATGGGCCAGCGGCATCAGGAGGATGCCTCCCGTTCCCGGATACTTCCCGGCAGCCGCATAAGCTCGCAGCAGTCCCGTTTCCACCCGGTAGACCGATTGTCCGCAGCATACCTTGAACCCGCAGATAAGCTCCAGCGGATAGCTATCAATCACATAATGCCCCATCAGAGAATAACAGCCTCGGCTGTAGTCCTCGGACAATTCGCCCGCAGCATATGGATGCAGAGCTTCATGCAGCTTGTCCGCCTCCGCAATCTCTGTGTACAAATCGATATCATGCGGCGCGGCCTTCAGCGGTACATCCTGCAGCAGCAGGCCACAGCTTCCTCCCAGCAGCCATGTCGGTCCTTCTTGCCTTCCGTCGGCAGACAGGGCCGAGACCGTCTCCTCCAGAGCGAGGAGCAGCTCGGCAGAGATTCCTAAAGCCTCCAACAAAATCATACGCCTCCATTCCTGTACGAAATCCAAGTCGACTCCACATCAGAAATCACTCAAGGCAAACCGGAATGGAATGGCTTACGAAATCAAAGCTGCGCCTTCCGGCTGACCTTGAAGCATAATTGCGAAGGCAGGAAAGGACCTATTGGCGCTCACTAGACTCTTGGTCCGGATACGGGCGAAGATAGTCAGCAATACGACTATGCCCAAATATAACTTCTTCCGGAGACAGCCGATCTCTGTACATCGGATTCTGGCTGTCTGAGTCCTTTCTACCCGCTGGAATGTTGTCCATATTATAACATAAGTTCAAAAAAAAGAGCATCAGTGCCGGTATAGACACTCCTGCTCTTTTTTACAAAGGCGACAGCTATTTTTTGATCATTAATTTCATCAGGCCTTCAATACCGCTTGGATTTGATCCGGTCTTCTTCACCGCTTGAATGATTTCCTTGACCGTGTCCTCGCTGACCGGCACCTTGGCCATGGCGGAGACCTGCTTGATCAATTGGCGGAGCTGGGCATCACTCTGCAGCGTTCCCGGCTTGACCGTGCTTGCCAGCTTCTTGACAGCACCTTCCGTGATGTTTTTGCCCGTCTTCTTATTGATGGCGTTCAAGGCATCCTTGGAAAAATTTCGGCTCATTTCTCATCCCTCCTCCGTCAATCCCCGATACAGCATATGAGGATATTCCGCAAAAGGTGATGGGCGGACTACAGGTAACTGTCACCGCCTAGATCCTGTTGTGGCTGGATGCCCTGCTATCAAGTATGCCACTGCTCCCAGGTTTCCTGGGTGATCTTCTCCAGTTCCGCTTTGGGATCGCGTCCCATCAGAGCCTCTACGGCGTCCCGGGGGCTGCGTCCCTGAAACAGCACATGGTAGATCTGATCCGTAATCGGCATCTGCACGCCAAGCTTGGTCGCAATGGAATAGGCCGCTTGAGTCGTGCGAATCCCTTCGACAACCATTCCCATGGAGTCGAGCACCTCTTGCAGAGGACAGCCTTGACCGAGCATTGAGCCCGCCCGCCAGTTGCGGCTGTGCTGGCTCGTCGCCGTTACCACCAGGTCTCCGATACCGGCCAGACCGGCAAAGGTCATGGGATTAGCCCCCAGTTCCTGGCCAATCCGGGAAATCTCGGCGATGCCGCGCGTGATCAGCGCCGCTTTGGCGTTGTCTCCATAACCGAGGCCGTCAGACATTCCCGCTCCAAGGGCGATAATATTTTTCAAGGCTCCGGCCAGCTCCACGCCAACGAGATCCCGGTTCGTATAGACCCGGAAATCATTGTTCATGAACAAATCCTGGGCTCTTACGGCTTCCTTCTCGCTCTGCGAAGCGACTACAACGGTTGTCGGACAGTGGCGGACGACTTCCTCCGCATGGCTTGGACCTGAGAGGACGACGATTCGTCCTTCATCACAGCCAAGCTCCTCCGCGATTACGGTCGACATCCGCTTCATCGTCTCAGTCTCGAAGCCCTTGGTCGCATGCACGCACAGCATGTCTTCCTTCCAGTACGCTTTCAGGCTGCGGCTTACCTCACGCATCCCCGACGACGGAGCGACGATCACAACGGCTTTGGCGCCGGTTACCGCTTCCTCCATCGAGGTTGTAGCCACAATATTGTCCGGAAGAACAATGCCGGGAAGATAATGATCATTTGTATGCTTGAGGTTGATTTCTTCAGCTTGGCCGGGATTGCGCGTCCACATATGGACCTGTGGATGATTAGCCGCCAGGACAGTGGCAAGAGCCGTTCCCCAACTGCCCGCAACCAGCAGGGCTACTTTGTCAGACAACGCGTTTCCCCCCTTTGGCTTTCGTACCGATCTTGTTCTCACGTCGCTGCGCGATTTTGACGATATTGCTCCGGTGACGCCAGAAAGCGAATACGGCAATAATCAAACTCGTCCAGAGCACCGGATAGGTAAACCCGGTCAGGAGCAGAAAAAGCGGCGTTAGAGCCACGAAAATCAGGGAACCCAGCGATACGTAACGAGTGATGAAGATCGATAGAATCGCGATAATTCCGGCGTACAGTGCGGGAAAGAAGCACAGCGTCGCCATGACACCGATTGTGGTGGCAATGCCCTTGCCGCCTCTGAAGTGGAAGTAGACGGGCCAGTTATGCCCGACAATTGCAGCAACGCCGCAGACAGCGGCAACCCAGCTGCCCCAGCCGCCGCTCCAGACGCCGAGCCATACGGCAGCGATGCCTTTGGCGACGTCAAGAGCCAGAACGAGAATGGCAGGTCCCTTGCCAAGGACCCGCAGCGTGTTGGTCGCCCCGGCATTGCCGCTGCCGTACTGGCGAATGTCGATTCCCTTAAGCAGCTTGGCCAGCAGAACACTGAAGCTGATGGATCCGAGCAGATAGCTAACTACGATGGTTATCCATTCAAACACCACAATTCTCTCCCCTATTCCTCGTCGGATTTGCGCCGTGTAAAGATACGGATCGGCGTACCCTCAAAATTAAACGCTCCGCGGATTTTATTCTCCAGGTAGCGTTCATAGGAGAAATGCATTAGCGAAGGATCGTTGACGAACACCACGATCGTCGGCGGTTTGACAGCCACCTGGGTCACGTAGTTGATGCGCAGGCGCCGGCCCTTGTCGGTCGGCGGCGGGTTGATTGCCACAGCATCCGAGACGACATCGTTTAGCAGATGAGTCGCGATGCGCAGCGAATGCTGCTGGGCGGCATGCTGCACCACGGGAAGGAGCTTGTGCAGCCGCTGCTTCGTCAGCGCTGACAGAAAGACGATCGGCGCATAGGTCATGAACAGGAAATGATCGCGGATCTTCGTTTCGAACTGGTGCATCGTCTTGTCGTCCTTTTCAATCGCATCCCATTTGTTGACGACGAAGAGAGAGGCTTTCCCGGCGTCATGGGCATATCCGGCAATATGTTTATCCTGGTCGATAATGCCTTCCTCGCCATTGATGACAACCAGCACGACGTCAGCGCGTTCGATTGCCCGCATCGCCCGCATCACGCTGTACTTCTCTGTTGACTCATATACTTTGCCGCGCTTGCGCATGCCGGCCGTGTCAATCAGAACATACTTCTGCCCATCCCGTTCGAACGGTGTATCGATTGCATCCCGCGTAGTCCCCGCGATGTCGCTGACAATAACGCGATCTTCACCGAGAATCGCGTTAACCAGCGAGGATTTGCCGACATTCGGCCGTCCGATCAGCGCAACGCGGATAACATCGTCGTCATATACATCATCCTCAAGCTCAGGAAGGCGCGCCGTCACCTCATCCAGCAGGTCGCCGATTCCGGTTCCATGGCTGCCCGAAATGCCGATCGGATCGCCAAAGCCAAGGCTGTAGAACTCGTAAATATCCTCTGCGCGTTGCATATTATCCACTTTATTGATAGCGAGAACGACAGGCTTGCCCGAACGGAACAAAATCTGCGCAACCTCTTCGTCCGCATTCGTCAGCCCGCTCTTCGCTTCACACATGAACACGATGAGATCGGCTTCCTCGATCGCAAGCTCGGCTTGCACCCGGATTGATCTCAGAATTGTATCCTCTCCGTCAATCTCGATACCGCCCGTATCAATAACACTAAAAGCTTTTCCGTTCCATTCCGACACGCCGTATATCCGATCGCGCGTAATGCCAGGCTTATCTTCTACAATAGCCAGCCGATCGCCGATCAGCCGGTTAAAAATGGTCGATTTCCCCACATTTGGCCTTCCTACAATGGCCACAACGGGTCTTGCCATGGTACATTCCTCCTGTCTGCCTTACGTTTCCCATCATAGCAAAAAAGCTTACCTTTGGCTAACATCCTAACATGAAAACGGCGAACCCTGTGATTAAGGGTTCGCCGTTCAGTATACCCGTTATGCGGCCCATCATAAGCCGATGATCATATCAGGCTTTTATTTTTCCTTGAATTTGTCCAGCTTGTCGCCAAAGCGCTCAGCCAGCGTGAAGCTGAGACCTTGATTGCTAAGCGAAACGTTAGGATTGTCGAGCACTTCCTTAGGCGCACGTTCTCTGCTGCGCTCAGGCTTTGGAGCCTGTGCAGGAGCTTCTTCCGTTTCCTTGATGCTCAAGCTGACGCGTTTCTCGGACGGATTGAAATCGAGAACCTTAACCTGAACTTCCTGTCCTTCTTTAAGTACTTCATGCGGAGTGCCGATGTGCTTGTGGGAAATTTGCGAGATATGCACAAGGCCTTCTACGCCCGGCAGCAGCTCGACGAATGCGCCGAAGTTAACAAGGCGCTTCACTTCGCCGGTCACGATGTCGCCGATATGGATTTTGTCGGAAGCGGTGTCCCAAGGACCAGGTGCGGCTGCTTTGATGCTCAGGCTGATTTTGCCTTTCTCCGGATCAACCTTCAGCACCTTCACGCGCACTTTGTCTCCTTCGGAGATCACGTCGGAAGGCTTATCTACATGCGTCCAGGCGATTTCGGATACATGAACCAGTCCGTCTACTCCGCCTACATCGACGAATGCGCCGAATTGGGTCAGACGCTGTACAGTACCTTCGATGATTTGTCCTTCGGAGAGTTCGGACATAATTCTCTGCTTGTTGGCTTCGAATTCCTCTTCCAGAACTTCTTTCGCGGACAGAATCACTTTACCGTTCTCACGGTCCAGTTCCTTCACTTTAACGCGAAGCGTACGTCCCTTGTAATCGCTGAAATCTTCAACGAAGTGACGTTCGACCATGGAAGCCGGGATAAATCCGCGGGCGCCAACGTCAGCTACCAGACCGCCTTTGACAACGTCGGCAACGGTAACTTCGAACGCTTCTTGGGAGTTATAGTATTTCTCAAGATCATCCCAGGATTTCTCGCTGTCCACTGCACGTTTGGACAGAATGAGGCTTTCCTTGTTGTCGTTGATGCTGACAACCTTGCATTCCACTTCTTGACCTACTTCGACAGCTGCTGCGGCATTGTCGAGTTGGACGGAAGACAGTTCGCGAATCGGAATAACGCCGTCATATTTATATCCAATGCTTACATAAGCTTGGTTATCTTCGATTTTGACGATCGTTCCTTTCACGGTGTCGCCTTTTTTGATGGAAATGATTTGCTCCAGTTCGTCCTGGGTGGCCATTTCCTCTTGGTTCTCAGCAGCGGCATCTACCGTTGCTTCTGCGGATTCCGCAGCTTCCTGATTTCTTATTTCTTCAGACATGTGATTACCCTCCTCGATTCAAAACCCCATTTATTTAAACCCGCGCCTTTAGCAGGGTTCAAAACGCACTTCATGAAGACAGGACCCGCTTTGATTGCATACTTACCTATTATGTTCCAAAAAATGACGGCTATGCCGTCTTCCAGCTTCAGCCTATCCTTCATACCGAAGTCCCTGCTATTTGCCGCTGGGCTTGCCGGTTTGAAGCATTTCGCGAATACGGGCCATAATGAGGTCGGTTACCGCTTCCGCCGAATCACTGCCTCCGTCAAACCCGCTCAGATCGATTGGAGCGCCATACACCACGGTCATCCGGCGAAAAGGCTTGTAACTGCCAATTATCGCAGCCGGGACAACCGCCGCACCGCTGCGGAGCGCAAAGGTAGCCGCGCCCTTCTTGGCAATGCCGCTGTCGCTGTTTCTCGTCCCTTCCGGGAATATGCCCATTACCTGCCCTCCACGGAGCAGTTTGAGCGCCGTTTTAATGGATTCCTTGCTCACGCCGCCGCGTTTGACCGGGAAAGCGCCAAGCTGCCGGATCAACCAGCCCAGAACGGGAACGTTAAACAGCTCCGCCTTGGCCATATAGTTGACTTTGCGCTTCAGCATAATGCCCATCGTCATCGGGTCCAGGTTGCTTGTATGGTTGCCACACAACAGCACCCCGCCTTCGTCGGGAACGTTCTCCCTTCCGATAAGCTTAAGCGGAAACAAAATGGCATAGATCAAGCGAAGCAATCCTCGGCAAATGACATAAATCATAAATGATTTCTCTCCCCGCGGGCATAAGATCTGCAGTGGGACACAATGGTCTCCACAACCTGAAGTATATCCATGGACGTCGTATCCAGCAAAACGCTGTCCTCGGCGCGCCGCAGAGGCGATATTTCCCGATTCTGATCGAGAAAATCGCGCTGGGCGATATCGTTCTCAAGCTGCTTAAGACTCACCTGTTCCTTGTCCTTCAGCTCTTTGTAGCGGCGGAGAGCCCGTTCCTCCACAGTGGCCGTCATGAAAATCTTCACTTCGGCATCAGGCAGAACGGTCGTGCCGATGTCGCGGCCGTCCATTACAACGCCTTTGGCAAGCGCCATCTCGCGCTGCAATTGGCTTAGTCTCGTGCGGATGCACTCCACTTTAGCGTATTGCGATACCATGCCGCTGACCTGGAGGGTGCGGATATGAGGAGTTGCGTCTTCCCCGTTGATCATCACGCTCTGCGTATCCTTGCCGGGTATTAATTCAATCACCATATTACGTACGGTTTGAAGCACGTTATCGTGATCTTCCGGCTTAATGCCTTCGCGGAGCATATACCACGTAACCGCCCGGTACATGGCTCCCGTGTCGACATAAATGTAGGAAAGCTCCTGTGCAACCATTCGGGCTACTGTGCTCTTGCCTGCCCCGGCAGGTCCGTCGATGGCGACATTAATTCTGTCCAAAGTATGTGTCCCCTGCCTAGCCAAAGGGGCATTCCTCCTCAAAGTAAAGCCAAGAACGCGCTTGGCCGCTGTTTTTTTCCTGAGTGTACCGGCAATTTCAATTAATCGATACCTTCAAGAAAAAAGCAGGCATTGCCTGCGACTTATAAAATTATACCACAGTTTGTACGGCAGTGCAAAATGGCATAGATTTTAATAACCGTCCAGAAACGGGTAAATTAGCGCATATTTCGAATAAACATGGGGGAATTTGCCGAAAAATCGCGATAAACTCCGGGGAAATGCCTATCTGTTCCGAAAATCGAACTGCCGCTCGAAGCAGTAGCGGATAATTTTCTGCCGCTCGCCGTCTGAAATGTTGGTGAACTTCACCATGGCCAAATTCCGGCCGTTCTCAAGCTCCTTCATGCGAACGATCTCGGCTCCGAAACCCGCATGCTCGCCCGCGCCGCTCCGGTAAGGAATGAGCAGCCAGCATTGAAGCTGTTCTCCCACATTCAGCTTAATCTTGCCGTCCGTCCAGAACGACAGACCGCCTCCGCTCACATCTTCGGTCCGGACCAGGAAGCGCTCGCCTCCCTGTGTCTTGCACGCAAGTTCCAGTTCTCCGCTGACGCGCAGAAAGCTGCGTCTTTGGACCTTGACGATGGAGTCCTCGTCTGGCTTCCGGATGCGGACCATGCGGATCACATCATCCTTAAAGCCCAATACATGGGTATAAAAATAGTTCTTGATGCCTTCTCCTGTCAAGAAATAGACCGACAGCTCATCGCCGATATGCAGCTTCTTGAGCCTGCCGGTATTCTCACCCAACGGAATTTCAATCAGGAACGATTCCTCTTCCATCTCGGCGATTCGAGACCGGTATTCAATTTCCTCTTCGGATGCGTCGCTGGACGCAATCCGTATGTATAGATGATCGTTGATTTTGGGATACAAGCCTGTCACCGCCATATTCAAATATTCTATAGCAGATTATACCATGGCTTGCGGATGCATGGGTGAGAAAAAAACTGATCCCTTTGTTCCATTAAAAGAGACGCCAGTGCCCCGTTGCCGGTGACTGCCGTCTCTAGCTTGATCAGATGCTGATCCTAGACTAATGCTTTACTGCTGCTCTAGTCCCGCCTCCGTGCTGCGGATTTCTTCAATTGATTCTTCCAGTCCGCTGTCCGCGTTGAGGTAAATCCGGTAGCGGGAGCCGTTGATTTTACCGCCGAATTCGTAAGTCAGAACTTCCTTACCTTCATCGTTCTCGATCAGAGCCAGTCGCTCGTACTGCTCTTTGAATTCGGAATTGAGCTTCTTCCGGGCCTGCGCGAGAGACAAGGACGGCTTGCTCAGCTTGCGGGCGGTTTGGTGTTCATTGACATAATCGCTGGCCTGGAAGCCTGTCACTTCACCGTTGTCCAGTCCCGAACGAACCGTAATTTTCTCCGGATAGATCAGCACGCCGTCCTGTTTGGAGACAAAGGTGAAGCTGCCCATGTTGTCGTAACGGTCCGCGCTCACAGGAGTCATGTTCGCATAGCCTTTGCGTGCAAGAAACTCTGCCGCCTTGCCGGCAGCCTGGTCCATGGATACCCGGGCCGCTCCGACCTCACGGCTGGTATGATAGGAGATCAGCTGTCCGCCTCGGACTGTAAAGTCCATGCTTACCGTTTCCTTCGAACCGGTCACTTTCGCTGTATAGGAAGCCCATTCGGTATCTTTACCGTTCTCGGTAACCTGAACCTTGGCCCCTGTTCCGGCATCCGCGAATTGAAGAGCCTTCCGGCCCACCTCTTCGGCGGATACGGGCGGCGCATTCAGCTTCTTGACAGAACGCTTGTCGTACACACTTGCCACCGAGGGACCGAAGTCGAGCTCGGGATACGCGCTGACACGTTTATCCACGGTCTTGAAACCGTCGATGATCGTGTTGTCCTCCGCCTTTTTCTCCGAGGCCAGAGCACTCTCCACATCCATCCAGCGGAGACGATTCGTGATGACTTTGTTGCGGACACCCTGCAGATCCTTCGAGATTTCACCTGAGTTCTTATACAGCGCCTTCAGGTTCTTTATCTCCCCGTCGGTCAGCGGCTGGGTTTTGAGATCGCGGATCGCGGTTTTGTAAGAGAATCTGGAGATTTTCGACAGAAACTCCTCGGTCTTGCTGAACGGAAGCAGCGTAAGCGGAAGCTGGTTGATTTCATTTTGAGCCTCGCTGGTCATCCGCCATACATTCGTCATACACTTGCGATGCATCCCGTCCGAAGCCGCACCGACAGCCAGCATATTGCCCAGCTCGCCATGCAGCTTTTCCATATGGTAGGACAGATCATGAAAGGAGCGCTGGTACTGGTTCTCAGCCTTGATCAGAATCGAATTTTTCTCCTTGTTCTCCTGGTACCCCCATACAAGAGCGCCCAGCAGGAGAATGGCGGTGACGGGGAACATAACGGCACTCAATCTTTTGTACATAGACGTAAGGACTCCCTTCCAAATCGCTTGTTGCCCTTAGTGTGACTAAAGGAAGGAAGTCTTATGCATAGCAGGAATCGCAGGGAAAGCCAAAATTCCGATACGGTTTCACAATAAAAGAGCAGACGCCTGCTACGCCTGCTCTTCGATCAGAAAATCTTCGGTGCAGCTGCACAGACACTGCTTGAACCCGGTCTGGATGACGCCATGATTCTTGATGCCTCGCAGAACATAGCTTTCTCCGCACCGTCTGCAGATGATTCTTACTTTGACACGCAAATAAAAGACACCCCGCTTCCGAGTGAATTTCAAATGGAAATTCTTCCCGGTTACAGTGTGTCCATCATCATTACATATTAACCTCTTCCTCCCGCTTCAAGAGCCGGAAAGGCGACAGGCTGTTGGCTTTGGCCACCTTGATCATTCCCCCGTACCAGAGGAAAGCCATGAGAGGCACGATAAACCAGATCCAATAGCTCGCCATCGTATTCAGAATGAAATCATAGATGCCGTGCCAGATCCAGGGCAGAAGAAGCGATACGGCCAAAATTATGCCTCTGCGCTTTCCCTTCGAGAACTTCGCTCTGCCCAAATGATATCCCATCACAACGCCGAACATGGCATGGCCCGATACCGGCAGCAACGCCCGGAGAAACATCGAGCCGATCGACGCATGGCTGTACCAGGCGTACATGACGTTCTCAATCGTTGCGAATCCGAGCGAAATCGCCACCGCGTACAGAATGCCGTCATAAGGCTCGTCAAACTCGGTATGGTTGAAGATGAGATGATAGAGCACGAACCACTTCAGGAACTCTTCAACCCCGGCCGATACGAGAAACGATTCTATATATGGTCCCGGATGAAGCCCAAGGGTCAGACCTCTCTGTATAATCATGACCGGAACAACGATCAAGAGACCGAGCAGGAACACCTTCAGCACCAAATGAAGAGGCTCCGCGTCGTACTTGTCCTTCAAATAAAAGTAGACCAGCAGAGCAAGTCCCGGTGCCACTGCCGACGAAACCACCGATAACCAAAGCACCGAACACTCACTCCTTCAATAAATATAAAGCAAGAGGCCGGTCCATATCCCAAATGACAGGCATGGCCGGCACGTTACCAATATCCGGAAATACGGCGTTACACCGTCTTTCCTTCCATTATTCCTGACGCTTAAAGAACGTGCAAATCTGCTGTACAGCATTCTCTGCCATGACAGTCTTGCCATATTCGTCCAGAACAGCTTCCGTCACTGGTGACGAATCGCCGAATTCCGCCAATACCGCTACCAGCGAAGCCAAAGGCTGTTCCTCAAACTCCTTGGGATCGAAATAAAGGTAGTACTTATCGTTATAGGAATAGAGCTTGCCCGCAGATGTGATGCTGTTCACAAGCACATGAGCCGCTTCTATCACAACCTCAAAATCACGGAAGGCGTATACGATGGAGTCTGCTTGTTCAAGCGTGACTTCCATCTCATATATTTCGTCAGGCAGTTCTTCTTCTCCGGAAGCGCCGTAATGGTGATCGTATTTACCTCGGGTGACAATGACGACCATACCCTGCGCGGGCAGAGCGAAGACTTCCACGGCGAGAGGACCGGTGGCGTCAAATCCGAGTTCTGTGTATGCCTGGTCCATCATTTCCGTAAAGAGGTCATGAACCTTGGGGACTTCCTGCCACATGTCTTCCTTCTGGATCCCCCGTTCGCTCAGGTCGTCAAAAGTGAGGAAAATCCGTATCTTATCTTGACTTAAACGTTCTATTCTCATGACAGGATCCTCCTTTTGAAAGCTCAGCTTAAGAATAGTGTATGATGAGTCCCAAGTAATGAGCCAAAAATAGTTTCTTAGTCGATTATATGTATGTATGTTACCATTTTGACGAGATAAATGCACGTAAATATGTGGGGACGGGTTTAAAAAAAGAATCATTTTGGCGACATGGAATCTCCAAAATGATTCTGCCCGCAGATTAAAGGTTACAAGCCCGGTACAGTTGCATGGGTTTCCCTGAGAATTTTCTCCACATCTTGCTTCACATCCGGATTGCTGCGGATCAAATCCTTCAGCATACCGAGATCGGCGTCTTTAGAACGCGCCTGAGATGTATGGTCCGATTTGCCTGGTGCTGCGCTTTCCGGTTTTTTGGCATGATTAAGGTCATCGGACCCGCCTCCGAAGCTGGTTGCCGCCATGTTCATGATCTTGTGTTTGGCTCGGTCCGCAGCGCCGGATTGGCTCAGTAATGGTACAAACATATTCCGTTTACGGGACATCATGACGCTCGCTGCGGCTCCGAACACCACGCCGAGGAAAAATGACGAAGTCTTCACATCTCTAACCTCCTTGTATGATAAAATCATGACTAGTGTTTGCGGAACGGGTGTGCCTCATTCAATCCAAACACAGGAAAGCGAGATGAAATAAGTGGTTAAACAGACAGCAGTTCTGCTTGCGGCGGCCTTTCTGCTGGCCTCTTGCAGCAGCGGCGGAGACAGCGCCGCAGTTAATCCGGGCAGCAGTTCCGGGGTCGCGTCAAGCGCTCCCGGAGCGGCTGCTGCGGCATCGCCGGACGGAAGCGCGCTCCCCTCTCCGTCACCGATCGCCTCCGCATTGGCGACCTCGGCTTCGGGACAGGGTACGGCGGCATCCCCTTCGCCATCGGCATCCGGGCAGCCAGCTTCCGGGCCGGTGGACACAGCTTCCGCATCATCCGAACCCGTGGCTTCCGGCGGAGTCGGTGAAGCTGTGAAGCTTCAGTATCATATGAACAAAAACTATGATATCAAGCCGAACGATGAAAGCGTGAATAAGAAAATCGTGCTGCTGACGTTCGATGACGGGCCGAAGGAAGCCAAGATGATCAACTCCATCTTCGACACACTGGATAAGCATCATGCCAAAGCGATATTTTTCGTCAATGGTTACCGGGTCAAGGAGCATCCCGAGCTGCTGAAGCTTATTCAGGAACGGGGCGGCATTATCGGCAACCACAGCTGGGATCATATCGTGCTGAAGGACAAATCCTATGCAGAGGTCAAGAAACAGATTGAAGATGTGCAGCAGATTGTCAAGGAAGTGACCGGCGAAACGCCGGTATTCTTCAGACCTCCCCACGGAGCGGGCGGCGATGTTGGCAAGAATGTCGCGGCAGAGAACGGCATGCTCTACATGACATGGTCCAACGGTTCGCTTGACTGGACGCTGTCCGAGAAGGAGGCCGGCAAGACCGGCAAGATCATCAAAAACGTCACGGACCAGCTTCATTCCGGAAGCAATATTCTTATGCACGAGCTCCCTTGGACAACGGAGGCGCTGGACCAGCTGTTGACCACCCTGGAGGGCAAAGGCTATGGTTTCGTCGACCCTCGCAGTATAGAGCTTAAAATGAGATGAAATGAGAACAAGCGCACATTAAGAAGTCCCTGCAAGCCGGCACTCCGGTATGCAGGGACTTTTATGTAACGGTGAGCTGTTATGACAGCACTACACGGCGGCGCAGCGTCAGCACATTGATTTCGGCGGGACTCCGGAAGCGCAGCGGCAGATGGGCCGTTCCGAAGCCGCGGCTGATGAATACCTTGGCGAGTCCTCCTGACCCGTCGCGCCTCGCCCAATCGTACATGCCGGCTGAATACGTATGATAGAAGGTTTCGACATGTCTGCGGCCGATCAGTGGAACAAGGACCTGCCCGCCATGCGTATGTCCAGCCAGCACCAAATCCGCGGGAACCGTGCTTCTTGTCATCAACCACATCGGATCATGGACCAGAATGATCCGAAAGGCCCCTTCGCTGCCGGAAGGCAGCTCCGGAAGCGGTGCATAGTCGATCTTGCCGCCGGATCTCGGATAATCGACTCCGGTCAGCCAGAATTTCTCTCCATTCGAGTCCAGCTGCACGTTCTCATCCACCAGCAGCCGGATTCCCCGGCCACGAATGATTGAATCCACCTTGGCAATCTCGGCTTTGTAATCATGGTTGCCGTGAACGGCAAAGATTGGTGCGACGGGAGCTAGCAGCTCCAGATTCGATTCCAGCCTGTGCAGCGGCGCATTCTTCTCCGTCATGTCGCCGCCCAGCAGCACAAGATTGACTCCCTTGCCAAGACGTGACGGAAGACTCTTCGGAAGACGCCTTCTATGAATATCCGTCACCAGCAAAATGCGGAAGCCATCCAGCGCTGCGGGCAGGTTGTCCAACACGATGTCGGTCTCGACGATCCGTCGGCCGAATGCCGATACGACCATACTCGACGCAACGGCTACGATACCCGCTCCTGCAGCCGCCACATAAGGCCAGGCGGTCACCATAGCGTTCGCAGCGGGGGCGCGCCCTTGATGCCCCACACCAATAAAAAAGCAAGCAGAACGAAAAACAGAACGTTCAGCGTGTTGACGAACAGTTTGGCCAGCCGCACCCGTTCGGACCTGTAAGTCGCTGAACGTGAAGGTGCAGTCTGCTCCTCCTCCCTGCCTGCCTTAGGCCGTGCGGCGCGACTACCACCCCGCGCAGTGGCGGCTGTAGTTCGCCGACCCGCAGGCGCAGGCTTCCCCGAGGATGTTTTTTTGCGTGTGCGGGATAAAACTGGCGCCGACTTTTCTTTTTTCGGCTCCGTCTTTACGTTCGCCGCGGTCTTCCGCCCGCCGGAAGATCGTTCCCGTGTTTTTTTCTTTTGTCGGGATTTGACCCGGCTCAGCTCCTCGCTCATGACTCCCTCCTGTAACGGATCACCAGTCCTGATAGCAGGTCGATGACGAAATGACACAGTATCGGCGCCCAAAGGGTGCCGGACCATACATAAATCATCCCCAATCCATAGCTGCTGGCGAACACCCAGCCTGTCGGTATCCAATGCCTCAAATAACGGACATGGATAACGGCGAAGAGGATGCTGGTCCAATAAGGACCGATTGCATATTGAATGGCTCCGCGAAACAACAATTCCTCGCACACCGCCACCAGAATTGCGATCAGCGCGATATGCCAGACGGGACGGTTCCGGAACAGCCGATCATTAATGCCTCCATCGTCCATCGCCTCATCGGGGACAATATAGGTTAACACAAAGTCCACAATTAGCATAATGACCGCAAGACCTAGGCCCCAGGCCAAAAAATGAAGATTGTCAGGAAATTTTAACAATTGAATCGGATTTCTTTTCTGAAATAATATCCAGACCAATCCGATAATAAGAGTAATGCCTTGCGTCAGGTAGAGATTGATGAGCAACAGCCGGTCGGTCAGCTGATCAGGGGTCGCCTTTTTGACCTTGATGTCGCCAAATTTGAATTTTTTCATAATTACCTGCCTGTTCTTTATGATGAATAATTCCTGCGCAAGCTGTTTGCACGAAATTGCCCGTTAAAGGAGCCGACGCTTTATGAAACGCAGTACCTCACGCACTTCAATGCTGTACACAATGGGATTTCTGTTCTGTCTGATCGCGGCGTTCGCCGTGTTCTTTCTGGGCGTGAAGATTGGAGCCGATAAAGCCGAAGCGCAATACGCCCAAAAAAATCCGAACAGTGTTGCCCATGATCCTAACGCCTTGTATCAGGAGTCGGATCTTGTCACATTCTATCATAGCGTATTTTCCCCTTATCGGGAATTCAAGCGGGAATGGAACGATAAGGTCGATCGTCTGGCATCCGGTTCGGCCAGTCCCTCACAGACGCTGAGCAGCCTCCGCAAGCTTGCGGATGAGACCAGCTCCCAGGTGACGGAAACGGCGCTATTCGCCAATTCACCGCTGCTGGAGCAGGGACAGCTTAACATTCTCAAGAGCCTTCGGCTCTTCTCCGAAGCCGCGGACAAAGCGACCTCCGCAGGCTCTGCCGCGACCGCCAAAGAGCTGAGAACCGGAGAGCTTGCTCAAGGTGCGGTGAAATACGGCCTTACGGGACAGAATAACTATTACTCCGCCATGCTGAGCTGGGGCGCGGGAAGCAGCTCTTCGATTCCTTCCGATATCGGGAATCCGAAGGTCATTTCGTTTGCCGAGTGGAAGAAGATGCCCCTTCTGCTCAAGAACGCCAACATCGCACAGATTTTGCTGAATCGCGGAATCTTCGCGGATTACGACCCGCAGGACGTTACGGCCAAAATAGACAGCCTGGTCAATACGGGAAGCACCGAGTCGCTTAACCTGACGAATGTGCAGGGCGCAATCACGCTGCTGGTTTCTACCGGCGCGCTGTCCGAGCAGGAGTTCTCCAAGTGGCGGCTGCAATATTACGCCAAGGAGACACTGCCCCAGCTTCCGTTCTTTTTCGACTGAACCGGCAACAAGCATCATACCATAATGTGAGCGTAAAATCCTATTGACACATCTAGCACGGCCATGTTACATTATGAAAAATTAATCAAGCAAATGCGATGATGGAACAAAGATACTGAAGGTCTTCAGAGAGCCGGCGGGTGGTGCAAGCCGGTGGCGGACAGCTGTCTTTAGCGCTCCTGAGATATTGTGTCGAAACTAACAGTAGGCACAATCGGGTCACTCCGTTACCAGTGTTCCTGTCTTGATCGGCAGGATAATGAGGCTGCATCTGTAATGGATGCGGTGAATTAGGGTGGTACCACGACAACTCTCGTCCCTTACTGTGGAAGCAGTATGCGGTCGGGAGTTTTTTGCTGGTTAAGTCTGGATTTTGACTAGCGGATGATTCCCTCTTCTTTCCGGCAGAGCTTTAGACTGCCCCTTTGCCGCGACACCGCATCAGCGTTTGTACGGTAGAAGGAAAGGCACTTTTTAGGTAATCCGGAGATCCCTATTTGGACATCTCCCCTAAATATTAAGCTTCATCATCTAAGGAGGAAAAAGAAAATCATGTTCAAAATTTTGGTATCGGACCCGATCAGCGATCTCGGGATTCAGCAGCTGACGGACGCAAGCGATGTAACGGTTGACAAGAAGACAGGACTCAGCGAGGATGAGCTCGTCGCCATTATCGGCGAATATGATGGCCTCCTTGTTCGTTCCCAGACTACCGTCACTCCCAAAATCATCGAAGCCGGAGCCAAGTTGAAGGTCATCGGCCGTGCAGGCGTGGGCGTTGACAATATTAATCTTGAAGCTGCAACCAAGCGCGGTATCGTTGTTATCAATGCCCCGGACGGCAACACCATTACTACGTGTGAACATGCTTTCGCCATGATGATGGCTCTTGCCCGCCATATCCCGCAAGCGTATGCCAAGACCATTACAGGCGTATGGGACAAGAAATCGTACCTCGGCGTTGAGCTTCGCAACAAAACTCTCGGCGTTCTCGGAATGGGCCGAATCGGAAGCGAAGTTGCCAAACGCGCCAAAGCGTTCGGCATGAATATTCTGGCCTACGATCCATTCCTGACCGAAGATCGTGCAGAAAAGCTTGAAGTGAAAATCGCTACAGTGGATGACATTGTAAGAAACGCCGACTTTATTACGGTGCATACGCCGCTGACTCCGCAGACGAAGCATATGATCTCCCGTCCGCAGTTCGAGGTCATGAAGAAGGGTATGCGCATCGTGAACTGTGCACGCGGTGGAGTCATCGACGAAATGGCTCTGGTGGAAGCCCTTGATGCCGGCATCGTGGCAGGCGCAGCATTCGACGTATTCGAGAAGGAGCCGCCGCAAGCTGACCATCCGTTCCTGTCCAATCCGAAAATTATCGTGACTCCGCACCTTGGTGCTTCGACGGTGGAAGCCCAGGAGAACGTGGCGATCGACGTATCCGAGCAGGTGCTCCATATCCTGCGGAGCGAACCGTTTATCAACGCGGTCAACATTCCTCCGGTTGCTCCTAGCGTTATGAACAAGCTTCAGCCGTACTTCACGCTCGGCGAGAAGCTGGGCAGCTTCGCCGCTCAAATTACACACGGAGCCATTAAGGAGATCGTTGTGGAATTCGCAGGCGATCTGGCTGATGTCGATACCCAGCCTCTTAACCGGTACATCGTAAAGGGCGTACTCTCCCGTCATTTCGGAGGAGACGTGAACATCATCAACTCCATGCACCTGGCCAAGACAAGCGAAGTTAACGTCGTGGTCACCAAGGCTTCCAAGACGAAGGGCTTCACCAACCTGATCTCCGTGAAGCTGATCGCCGACGGCGGCGAAGAGCGTGTCGTTGCAGGAACGCTGCTTCAGGGCTATGGCGAGCGCATTGTTCAGCTCGGCAAGTTCCCGGTAGATATCTCGCCAGAAGGACATCAAATTCTGATTTCCCATAATGACAAACCGGGCATCATCGGTAATGTCGGCACCCTGCTCGGCCAGAGCGATGTGAACATCGCCTCCATGCAGGTCGGACGTATCGTTGTCGGTGGGGAAGCTATCATGCTGCTGACTGTAGACAAAGAAGTGCCGGCTGAGGTGCTTGTGAAGCTCGCCGCTCTTGCGGAAATTAACACCGCGACCGAAGTGGTGCTGGTTTAAGCTTTTACTGGTATCCATCTTAACTTAGATGAAAGGGCTGAAAAGAAGCTATCCCCTTCTTTTCAGCCCTTCAGGACGACAAGTCCCGCTGCCCAGGCAGCGGGACTTTATCTTTTTCACAACCACTTATTTCTGCTCCTCCAGCGAGAATACAGGAACCACTCTGCCATCAATATCGGTAAATCCATAGTCCAGCGCCAGCTGCCCGACCTGCTGAGGCTTGCCTGAACGCTCCATGACACGGGGGTCGGCCGCCAGGGCGCTGACAGCCCTGCCGATATAGCGGGTGGATTCCGTGTCCTTGAGCGCCTCCACTTCTCGCCAGTGCTCCTCGTCCGTTCCGAACGCCTGCAGTACCAGCTCCGTCCGCATCCAGCCCGGGGAGAGCGGAAGGACCGTGATCCGGTCGGAGGCAAGCTCCTTGGCCAAGCTCTGCGCCATGCGGACCAGTGCATTCTTGGCCAGATCATAATAGAAATTAGTGATGTGCCGGTCTCTGTCCCAAAAGGTTGTATGCACAATCAGGCTCCCCGGATTATCCCTCATGAGCGGGACCGCGAACATATTTGTAAGAAGCTGCGCACGGACGCCGCTATCGAACATCGTATTCCAATGCTCCATAGGCTGCTCCCAGAACGGACGCTCATCGATACTCAGTTCATTCCCGCCCCACACGTTGTTGACCAGAATATCCAGCCTCCCCTTCTCGGAGGCGATTCGGCTGATAAGCCGCTCCGTGTCTTCGGGCCGCGTATGATCGCAGGGCACTGCTTCCGCCGCTCCGCCTGTGACGCGAATTTCTGAAACCGTAGTGTCGATATCACCCGGCCGGCCGCCGGTAGTGTTTCCTTTTACACTCCTGCCGGTTACGTATACGAAAGCTCCCGCCTCCGCCAATTCGAGCGCGATTCCCTTGCCGGCTCCCCGACTGGCTCCTGTTACTAATGCTATTTTCCCCTGTAGTGGTCTCATGGATAAAACCTCCCACTATAAATTAATAAAATCTCTTGTTTACTCACTCTTTCTCGGATTTTCACTCATTGACAGATCGAGAGATGGAGAATTCATGTAAGGATGACATTATTTTCTGGAGGAGCCGGTGGCGGGAATAGAGGTCGGGGGATTATTTCCAACCCTTAGATAATTCCTCTGATCGCACCTTGGATATCCACACCTTCTTTTGACGGCTTACCCTCCCATGTCACGCTGGGTCTTAGCCCTTACATTCCTTCGTTCTGCCTCTCAAAAGGTGGACGCCGTTTCTTGCTCCTTTACAGGGTCGTTGCCCTTATGGAATAATTCCTACGGCTGCTCCGTGCTTCCGTTGTCTTGGCTCATTCCGGTCCGGCGGTAAACATGAATTCGGTTTGGCTTAAGCTGCCATCTGTAACTGAGCCTGACGCACCGGCCCTAACACGTCGTTTGCGTTGTACGGAACCTGCTTGGTTCCGAGCGTATGAAGCACGCGAATGAGCTTCCCACACAAGGCTACAAGGGATTGCTTTTTCTTGAGCGGATTTTGACTTCGCTTGGTGAAATACTGGTGCAGTGCCTTAAACTCGGCGTTCTTTGCCACCATGGGCATCACCGCCCGGAACAGCAGCGCCCTTAGGCGTGCGCGTCCACGTTTAGTAATACTGGATTTGCCCTTTTTCTTTCCCGAACTGTTCTCCTTGAGGTTTAGTCCGGCGAGCCGAATAATCTGCTGTCCATGCTCGTAACCGCTCAGATCCCCGACTTCGGCGAGAAACCCTGCCAACGTAACTACGGCTACGCCCGGAACGGTAAGCATCTCTTTCGTTCCCGGAATTTGAGCAAGGAGACGTTCCACCTCGGCCAGAATCTCTTCGAGTTGTCTGGCGAACATCTCATACTGCTCCAGAAGCGTCTTGATCTCCACTTTCGCTCCGGGAAGTCCTTCCGTAAGCCCGATGGAACGCCTCGCCGTTTCCATGAGGTGCAGCGCTCGTTTCGCCCCTACGGCTCGTTTTACGTCTTTTTTCCACCGCTGGACAATGGCCTCTGTGCCCATCTCTACGATTTCTCCTGGCGTTGGAAACTCGCTAAGCGTAATGCGTGATGCCTTGCCTTCCCAGTCTTTGAAGACCTGCGTGTACTCCGGAAAAAAGCGGTCCAGCCAGTTCTGCACCCGTCTTTGCACCTGTCCGAAGTTCACCATGATCTTCTCCCGAAGATTCATGAGAATCCGCAGGTCGGCGTAAACGCTCGTTGGCAGTTTGGGCTCGCTGTACTTCCCGTTTCGCACCAAATCGGCAATGACCTTGGCATCTTTATAGTCATTTTTCGTGGGTGAATTGTCTTCCAGTTCTTTGCTTTTGTGTACGTGATGCGGATTCACAATGACCAAAGGAATGCCCTGCCGCCCTAAATATTCCGCCAGCGTAAACCAGTAGTGTCCGGTGGGCTCAATACCGAAGAGGACGTCACTCTTGGCATGCTCCTGCTGAAGCTCCTTCATCCACTGAACCAGTTGCTCGAGTCCGGCACGGGTATTAGAGAACACACAATCCTTACCCAGTTCGATCCCTCGAAAGTCTATGGCGCGAGCCACATGGGTATCTTTGGCGATATCTGCGCCGACCACGAGGGTATTTTCGGAAATTCGGGTGATTCGTTGATTCTGTTTCTTCGATTGTTTATACTTCATGATAGAGTGCCTCCTATGCTGAAATTGTTCTTTGGTCGGAACGTTTCCCAGTATACAGAAGGCGCTTTTTTCATTCAAACCTCAGATTAATTCATTACAGGAATGGCTCCCTTATCGGTAATATCTCAAGATTAGCCTTAAATCATGTCAGCTATTGTCATATATTTAAGATATAATAAATCCAGACTCCGCAAAAAGACCGAATGTATAGAGGAGAGGTGATTACAGATGAGCGCTTCACGATTGCTGACCATGCTGCTGCTGCTTCAGAACCGGGGTAAGCTTACCACCCGTGAGCTGTCACGTCTGCTCGAAATCTCGGAACGCACGGTACATCGGGATTTGGAGGCTCTATCGGCCGCGGGAATTCCTGTGTATGCCGAGAGGGGCCGCGCCGGGGGCTGGCAATTGACCCAAGGCTACCGGACAAGACTTACGGGCATGAAGCAGAGTGAACTGACCGCCCTGCTGCTAGGAGCCGATTCTGCCCTTCTCGCCGATCTCGGGATTCTGGATGACTACGATGCCGCAGCCCGCAAGCTGGAAGCCGCAGCCCGGCCTGCCGCCGGCGAACAGACAAATCAGCCTGTGGATCATATTCACATCGACGGCCATTCGTGGGACCCCTCCTATGAACCCGTACCCTATCTGTCCCTGATCAGACAGGCGGTTCAGGAGAGCCGCAGGCTCCGTATGGAGTACGGACGAAACGGAGATGTGAAGGAACGGATCATAGAGCCGCTCGGCCTTATCGCCAAGAGAGGTGTCTGGTATGCCGCTGCTTCCTGTGACGGGGATATTCGCACGTACCGTATATCGCGGATGATCAGTGCCGAATTAACGGATGAAGTGTTCAGCCGTCCGGCTGATTTCGATCTGGAGTCCTATTGGGAGCAGTCCATCCGTGACTTTAAGGCAGCGCTCCCCAGCTTCGAAGCCGAGCTTCAAGTGCGGGAATCCGCTCTGAACGGATTGCAGAGCGAGCGGTATGTCAAAGTGCTGAAAGCCTGTCCCTCCACCGATCCTGAGTGGATGACCGTGACCGCCGAATTCGAAACCCCGGAATGGGCTGTCAAGATTGCGCTCTCTTATGGAACCGAAATGATCGCCATTGCTCCCCCTGAACTGAGAGAAAAGATCGCCACAACGGCCCGCGGCATAGCCGCTCTCTATCCCAGTGGCCTTATTGAGTGATCAATCTATACCGTTTACCGGAACCCCGCAAACGATATAGATTGATCACATTTTACTGTAGACGAGGGAAGACTTTAGTCCTATACTGAAAATGATAACGCATACATATACTTAAGGGGGAACTTTATATGGCATGGTTGACCAAGCTTCCGCTCCGTCAGCGTATTGTGGCAGGCTGCTTTTTGGTCGCTGCGCTGTTCGCAGTACCGGTGTTGATCGTTTTTGCGATCGTAGGAAAGTTTGTTTGGGGCTTTCTCGTTATCGCCATTCTTCTCGGCGTGACTTACCCGCTGTCGCGCGCAATAGAGAGAGCGCTTACATCATCCTTCGACGAGATCGCCAATGTCACGCACACGGTCTCAAAAGGAGACTTCACCGTCAAAGCAGATGAATCGGGCTCAGCCGGAGATCTAAGCCGCACCTTTAACAGCATGATTGACAAGCTGCGCGGCATCCTTGGAGAGGTGTCCCAGATTACCCGCCACGTGACCGATGCCAGCAGAGGCATTGAAGACAAGAACCATGAGCTCAAGATTGTCATGTCTCAGGTCGCGAGTTCCGCGAATGATCTGGCGCTTGGTGCAAGCGAAATATCTTCCGATATTGCGGGGATGATGGATTCCGTTAAGGAAATTGAAGAGAAAGTTTCCAATTACACCCATGCTAGCAAAGAGATGCATCTTCGCTCCAATCAGACGCTGGCGTTGGTGGATAAAGGCCGCCAATCCATTGACGTTCAGGCTGAAGGCATGCGCCGTAATGTAGAAGCCACCCGGAAGGTTACCCAATCGATCGAAGCACTGACACAGAGCGCCAAAGGCATTTCGAACATTACGTCCACCATCTCCGAAATTGCAGAGCAGACGAACCTCCTCTCTCTGAATGCTTCTATCGAAGCGGCGAGAGCCGGTGAACACGGACGAGGCTTCGCGGTAGTTGCCGAGGAAGTCCGCAAGCTTGCCGAGGAGTCGGCGGCGGCTGCCAAAGAGGTGTTCAAGCTGGTGCGGGCTATCGACGCGGACATCGCCCAGGCTGTAGATAATACCGCCATCAATGAAGAGATCGTACATATTCAGAATGAACAAATCGTCGAATCTGGCGAAATCTTCTCCGAAATCGTGAATAGCGTCCGTTATATTACGGAACAAATCTCCGTCTTCTCAGCCGAAAGCGATCAAATGCTGGACAGCTCACAGCAAATTTCGGGAGCGATCCAGAACATCTCGGCAATCACCCAGCAATCGGCTGCGGGAACGCAGCAGGTGGCCGCTTCGATGAACGAGCAGATCCATGCGATCGCAAGCGTGGCCGAACAGACCGAGAAAATGACCGGAGCGGTCATCCGGCTGCAAAAAGCGATTCATGTATTCAAGTTCTAAGAGCGATCCAATTCTTCTTATATGCAAAAAAACGAAGCAGTCCAGTATGCCATGAAAATGGCTGATTGGGACTGCTTCATTTTTATAAAAGAATTAACGTATTATCTTAGGTTGTCTAGGCTGACGCCCCGCGAACAGACCGCTGTTCCAATCGAGTTCTCATTCCCCGGCAGCCGGACAACCCGTCTTGGTCTTAATCTGTTGTGAAAAAAGCGGCTGCTACCGCCCGTTCGGACGCTCGTGCTTCTCCCAGCCCATTGTCCGGTGGACAGCGTCCTGCCAGACGGCGTAACGCGCTTCCCGTTCTTCCTCCGCCATCAGCGGGACAAATGTCTGCTCTGCCTGATTAAAGCCCCGCAGCTCCTCCCGAGACCAGATGCCAGCTGCGAGCCCCGCCAGAAGAGCGGCTCCCAGCGCCGTCGTCTCGGCATGGGTCGTACGGGTCACCTCACTGCCCAGGATATCCGCCTGAAACTGCATCAGCAGGTCATTCCGGACTGCGCCGCCGTCGACCCTCAGGTCCGAGAGCGGCATCCCTGCATCCTTCTCCATCGCCCCGATCACATCACGCGACTGCAAAGCAAGCGATTCCAGTGTTGCCCGCACCAGATGCGCCGATGTCGTACCGCGCGTCAGCCCGAAGACTGCCCCCCTTGCGTACATGTCCCAGTAAGGAGCACCAAGTCCGGTAAAGGCGGGAACCACCACGACGCCTCCCGTGTCCTCTACTTCGAGCGCCATCCTCTCCGAGTCCGCCGGGCTGCTGATCAGCCCCAGCCCTTCCTCCAGCCACTGCACCGCCGCGCCGGCAACGAATACGCTGCCTTCAAGCGCATAATACAGCTCATCTCCCATTCCCCAAGCGATGGTCGTCAGCAGACCGTGACCGGATGCAACGGCTTCCGTTCCCGTATTCATCAGGATGAAGCAGCCGGTTCCGTAAGTGTTCTTGGCGCTGCCCGCATCGAGACAAGTATGCCCGAACAGGGCGGCCTGCTGGTCCCCGAGCACGGACATGATCGGAATAGACGCTCCGAACCATTCCTCAAGCGCCGTGCCGAAGGACCCGCCGGACATCCGCACCTCAGGCAGTATGCCGGCTGGAATGTTCAATTCGGCCATCAGGCCCTGGTCCCATTCCATTCGGTGGAGATCATACAGCATTGTCCGGGAGGCGTTCGTGACGTCCGTTGCGTGGACGGCGCCGCCGGTCAGCTTCCAGATCAGCCAGGTGTCGATGGTTCCGGCAAGCAGCTCGCCCGCCTCGGCTCTCGCCCTGGCATCTTCGACATGATCGAGTATCCAGGCGATCTTGGTCGCGGAGAAGTAGGCGTCACAGACCAGTCCGGTCTTGGCCGAAATTTCCCGCTCCAGCCCCTTCCGCTTCAGCTCCTCGCACATCTCGGCCGTTCTCCGGTCCTGCCAGACAATAGCCGGGTAGACCGGCCGGCCCGTCTGACGGTCCCAGACCAGCGCGGTCTCCCGCTGATTCGTAATTCCGATCGCCGCAATCTGCGATGACTGAATACCCGCCCTTGCGATGGCATCTCTGCCCGCCCCCAGCTGCATCTCCCAGATCAGTTCCGGATCATGTTCGACCCATCCCGGCTTCGGAAAATGCTGGGGAATCGCATACTGGCCCTGGCCCTGGTTGACAGCCGCTTCATCGAACACGATGGCCCGCGAGCTGGTCGTCCCTTGGTCCAGAGACAAAATAAAGCGGCTCATAAGACCGCTCCGCTCAGCCAAGCTCCCGTTAAACGGATGGGCTTCGATCGTATTAACTCATGATGAGAGATGGGGTTTGGATTCATAGGGTTCCTCCTGTTTTGTTCCACGAAGAACAAGATTTAAGTGCCTATTTCAACAAAAAGCACCTCCAGTTCGAGAGGCGCTGACAGACAAAGTTTAAATTTATGGTTTTTCGACAGGCAGGCGCATCGTGAAACAGGTGCCTTCACCGAGACGGCTGGCAGCGGAAATATGGCCGCCATGGGATTCCACGATATTCTTGACGATGGCAAGTCCAAGGCCTGTGCCTACGGACTCGCCCCGCACCCGCGCCTTGTCCGCCTTATAGAATCGCTCGAAGATAAAGGGCAGGTCTGCGGACGGAATGCCCGCTCCTTCATCGCGCACTTCGATCTCAATCTCCGAACGGTTCGACTGGGCGATCCAGTCGGCGACGATATCGATCCGTTTCCCGGCTGGAGTATGGCGGAACGCATTGTCGAGCAGATTGGTGAGCACCTGCTCCAGCTTGTCTTCATCCCCATCGTGAAGCCACAGCTCGCTGCTCTTCCGAATACAGCGGAGATCGATATTCCGTTCCTTCGCCCGGACAGAGAACTTACGGTAAATACGCTCCAGCAGTTCACTCACGTTCACGACCGCCCGGCTCATATCGGTATGGCCGGCTTCCATGCGGGCCAAATCCAGAAGATCTTTGACCAGCCTGCCCATCCGAAGCGACTCGTCGTGAATGACCTGGATCAGCTCGCTGCTCTCCTCCGGTGAGGCCGCCATTCCATCCAGCAGCGCCTCACTATAGCCCTGCATCATCGACAGCGGAGTGCGGATTTCATGGGAGACATTCGCCAGGAAATCCCTGCGCATCTTCTCAAGCCGCACCTCTTCGGTCACATCGCGAAGCACCGCCACCGCGCCTTGAATTTCATTGTCCGTATACAGCGGCGCCATGTGCACGGACCATACGCCCTGCCGGACATGCACATTATCGCTGTAGTCGCCCCCGTCCTCCTGTGTCTTCAGGAAGAGCGGCCGCAGCGGAAGCGGAATTCCGGCAAGTCCGCCGGAGGTTTCAGGGAAAGCTTCTTCCCCTTCATGCTCCCATTTCAAATCGCTCCACTGCTCCAGAAGCTCCTGGCCATGGGGATTGGTCAGCACGATGGAGCCCTCGTTGTCGAACGTAATTACGGGATCACTCATGCTTCGGAGTACGCTGGACAGCAAGCTTTTTTCATGATTAAGGCTTCGGATGTTGCCCTCCAGCTCTGCGGCCATATGATTGAAGGAAGTAGCCAGCACTCCGATCTCGTCGCTTGTCACCACATTCACGCGGGTTCCATACTCACCCTTGCGTATCGAGTTAGCCGCCTCGATGAGGCGCTGCATCGGCTGCGTAATCTTGGTGAACAGAAAGAGCGCGAAGACGGTTGTCATGGAGAATCCGATCATGCCCGTGTACATATACAGCCGCTTGATCGCTCCCGAATTGGAAAATTTGCTGTCAATATACGGAAGCAGAAACAGCCCGAGCGTCATCAGCACAATCGCGACGAGACAAATAATCGTCACCCACAGCTTACCGACAAGGCTTCTCCAGAAATTCACTTACTTCGGGACCTCAAGCTTGTATCCGACGCCCCAGACCGTCGTGATCATCGCAGCTGACTCCGGCGACACCTTGTTCAGCTTCTCGCGCAATCGTTTGACATGAGTATCCACCGTACGGAGATCGCCGAAGAACTCATAATTCCATACATCCTTCAGCAGTTCCTCGCGGGAGAACACCTTGTCCGGAGAGACGGCCAAATAGTGCAGCAGCTCATATTCCTTCGGGGTAAGGCTCACTTCCTGCCCGCCCGCTGTCACGCGATGCGCGTCATGCTCGATAATGAGATGGGGAAATACGATATTGTTGCTCGAATTCGTTTCTTTGGATAGAAAGGCGGTTGCCGAGGATCGTCGCATAATCGCTTTTACCCGGTAAATGACCTCGCGAGGACTGAACGGTTTGACAACATAGTCGTCGGCGCCCATTTCGAAGCCCTGAACGCGGTTGATTTCCTCGCCCTTGGCTGTGAGCATCAAGACCGGCGTCGATTTCACATCGCGCAGCCGGGTGAGAACCTCGATTCCGTCTATTCCCGGGAGCATCACATCTAGCAGAATCAATCCGTAGTCCGCGGCTGTCGCTTTTCTCAGCGCAATTTCTCCGTCTTCCGCTTCGTCAATCTCATAGCCTTCCTTCTCCAGATACATTTTCAGCAGACGGCGGATACGCTCTTCATCGTCCACAACCAGAATTCTATTCAGATGTTCTGCCATTTCACAACAACCCCTTCATCGGATACAATACAAGATTGCTAGGATGGCTGCGTCTTATCGGCCGATCGGCCGGGTTAATCCGTACCCGCATAGAGCTGCAGACCGGTGATAACCAGATTAACGCCAACCAGAGTAAACATGACAATCAACAAGCCGGGTACCGCCAGCCTGACCAAATTCCGCCCTGCCATCCGAGTGCCGGACGGTGATATGATTAGCGCTGTGAACAACCAGGTTACCTGTGCCCGGTCTTCCTTCGGATTCCGTCCCCGGAATCGCCTAGGCCGCCCTGTCCCAATCTGTGTCTAGATCAGGAGGCCCAGGAAAATGATCGGAAACCCGATAGCTATAGCCCGGCAGGTGAATTTATCGAGATCACTTTCGTTGGCGACATCAAATGTCAGGATCAGATATGCTCCCAAGGAGCTGACAGACCATAAGCCTCAACAGCCAATAGCGCCGCCAGTTGCCGGGAACCAAATTCACCGCGTTCAATGTACGCCCCGGGGTGATACCCTTCATCCAGGAGAGAGCCTCGAACAAGGGCTTGTTCACTCCAAGAAATGACTCAAAACGCTCAATTTCGCAATGCTAAGTTGCCTCGATCGGAGGCATTTTATAACTGACTTTCTCTATTGTACTATCATTGCTCCCGGGATTGTCAACGATAACATTGGTCCGGGTAATCACCGTCATGCACCTTGCCCCACGGGAAGCGGAGGCGGAACCCGAAACCCCGTAATAATCTGACGTGCTGACAAAGAAAATCCTTGCCGTACACCTGCCGTTGGTATTCCGCAGAGCTTCCGTAGAGCTTCCGTCAATTTGCTGATTTTCTCCCAGAGCGCGTCCACTCGAAATTGACACCCCAAAATTTACCATCGACCTGACTCAGAGCCTGCCGCAATTCGGGTTCGCTGTACCCGGTTGGCTTCCGCTACACCCGGCCAGCTAACTCACTTCTACAAGTCACGTAGCTGCATGGGGAGGATACGCGTCTTCAGTATCTGTCCGGCTGCTCATGAAGAAACCAGCTTTTCAATCTCGGCATTCAGTGTACCCATGTCCAGCTGTCCGATATGAATATTGTCGATCCGGCCTTTTGCGTTAATAAAAATAGTAGTCGGCAGCGGAGAAATGCCATAGCTGATCACTGCTGTGCGGTCCGGGTCGATCAATATCGGAAACTCTGCCCCCGCGCTCTTGGCAAAGTCCCGCACCGTCGCCCTGTCCTCGGCCACATTGATACCCACAATGACAACGTCTTCATTCTTCCATTTGTTCCACTGTGTCTGGAGGACAGGCATCTCCTTCACACAAGGTGTGCACCATGAGCCCCAGAAGTTCAGCACGACCGCCTTGCCTTTGTATTCGTTCAGCGAATGCGTTCTTCCATCAAGCCCAAGCAGATCAAAAGACGGCGCGCATCCGCCTTCCTCCGCTTTTCCGTTCCCGCCAAATATCGATGCGCCCACGGCGTAGCTTCCCAAGAGAACTGCCAGAGCCAGGATGATAAGTTGAATTTGCTTTCTTCCTATACTCAAAGCAATAGCCCCCTATGGACAGAATGTCCGTAATGACATTTTTCCTTATTTTCACCAGATGTGTGAACATCTTATGAACATTATAACGAAAGCTGCCATACTTTTCCGGGGGCTATTTGTGAACATTATGTGTCTTTGCGTGTGTTGTTGCCTTTGGAAAGACCGGCCTTGGCCATTTGCCGCAGCGATTCAATTTCTTCCTTAGTCAAATGCCGGTATGTCCCCCGCTTCAAATTCTGAAGCAGAAGATCGCCGAACGATATCCGCTTCAGCCGGATCACAGGATGGGAGATCGCCTCGAACATGCGCCGCACCTGTCGGTTTCTTCCTTCATGAATCGTGATGCTGATAACGGATTCCTTGCCATCTTCGTTGATATCCTTGTACTCTACTTCAGCCGGAGCGGTCATGCCGTCCTCCAGCTTGACGCCTTCCTTGAGCTTGTCCAGCGATGTGCCGTGCGGTACGCCCTTGACGGTCGCCAGATAAGTCTTCGGCACATGATGCTTCGGATGAGTCAGCAGATTTGCGAACTCGCCGTCGTTGGTCAGCAGCAGCAAACCCTCCGTATCATAATCCAGGCGGCCGATCGGATAGACCCGCTCTTTGATTCCCTTCATGTAATCCGTGACGATCTTACGCCCCTTCGGGTCAGAAGCACTCGTGATGACGCCCTTCGGCTTGTTGAAGATAATGTAGATTTTATTTTCGCCCGAGATCGGTTTGCCCGATACCTTGATCACATCGTTGGCCGGGTCGGCCTTCGTGCCAAGAGCGGTCACTACCTCCCCGTTCACTTCTACTTTGCCTGCCAGAATAAGCTCTTCGCACTTGCGTCTGGACGCAACTCCGGCCTGTGCCAGTATTTTCTGCAATCTTTCCATTGTCGATTTGGTCACCTCAGCCTAATGATACCCATCGCCGGGGTAAAGCACAAGTTCATTCCATGGAAAAAAGAACCCCGGGCAGGAATCGTCATGCGGCTTGACAACAGGCGGTGAGATGCAATACCTGGCGGACAGCTCCAGAATGAGCCGGCAGGCCGCAAAAGTCTGAGCTTCGGTGGCTCCGGGTACAGAAGCGTATCCGAAATCACCCTCGAGACAGAGATGGATATTCTCGGGATCAGTCAAGAGCGGCGCCGCGAATATAGTACCATCCGCGCCGATCCAGAAATCGAAACCCTTGCCGTTAATGGAGTGACAGACGGAGTGATGAATGACGAACCCTTTGTATGACGGCATGCCTATCTCCCCTTCCCGCCGGATGCTGTGCATTAGCATATGTCAGTATCGGCACCGGTGTGAATGTCTCGACACAAAAGCCAGCCGCCAGTGTGCAGCGGGCGGCTGGCTGTGGCAGGAGGCGGCAAGAGCAGAAACGGCGGCGCAGGCGGGCTAAGACGGATGTTGCCGATCATCTATGAGCCAGGAGTGCTGACGATAGCAGGCGATGTGGCGGGACACGTTAAGGGTAGCGAGACGAATTAAGGTCAGCGTGACACATCGCGGACAGTAATCCGCGCCCAATCCGCAGACCCATCACGCTCGCGTGCAGGTGTGGCGTTCGCTACCCGTACACGATGAGGCAGACTGCGACCGCCGCTGCAAAGCCGACAAGGTCGGAGAACAGCCCGACCTTCAGGGCGTAGCGCCCGTTGCGGATGCCGACTGCTCCGAAGTAGACGGTCAGCACGTACAGCGTGGTGTCCGTGCTTCCCTGAATCGTGGAGGCGATGCGACCGATCATTGAGTCCGGGCCGTAGACCCGGATGAGTTCTGTAGTGTAAGCGAGCGAACCGGTTCCGGTGAGCGGGCGCAGAAGCCCGAGCGGCAGCACCTCCGGCGGGACACCGAGCTGGCGCATGAGCGGCGTCAGGAAGCTCATCAAATAATCCAGCGCTCCGGAAGCCCGGAAGACGCTGATTGCCACCATCATCCCCACCAGAGGGGGGATGATGCCGACGGCTGTGCCGAAGCCCTCCTTCGCACCGTCGACGAATGATTCGTAGACGGGAACCTTGCGGGCGTAGGCATAAAGAGGAATAAAGGCGATCAGGACCGGGATCGCCCAGGTGGACACGAGGGTAATCAGCTCGTACACGGACAGGCCTCCTTTCGCTGGATTGGCTTGACAGCCGCCCTGCTATCCCGTCTTGGTCGGCCGCGAAGCGGCGCCGCTTGTTGGCGGCAGAGCGGCGTGGCTGCCCGGCTGCGATGCGGGTCCGCCCGCGTCATGCAGCCCCAGCGATGGCGGAGTCCCGGGAGGCCTCCGCAGCAGTTCGAGCCGACGGCACAGCCGGTCGGCCAAGATTGCGGCGAGCGTGGCGACGAATGTGGCCGCGAGTGTCGTTCCGACGATGCCGGCGGGCTCGGTCGATCCGTAATTCAGGCGGATCGCGATCAGCGTCGCCGGAATGAGCGTAATGCTGGCGGTATTGAGCGCCAGCAGGGTGCACATCGCCGGCGTGGCGGTGTGCTTGTCAGGGTTCAGCGTCTGCAATTCCTGCATCGCCTTGATGCCCATCGGCGTCGCGGCGTTGCCGAGACCGAGCAGATTGGCGCTCATGTTGGAGAGGATGTACCCGATGGCCGGATGGCCCTTCGGCACATCGGGGAACAGGAAGCGGACGACCGGGCCGAGCGCCTTCGCAATCAGCCGCAGCAGACCGCCATCCTCGGCTATTCGCATCATGCCAAGCCAGAAGGCGAGTACACTGATCAACCCGAAGCTGACCGTCACACCGGTCTTGGCGCCGTCGAAGACCGCCGCCGTGAAGTCGTCCATGCGCCCGGTCACTGCGGCGAAGATGAAGCCGATGAGAATCATGCCGAGCCAGATGGCGTTAATCACGGGCTTCACCCCCTCCACGGAACGGGTCGAACAGCGCCTTAAGCGCGCTTCCCGCCGCCTGAAGCCAGGTACCCGCCTGATGTGGAACCGCCGCAGTCTCACGGCCTGCCGCCGACTGGCTCACCTTTGGCAGGTGGCCTTCTTCATACATCGGCACCCTGCCAATCTCCTGTCCGCCAAGCTTCAGAACAAGCACTCCGCGAAGGCCGAAGTTCAGGTCACTGCCGCTTGCGGCTTTCGAATTCAACACCAGCTCCTTCACAATCCGCTCTTCCTCACCGGGCCCGAACGGATAGGAGAACTGAAGGCTTGCCTCCAGCGGATATCCCTCCACCCGGTCGCCGCGTTCGACGACCGTTCGCAGCGGAAATCGGTTAAACCCGAAATTCAGCAGCGAGGCGTGGTCGTTCCAGTCATTCCCATCGTTCAGCGTTACCGCCACAAGCTGCTGCCCGTTCCGCGTCGCGGAGCTTACCAGGCAGCGCAGCGCTTTTTTCGTATAGCCCGTTTTGACGCCGTCAGCTCCTTCATACAACCGGAGCATTTTGTTTTTGTTAAGCCACTTGTAATCCCATTTGTCATTGGGGTTGTCGGCCGTCTTCACCTGCGTCTTCACGATTTCCTTGAATACCGGGTTATGCATGGCATATGCCGTCAGTACCGCGAGATCGTTCGCAGTGGAATAATGCTCCTTGGCATCGAGGCCATGCGGATTCTCGAAATGGGTATGGTTAAGTCCAAGCTCCTCCGCCTTGGCATTCATCAACATGACAAAGCCGGCCTCCGATCCGCCCACATGCTCGGCGATGGCTGTCGCCGCGTCGTTG
Organism: Paenibacillus stellifer; assembly: GCF_000758685.1. NCBI lineage: Bacteria > Bacillati > Bacillota > Bacilli > Caryophanales > Paenibacillaceae > Paenibacillus > Paenibacillus stellifer. Next base: position 3,673,808 of record NZ_CP009286.1, read on the forward strand.
CCCGAGCGAAGCATCAGCCCGTACAGCATATTCTCCAGCGTCATCTGCTCGCCCTGCTTCAGAAACAGCGACGAGCCTTCCTTGGCATAAGCGTTCCGGCCGACCGTCACCTTGCTGCTTAAATCCCCGTATTCGATCGCTACTATCGCCGTCATAATCTTGGTCAGACTTGCGATCAGCATCGGCTCGTCTCCATGATTGCTGTACAGAATCCGTCCGGATTCCACATCAATTAGCGCGGCTGCCTTGGCATGGGTTGATACCTCCACCTCTTCCGCATGAGCGCCCGCGAACGGCACCAGCAGCAGCAGTCCGCACAGAATCCAAATAAGGGACATCCTTAATTGTATGTTCTTCATGCTCAACCTCCGGCTCCTAACCCCATTTTGTACAAGTGTATGCCAGTCCGGTTAGCGGTATGTCCCATACTGCCCGGAACTCAAGAAAATCTTAAGAGATTCTTTAGAAAGGCTCCACGTTCCTATTAAGAAGTTGCGGCTATCATTGGGGTGTAGACAACATGAAGCACCAAATGACGAAAGGACTGATACACTTTGCCCAATGCATCAAAACCGCAGCAGCTGCCCGAGCTAATCATTGTCCGCGCCTTCTGTATTTTGGGGTTATTCTCATCCACGCTACTTCTTACGCCACGGTTCAGTTCGAAGAATCGCGATACTTCTTCTTCTACAACTTTCTGAACATCTTCATGAAATTTGCGGTTCCCGCATTTCTCGCACTGAACGCATTCGTTCTGTTCTACAACTACGGAGGAAGACGAGTCACCCTGCAGATGACCGCAACGTTCTACAAACGCCGACGCTGATGGTCCATATTCGAAAAATCCGCGAAAAAATCGAGCTGGACCCGCGAAATCCGGAGTACATCAAGATGGTCTGGGGGGTCGGCTACAAAATGGAAAAAGGGAGAGGGAACGATTGACGATACGGAAATTGCCGGGAACCCTGCCCTGGAAAATGAATGCAAGAACGGTTACTCTTTCGACCGGAAGCTGCTCTGTTCAGTTCAGGGTCGGCAGCAAGACAGCCATCGTTAACGGGACAAGTCGCGAGCTTAAGTCTGCCCCGCTTCTCCTGAGCGGAAAGGCACTGGTGCCCTTATCGTTCGTTGCGGAAGCCTTCGGAGATTCGGTGCACATCCTTTTTAATAAAACAGGAAGGGTCTGCCACAGCGGCATCAGCTGTTGGACAGACCCTTCTCTTTTTGCATGCATGAGATACTTCGTCACTTCGAACCTTGTTCGAGGTTTAATGCTTAATAACGGGCTTACGGTCTGGATGACGTATAATGAACGTCGCCGGCTTCAGTCACGGGCGTCGCAGGGATAGTCGGGTTATATGGCGCTGCTCCGGGCACGGCCCCCGTATTAATCCCGTTTGTCTGGAACATGGTCTGGATCTTGTCGATGAGACCCGGAGTAGCATCGATAATCTTCTCAAAGATATGAGTCTGGTTGTCCAGCGGCACGATATGCACACCCTCCCGGCCAACGACCAGAAAAGCAATTGGACGGATCGAGACGCCGCCGCCGCTGCCGCCGCCGAACGGAAGCATCTTCACGCCGCCATTTTGCCCCTGTGCATGCTTATCGTCTTCTTCCACATGGAAATCGCTGCCACCGGCCGCAAAGCCGAAAGCGACCTTGCTGATCGGCAGAATGATGCTGCCATCTTTCGTTTCAACCGGTTCGCCGACGATCGTATTCACGTCCACCATGGCCTTGATGTTCTCCATCGCGGTCTGCATCAGACCCTGAATGGGATGCTCAGACATATTGTTCCCTCCACTTGTTCAAGTTGACTTCGAGCTGTCTGAGCTTTAGTCTCTCCAAAGTGAAGATGAGTATGTACCGGGCAGGAGCGAAATAACTCCGCTAAGTGGAGCATTGTCATCTTTGCCCATTTAATGCTGCTCTTTCAACTCCTTGGCCCAGCTGCCCCTGCGGGCAATCTTAAGCAGCTCCCACCATTGCCGTACCCCCTGATCCTCCCGGATCACGCGAAGCGCAAGCCGAAAGCCCGCGTACACGGCATAGCCGGCGGAGAACTGTCCGGCGCAGTCCACTTTGGTCAGGTAGCAAATTTGATCGACGAAGCGCGGAACTACAAAGAGCCTCGGCTTTTCCTTCAGTCGGATGATTTGCGAAATCCAGCCGATCAGCGTCCATTTCAAGGCCCACAAAGCACCGGCAGCCGTAGCCGTTCCCGCTGCGTCTCCGAGCGAGAAATCGGTGGACCAATCAAGCTTGGTGATTTTCACATGCGTCAGGGTTTCGGCAGTCCATGTTTTGAGTCCGCGTGTCGCGGCAAGAGCCCTTTTCCCGAAATCCATCCATTCGCTGACATCTTTCCTGTCAATATTTCGCTCCTTATCATCTGCCGAGACGGAAGGAGCAACACCGGTCTTCTCCAGCTTCACGTGAAGTCCGCGCCGAATCCCCTCGAATATGAACCCTGGAACGGTATAATGGTATTTCACCAATCCGTACAGGGCGATAATCTGAATCTCAAGGCGTTCATCGGGTCCCCGCTTCTGGAACTTCAGGGCAAAACGAATATGCGAAAAGAGCACCAGCACGATGACGGCCAGCAGCAGTACAGCGATAATGAGCAGCCAGAGCTTCACGGATTAACCCCCAAGCCATCTACATAATAGGATCACTTGGATTAGTATGGCAGACTTGGGCTGGGATAATTCGATAATAATAACCTGAATCAAAGTCATGTCGAAGCAATTGCCGAACCCGTTCTAATAAAAAAACCGCAGACCCATACGTGTTCAAGTCCGAAAGCATGGAATCAGCCCGGCGTTCGGCGGTAGCCCGAACTACGCCTCCAGAATTCCACACATTCATGCTGCGAACGTACTTGGTCTGCGGTTACATGGTGATGGCAGGCGCAATCAATCTCCTGCTTGTCAGGACTGCTCCACTTCATCCAGCGTCATCTGCTGGGCATCCAGCTTGTTGAAAAGCAGCTGTGTTTCCTCTTCCAGATTGTCGCTCACATCGGAGGCGGACGGCTCAGGAAGCTCCTTCAGGCTGGCAAGGCCGAAGGTCTCCAGAAAAGACTTCGTCGTGCCGTACAGAATCGGCCGCCCGATCGCCTCGGCCCGGCCAACCTCTTGAATCAGGTCCTTGTTAACCAGCGTCTGGAGAGCTCGTTCCGCCTTGACACCGCGAATCTCCTCGATTTCGACCCGGGTAATCGGCTGGCGGTAAGCGACAATTGACAGCGTTTCAAGTGCCGCCTGCGACAGGGATGCCCGCGACGGCGAGTAAGCAAGCCGCTCGAAATAGTGCGCATGCTCCGGCAAGGTCGCAAGCCGGAAATTGCCGGCGATCTGCACGACCTGAAGACCGCGGTGCTGGTTCGCAAGATCGCTTCTGAGCTCCTCCAACGCTTCGGCTGCCAGATCAGGCCGCTGCTCGGTTATATCGGCGATCTGCCGGACTGACAGCCCTTCTTCACCAGCCAGAAACAGCAGACCCTCAATAATTGATTTCAGACTCTTGTAGTCCATCTGTGATATCCGCCCCTCTCCACTCCATCACGATGTCGTCAAACAGCTTCTCCTGATAGCACAGAATCGCTTTCATCTTCATCAGCTCCAAAATCGCGAGAAAGGTCGCCACGATCTCATGTCTCACCATAGTATCGTTCAAGAGCGACGAGAAACGGAGCCTTCCGCCCTTTCCGGTTCGCTGAAGCGCCTCGGACACATCCCGGATCCGGTCCTTGACCGAGATTTCATCTCGCGTTACCCGGGCATACGAAGTGCGCCTTGCCGCTTTGCCGAGCGCCTTGCGGAATGCTGCGATCAGGTCGGAGGCATGCAGTCCCATGATGGGATTATCCTCCTGCGATGGTGCGAATGGCGCCAAATCATCCGGCTCCTTCGTGAAGATAAGCGAGCGTTCGCTCTCCATATCCATCAGCTGCGAGGCGATGCTCTTGATTTTGCGGTACTCGATCAGCCGCTCGACGAGCTCTGCCCGCGGGTCATATTCTTCTTCATCGTAATATTCGAAATCTTCGAAATCGATGACCGGCGGTTTGGGGAGCAGCAGCTTGCTCTTGATGGAGAGCAGAGTCGCGGCCATCACCAGAAACTCGCTGGTTACTTCCAGCTCCAGTTCCTGCATGGTCTGAAGATACTCCATATATTGCTCGGTGATCTCGCTGACCGGAATGTCCTGGATGTCGATTTCCGCCTTGTCGATCAAATGCAGCAATAAATCCAGCGGGCCCTCAAACGTCTCCAGCTTGTACAATACAGTCACGAGGCAACCTCCCGCTAAGTGTCCTTTAATGATATCGAAAAAAGCAAAATGCAGCGCCCGGAAACCGGACGCTACATAAGGTAGATACGCTCGAATGAGATTCGTTTCCCTACATATAAATAAGCACGATTGGAACGGATTCGTCAATAGCGGGATTACTCTTTTCTCAGGAGACTTAGATTAATTTGCTCAAATTTGCCATTTCAATCGCGGATACTGCCGCATCCCAGCCCTTGTTGCCGGCTTTGGTGCCTGCACGTTCAACCGCTTGTTCGATATTCTCGGTTGTCAGCACTCCGAAGATTGTCGGAACGCCCGTCTTCAGGTTGATGGCGGCAACTCCCTTGGATACCTCGTTGCACACGTAGTCGTAATGGGTCGTAGAGCCGCGGATAACGGTGCCCAGCGTTACGACGGCGTCATACTTGCCGCTTTCGGCCATTTTCTGCGCGATCAGCGGAATTTCGAATACGCCCGGAACCCAGGCTACGGAAATCTCATCATCCTTCACGCCATGACGCTTGAACGCGTCCAGCGCGCCTGTCAGCAGCTTGCTAGTAATAAATTCATTGAAACGTCCAACGACGATTCCGTACTTCAAACCTTCCGATACTAAATGTCCTTCAAAAATATGCGGCATACTCATCCACAACCCTTTCCTTATTAAATAGTAGTTTTATGATTTGGCTTATGATTTGGCACTTTCGTTCTGCTCGAGATCGTCGAATTTCAGCAGATGTCCGAGCTTCACTTGCTTGGTGTGCAGGTACTTGGTGTTGTCCTCGTTCTCCGGCATCTGGATCGGCACCCGCTCCACAACTTCGAGGCCATAGCCTTCGAGACCCTTGATCTTTCTCGGGTTGTTGGTCATCAGATTGATGCGCCGGACCCCGAGATCCTTCAGAATCTGCGCTCCGATGCCGTAATCGCGAAGATCGGCGGGAAAGCCGAGCTTCAGATTCGCATCCACCGTATCAAGCCCCTCTTCCTGCAGCTTGTAGGCGCGAAGCTTGTTGATCAGCCCGATGCCGCGTCCTTCCTGGCGCATGTAGAGCAGAACTCCCCGTCCCGCCGCCTCAATCTGGCGCAGCGCCGCTTCGAACTGCGGTCCGCAGTCGCAGCGGTGGGAATGGAACACGTCGCCGGTCAGGCATTCGGAATGGACACGGACGAGAACCGGCTCGTCTCCGGAAATGTCGCCCTTCACAAGCGCGACATGCTCCTTGTCGTCAACCTCGTTCGTGTAGGCGATCGCCTGGAACACTCCGAAGTCGGTAGGCATGCGGACGGCCACCTCGCGCGTAACCAGATTCTCCTTCTCATTGCGGTAATGGATCATGTCCGCAATGCTGATCAGCTTCAGATCATGCTTCTTCGCGATTTCATGAAGATCGGGAAGCCGGGCCATAGTGCCGTCCTCCTTCACGACCTCGCAGATGACCGCGGCAGGATACGAGCCGCACATCCGGGCCAGGTCAACCGCCGCTTCGGTGTGTCCGGAACGGCGAAGCACGCCGCCTTTCTTCGCGATCAGCGGGAACATATGCCCCGGCCGCCGGAAATCAGCCGGCTTCGCATTCGGGTCCATGATCGCCTTCGCTGTCAGCGACCGCTCATAAGCGGATATCCCTGTTGTCGTATCCTTGTAGTCGACCGACACCGTAAAGGCTGTGCCGTGGTAATCGGTGTTCTGGTTCACCATCGGCTTCAAATCAAGCTCCGCAGCCCGCTCCGCCGTAATCGGCAGGCAGACCAGCCCGCGTCCTTCAGTGATCATGAAATTGATCACGTCGGGCGTTGCTTTTTCCGCCAGTGCGATAAAATCGCCTTCGTTCTCGCGGTCCTCGTCATCCACTACGATGACTACCTTGCCGCGCATCAGGTCATAAATAGCCTCTTCGACCGTATTCAGCCGAATCTCTCCTTGCTGCTGACTCATGGTCATTCCCTCCTCAATGCCTGCCTGTTATAGAAATCCGTTCGCTGCCAGAAAATCGCTGCTGATCCGCGAGCCTCCGCCCCGTCCATTCTCCTCATCATTCTGTGAGGAAGAACCGTAGCGAAGCAGATGATCCACATATTTGCCCAGAACATCGCATTCGATGTTGACGCTTGCGCCCGTCCTTTTATGGGCGAGCACGGTCTGCTCGAGCGTATGCGGTATGATCGATACCGTAAACGCCGAGGCAGGCGTAGCGACAACGGTTAAGCTGATGCCATCAATCGTGATGGAGCCTTTCGGAATTATATATTTGAAGAGCGAGGGACTATCCGGGGCAATCTCGAAGACCACGGCGTTCTGGTCGCGCTTGATGCTGCGGATCGTTCCCGTCCCGTCGACATGGCCCTGTACGATATGGCCCCCAAATCTGCCGCCCGCCGCCATGGCGCGCTCCAGATTGAGCGGACTGCCCGCCTTGAGCTCCTTCAGATTGCTGTTGCGGTATGTCTGAGGCATCACATCGGCGGTGAAGCTTCGCTGACCGACCGAGGTCGCCGTCAGGCAGACACCGTTCACCGCCACGCTGTCGCCGATCTTCAAATCATTCATAATCAGCGAAGCGTCGATATGAAGCATCATGACTTCGCCGCTGGAAGATACGCCCCGCAAAGCGCCGACTTCCTCAATTAGTCCCGTGAACATAACAAGCTTCCCTCCTTAAGCCTTTCCTGCTCCGCATCTCACGGGCGCCAACGGCAATCGTTCAAGGGCCGCCAGCCCTCATGCGCGCTTCCCGGCTTTATCAGGCGTTGCCGCTGGATGCCGGACGGCCGGTGATGCATACATTGTCGCCGAGCACTTCCACCTCGACCTGCTCCAGCGTGACTGCATCCTTCATCAGCGCCACGCCGTCCCAAGAGAACGCGGACGGCGCTTCGGCCCGGCCGCCGACGATCTTCGGAGCGAAGAACAGCGTCACCCGGTCCACAAGACCCTGCTCCAGCATCGCGCCGTTCAGCTCGCCGCCGCCCTCCAGCAGCACCGAGCCGATCTCCAGCTCGCCAAGAGCCTTCATCGCAGCAGTGAGATCCACACGCGGCCCCGCTCCGCACCTGAGCACCTTGACTCCCGCAGCCGTTAGCGCAGCTTCCTTCGCAGGGTCGGCCGAGTCTGCTGCGATCACAATCGTCGGAGCTTGCCCATCCGCCACCACTGCGGCGTCCAGCGGAGTGCGGAGCTTCGAGTCGATGACAATCCGTACCGGATTGATTCCCGGAACCTCGGTCCGCGTCGTGAGCGAGGGATTGTCTGCCAGCACGGTGCCCACGCCAACCATGATGCCCTGATGGCGATGTCTCAATGTATGTACGATAGCACGCGCTTCCTCATTTGAAATCCACTTGCTGTCGCCCGTACGCGTTCCGATTTTGCCATCCAGCGTGCTTGCGCTTTTCAGCGTGACAAAAGGCTTGCGGGTCAGTATATATTTAATGAACCTCTCGTTCAGCCTCAATGCACGTTCTTTGAGCAGCCCGACCTCTACCTCAATCCCCGCACTCCGCAGCATGGCAATACCCCGGCCAGCCACTTGGGGATTGGGGTCTTCGCAGGCCACCACAACCCGGGCAACTCCTTCGGTGATCAGCCGCTCGCTGCAGGGGGGCGTGATGCCATAATGACTGCAGGGCTCCAGCGTTACATACGCGGTGCCGCCCTTTGCCTGTTCGCCCGCCATATTGAGCGCATGAACCTCGGCGTGACCCGTTCCCCGCTTGAGATGTGTGCCCAGTCCAACGACCGCTCCATCCTTAACGACAACACAGCCGACGACGGGATTTATTCCTGTCTGTCCCTGAGCTCGCTCGGCCATATCCAGCGCAAGCGACATATAGAATTCGTCGTTCATTACCTGCATGACCATTCCTCCACTCGGTGTTCATCCTTCCACAGCAAAAACCGCCAGATCTGCGAAAAACCCATCCGCTTCTCCTTTAGGGAGCAACGGATGGGTATGTGAGAGTATCATGAAATTCCAAGCCGGATGCCAGACGTCTATCGGGCTGGGGGTCTTTGTGATTTATCGCACAATTGATGAGCGGACATGACACAGCAGACCTCCTGCTCGAATGGCAGGCAATCGGCTAAACTCTCCTTCTTCCATCCAGACTATACTGTCGGTCCCGGAATTGCACCAGGTCCACCGTCCGCATTGATTGCGGTCCGGGTAGCGGACTGAGAAACTAGCTACGCTGATGCGTCATCTGTTTCATCACCGCCGGTAGGGAATTTCACCCTGCCCTGAAGGATTATTGCGTATTTAATTGGTTTCTTAGTGGTGATTTCCATCATAAATATGGGTTCAACCTTGCGGTAATATTACCACCAATGTTCTAAAAACACAAGCAACACGGCTGATCATTGGCAAATGGGAGTTTTAGACTAATTTATTTCCAACGAAGTCGTCTCATTTTTTTGTTACTCAATACACGGCTTCATCCAAAGCTGCTTGAGCTAATAAAAGAGCAGAGTCTAGCAAAGGAAGCGGACTGTTTTCAGAATTGATAAGCATAGGGAATTCAGTGCAATAAAACATAGTGGTTAACTCAGCACTGAGTCCTCCTAGTACACCGATTCGCTTCAACTTCTTGCTCACCTCTCTTTGCATCAAACTTCCATCATGAGCATTACTAATGCCGACACTACTAAGAAACATGGTTATGTTAACTTGGTATATTAAGAAAATGGAGTTATGCTCTATTGACTTGTCCATTCATCCCACGTTCAGGTAAGCTTCCCCTTTCTCATGAACCGGGGGCAGTCCCCGATTCAACAACTCTGCAATCGTTTCTTTCAGGTAAAGGGTCTGCATTCTGGCCATCTCAATGGTCCGATAAATATGTGTGGTAATCTCCTCGAACTTGTCCTTTTTAATGTGAATTTGTTCAAGCTTAACCGGAGCACCGATACTAACAAACCAATTGGTTAACGCTTCGATGCCTGCTTGCGCAGTAGGAAGGCCGAATACATTTCGTGCAAATTGTTCATATCTTGTTGGGTTCATAGGCAGATGCCAATTCATCCATGCGGATACACGACTGCGAGACCCGCCCCATGAGGTACATCGTACAAGGCCGAAAGAGAATGCTCAATTAAATGGGTGTCATAGCGATTTCCTTCCACCCCGGCGAATTTGCTTCGTTCAAGGCTTGCGCGGCTGCCCAGGCAAATTCGCTTCTTGCTTCATAGGTATTATCGGTAATTGGCACAAGTTCATCATAGATTTGGCTATGTTTGGGTCGTAGATTCGGGTGTATAATTACATTTACTTTTGAATGATAATCGGCAGAGTTCACTTTGAGCTTTGCTTGGAGGGGGGTTTTGGGCAGATGGTTAATATCGAATCGATCTCTGTGCTTCACGATATTCTGGGCTATGCCAAACCTAAGCATCCATTAATCACGTTGATTGATTACAATGCAGTGAATCCTCGTGATCCATATTACAACGTCTCGTTCAAGCTGAACCTCTTTGAAAAATAATGCCGAGTGCGAGCTGGTTTATGGCCAAAATATTACGACTTCCATGAAGGCAGCCTTATACACATACTGGAGACTGTTAACGGCTGCTTCTGACAACAAAAGACCCCATCTATCTGATTGCCGAGAGGCTTGGGTTTGAACAACCATCCAGTTTCACCAAGTTTATAAAAATGCAGCTAGGTGTGAGTCCCGTTGACTATAGAAAGATGATTGATTCATATTAAAAGCCGGTTACACTGAATTTCAGAGTAACCGGCTTTTGCTATGAAAGGAGCAAACATGCATGGCAAATGTAATCGCCCTCGCCAGCCAAACAGGCGGCGCCCCCTTAACTCCCACTTCGTAAAATCTATTTTCCGCTCTTCAAGATAAGGCCTCCATCGAAAGCATTCTTCCTCAATTTTATATAAAATTGTCTTTATTTAGAAAAATATATATTTTTATGTCGTTTTTTTGGGTATTTTTCGAGGAATAACCGTCCTTTTATAGTAAATTATTACATCACCTGTTAGAAAAAATGCCCTTTCTTTTCGTCATCCACCAATGTGAAAATGGGTCTGATGGCGCGCCATTATTGGAAAGAAATGAAACTAATGATAATTACAGAAAACACTCGTGAAATTTCCAATGTAAATTGTGTAAGTACCGACAATATTCCCCTTACTTTACGATTTTAATATGCTAGGATTAATCCCGTAGGTTGCGCAAACGTTTGTACTGACCTGTTTTATCTTGTAATGCCATGTCGCCTGATGACTGAAATTGGGAATGGAAAGGAGTCTTTTGTAGAGATGAACACCGATGTTGCTGAAGTCACCCAAACACAAAAAATGCCCGTTTTAATCTGGAGTCAGGCGGGCAGGCTGGAGCTGTCGAGCCGTGAAATCCCGCAGATTCAACATCCTTCCGATGTCAAAATCAAGATCCATATGACCGGTATTTGCGGAACCGACCTCGCGGTTATCACCGGCAAGGAGCCCGGAATCGGGGGGGTGATCCGGGGGCATGAAGCCGTCGGCATCGTGACGGAGACGGGACCGGAGGTCTCGCGTCTCAAGCCGGGCGACCGGGTCGTGATTGATCCCAACGAAAGCTGCGGGAAATGCCGGTTCTGCTTGCGGGGCAAGCGTAATCTCTGTGTCGGGCCTGACGGCCGCGGCATGCCGATCGCGGGACTTAACAAGGACGGAACTTTCGCCCCCTGGTTCGTTGACGCAGGAGTCGTTCGTACACAAGCTGCCGGAATCTGTGAGCTGGGAAGCTGCAGTCCTTACGGAACCGCTGGCTTGCGTCCTCCACAATTTCCGTGAAGCGGGAATCCGGGCGGGTGACCGTCTGCTCGTTCTCGGATCGGGCCCGATGGGACTGCTATGCCAGTATGTTGGCAAGCGGACAGGCTGCATCACAGTGGCTACGGAGGTAAGCGCCGAAAGGCTTACGATCGCCCGCTCTATCAGCGATTTTGCTTGCCCGCCCGACGAGCTTGACAAGGAACGGTTAGAACCGCTGCTGAACGATGTGAAATTCGATGTGGTCATCGACACAACGGGCACGCAGATGCTCATGGCTGAGCTATGGGTTGAACGCGGGGGAACCATCATTCCCTTCGGCATCAACAATCGCTACCGGCATACGCTTGCCCCCACCTTTTATGTGCAGAATGCGATCCGGATGCTTGGAGCAGGCGAGTATCTGGATACTTTTGAAGCGGCGCTGAGGTTTGTCGCAGACGTGCCGGAAATTTCATCACTGGTAACTCACCGTTACCCATTAGACGAATACGCTGAGGCTATTCAACAACTGCTTGGACAGGCCGACGGCGGCGGGGATAATTTGTCGACTCCAATGATGAAAACCGTGTTTGTTTTCTGAAACACGTTCGTTTTCTGAAAAGTTATTTGCACATACATCAAAGGAGGCTTTCTGTTCATGAGCAGTTCCAATCGAATTTTGAAGCAGATGCTCCGGTACTTTGCTGACCGGCAGTCGGTGGAAGCGGAGCCGATCTGGATACCGGCGCTATGGAACGAGTGCGGCTATGAGAAGGTGCTTGAAGCAAGCAACGGTGAAATCCTTGTCGAGCCGAATGAATTCATCGCCCGTCATTTGCAGTATTTGTATGACCTGTCCGCCGGATACCTTTACACAGACCACACGGACTTGGACAACAGTGTCATTTACTGCTCTCTGCTCCGCTATTCCTGCGCATGGGATTATCACCATACCGGTGTGATTCAGTCCGGCACCTTTCTCAGATTCACTTTCCTGCTCCCGCTGCTGAAACGCATGGGCACCAATATTCTGTATCTGCTCCCGCTGACCCGGTACAGCGAGATGTACCGCAAGGGCGATCTTGGTTCTCCGTACGCCGTCTACTCCCTGTTCGCACTGGACGAACATCTGCATGATCCTTTGCTTGACGGAATGGAGCATCTGACCTTGAACGACGAGCTTACAGCTCTTGTGGAGGCCTGCCATCTGCTGGATATCAAGGTAGTGCTTGATCTGATTCCGAGGGTGATCGCACGGGATAACGCGCTGCTGGAGGAGCATCCCCACTGGATGTACTGGATCGATAAAGAGGCGTTCGCGGACTTTCGTCCGCCGGCCATTCCGGAGCTGGATTTCTTCACCGAATGCACGCCGGACAAGCTGGAGACGGTGTATCGAAGCGGGGAAACCATTGGCTTCCTTCAAAAATTCCGTCTGCCGCCGAACGAGCTGCAGCCTGCGCTCTGGGAAGAACTGAAGGAGCGGGCGCGCGTGACCGGAGAGCCTTTGCTCGAGCTGGTGGAAAGCGAGATGGGCATCACTCCGGCCCCGGCGCATTCGGATTGGATCAACGATGTGCAGCCGATCTGGACGGACATTGCTTTTTACCGGCTGTACAAGGACTTTTCCCCGCAGGTTCGTCCGTTTCTGCCCCCGGATCAAGCGCCATATGTGCTGTTTGATACGATTAAATGCAATCTGTACCCCGGGGAAGAGCCGAATGCGGAATTATGGGAGCTGCTGATCGAAGCTGCCCGTTTCCAACTCAACACCTATGGGATTGACGGCTTTAGAATCGACATCGGGCATGTGCTGCCGGTTCCTCTGCTGGATTCGATGTTCCGGACCATCAAGGAAATCAAGCCTTCCGCCATTCTGATCAGCGAGGATCTGTTCAACCGCAATCACCGCAAGGCGGCGCAGACCGGATACAATATCATGCTCGGCAGCGGCTGGAATATCATGACGGATATCAGCGCCGAGAATATGCTTGGCTATCTGAAAGAATTGCCTGAGCTGCAGATCCATGTATTTGCCTGCTCGGAGACGGCTGATACTCCCCGGATTACAAGCCGTGGGGGCAAGAAGCTGTCCCGACTGATGACTATGTTCAATTTTTTTCTCCCGAACGGAATTCCTTACCTGACCACAGGTATGGAGATGTTCGAAGAGCAGCCGCTCAATTGCGGCCTTGGAGACAATACCGGGGGAGCGGATATCCCCAAAGCCTTTTTCAACAATATGGCGATCAACTGGACGGCCGGACAGACCATGCTGCCGCTGCTCGAAGAGCTGAACCGGTTCAGAAAGGAACAGGCGGAGCTGCTGAAGCCGGAGTATTTTTTCATACCGGACCCCCAGGGAGATATTATTCTGTATGCCTATTATTATCGGAACCGGCTGCTTGCCTTCTGCTTTAATTTGAGTCCGGACAAGGAGCAGCAATTAAACACCGAGCTTATTCTTCCTTCATCCAAACAGACCGAGCTGCTGATCAACAGCTATCCGGGCAGGGGGAACCCCCGTAATGAAGACGGCGTGTACCGTTTGCAGCCGCATCAGGCTATCGCACTGTCGATGACGCAAATTTATTCATTCAGAGAGGAGAAGCACAATGAGCTATCGGGCAAATACGGCAGACTCACTGGTAGTGTGGCATGAATTTGACGGTAAAGGAGATACCTCCATTCAGGTGCTGGAGGGCCTCTGCCAGTCATTCTCAAGCAGAACCGGTGTATCCGTCATTCCGGAGGTCATGAATATTACGGATCTGGTCGCGAGATTGCGGCGGGTCGGCAGCAGTGGTGCCGGTCCCCATATGGCCTTGACACCGGCGGATATGGCCGGCTATGCCCAAGAGGCTCTCTACTCGGAGATTCCCGAGGCATTCTGGTCTAGCGCGGAAGGGCTTGATCCCAAGATTCGATCCGCCATGCAGGTTGGCGGAGTCCAGTACGGCATCCCCGTTCTCACAGGCAACCATCTGGTTCTGTACTATAATCAGTCGATCTATGACGAAGCCCCCTCTTCATGGGAAGTCATTGACAATCTGGGGGGACCACTGCTGGAACGAGGAATCGTGCCGGTTGGGGCGGATTTGCGGGACCCCTATTATTTCATTCCTTTTTTGACCGCCATGGGCGGCTGGCCGCTGAAGGACGGAAGTCCCGACCTGGGATCAAGCGAAATGGAGGAGGCTCTTCGCTTTACCCGCCTGCAATGCGAGCGGGGGCTGCTGGCCAGTCTGGACGGACCGACTTCGCTGCTTGACCGCTTCATCGAAGGTGAGGTTGGGGCGATCATCTGCGGTGAATGGATCTTCAATTATTTGGACCAGAACATGGGCGAACGCTTGGGCGTCGGTGCGCTTCCCTCCATTCTCGGCAAGCCTTCTCTTTCGATGACCTCTGCTATCGGTCTTGTCTTCCCCAACCATACCCTGGAGTCGGAACAGCGGGATCATCTATTATCCTTCGCCGCTTACCTGGTGGGAGAAGAAGGTCAGCGGGAATGGGCTGAGCGGGTGCAGCGGATTCCGGTTCATTCCGGCGTACTGTCGGAGGTGAAAGCCTCCTCCTCGCCTGCCCGGGCCAAGCTGATCGAACAGTTGGCGAATACCCGCAGCATGCCGATCGAGCCCGTCATGCTGACGGTATGGAACGCAATGAAAGCCGGGCTGTCCAGACTTAGAGAAGAAGATCCCAAACGGCTTCTCCATACAATGGGAGAGTTTCTGCATACCCAGTCGGAAGAACGGCTGGTAAATGACAATACCAAATAATCCTAGTTGAAAGAGGGCCGATAAAATGAAAACCAGTATTTTCAGCCAAATCTCAATAGACGGCAAGATTACGATGGGAGCCGGCCAGTCCAGTAAGCCGCTCTTCAGCCTGCTGGAGAACCAGGATATCGAATATATTCACAGCTTTCGCGGCCAGGTACAAGGTATTATGGTAGGAAAAAATACAATTCTGACCGACAATCCTATGCTTACGAACCGGTATGAGAAGAACAACGACCCTCTGCGGATTATTCCAACTTCGCATATGGATATTCCGATGGACAGCCATGTATTTACCGACAATGGCAAAACGCTGGTGGTTACGACCGAGAACGGCAAAGACTCGGAGAAAATCGAGGTTCTGCGCGGACGCAGCAATAAAGAGGTGCTGGTCTGCGGAGAAGACAAGGTGGACTTCACGGAACTGTACCGGCAGCTTGAAACAAACTATGGCGTATCCAGCCTGATGATTGAGGGCGGGGGTTTTCTGAATTGGCATGTGTTCGACCAGGATTTGGTGGATGAGATTATTTTGATGCAGCTGCCCATCATTATTGGAGGCGCCACGAACATTACTCTTGCAGACGGCGAGGGCTATCGAGATCTCGATTTAGCCAAAAAATTCAAGGTGGCAGAGGTCGTCCCGACCAAAAATTATACGCTGCTCCGTTATCTAAAGGCGGTATAGAAGGAGAATCGATAGGTGAACAGTCATTTGAAAAGTGATTTTTACAACAATGTAATAAAAATTGCGGTCCCTGTGACCCTGCAGAGTCTAATCATGGCTCTGCTAACGCTGACCGACCAACTGATGGTCGGCCAGCTTGGCGATGTGGCGATCGCATCGGTGGGCATCTCCACCAAGATTTACGGCATTATATCCGTTGTGCTGGCAGGTCTCGCAACCGGTATTTCCATTTATGCGGCCCAGTTCTGGGGCAAGCGGGATGAGAAGAGCATTGCTCAATTAATGGGGATGGGTGTGACGGTCGGGCTGGTCTTTGCGATTCTTTTTACCGTGCCGGTGCATTTCGCTCCGAAATTTAATCTTGGATTATTTACGACGGACCAGCGTGTTATCTCGGAAGGGGCGATATTTCTCCGAATCATCTCCTTAAGCTACATTCCGGCCATGCTGACGATGATCTATTCGGCCATCTTGCGCTCGACCGGACGCGTCAAGCTGCCGATGATCGTCAGTATGTGTACGGTAGGCATTAACATTGTGCTCAACTACCTTCTGATCTACGGGAATTTCGGATTCCCTGAATTGGGACTGAAGGGCGCCGCGATATCGACCTTGACCGCCCGGATTGTGGAGTGTCTGTTTATTATCGGAGCCTCGTACAAGCTTCGCCTCCCCGGCATCGCGGACAGAAGCAACTGGTTCGGGGCATCTGGACAGCTTGCGGGCAAATTTTTCCGGACCACGTACCCGATTGTGCTGACCGAGCTGATCTGGGTGCTGGGGGAAACGGTCTACGCTATTATTTACAGCCGCATGGGTACTGCGGAAATGACGGCCATGACGATAACCTTCCCGCTTCAGGGGCTCAGCATCGGACTACTGTCCGGCCTTTCGAGCGCTGCCGGCATTCTGATTGGCAACAAGCTCGGAGCGGACGAGGAAGAAACTGCGCTGGATTTCTCCCGAAGATTCATTCTGCTCGGGATTGTCATATCGCTGGTGGCGGGAGTGCTGATTGCTGCAGCGGCACCGCTGTATGTGTCCATCTTTCAAATCTCCGACGAAGCGCACCAGATGGGTATCCGTCTCGTCTGGGTGTTTGCGGGATTCCTTTGGGTAAAAGTCTCCAATATGATTCTGGCCGGCGGCATTCTCCAAAGCGGAGGAGACAGCAAATTTGTATTCGCCATGGAATCCACCGCCACCTGGCTGATCGGAGTTCCATCCGGGCTGCTGGTTTCATTTGTCTGGAAGCAGCCTATCTATCTGGTGTACATGATTCTTTCTCTGGAGGAAGTCGTCCGCTTTGCTGTTGGTCTGTATCGAATCCGCTCCAAAAAGTGGCTGAAGAATCTGGTTGCCGATATTTCCGCGTAAGCGGGCATGGAAGCAAAGGGTATGATTCATGATTCGCAGCGAATAAGGGGCTGGCTGATAAAAGAGACTTTTTCAGTGGCCGAGACCTAGCCCAACCATGTGAAGATTGCAAGAAGAACTAAGCCGAGCCGCGAATCTCCCGTTAATGGAGGATCGCGGCTAGGCGTTTTTGATCCACAGTGGCTTGCTATCAAACAAAGCTTCTTTTGCCAGACTGCATGTGCCTAATCGGCAGGGGTAACAATGTCTTCCTGATCGGCTACGCACACGCTTCCGGGCACGGATTTACATACTTTTTTGATACGGGTTGCTTCAGTAACAATATGATCGACACTGGTATATTTCTGGCGGCGGCTCGTTACAACCGCTATCGACATGGATACAAGCGGGATGAGATGATTCTGGCCCGAGCGTCCTTCACCAAAGACGTGATTGTTATGTAAGTCTTCAGGGGTGTAAAAGTCCCTCTTCATCTGTTCAAAATCCGCGATCGCCTCTTCGCAGACCGGCTTGAAGTCATGATGATCCAAAATGGCAATAAAATCATCTCCTCCAATATGCCCGAGAAATGCTTTCGGAGTAGCGGCAAAATACTTGCGAAGCAGGCCTGCCGTAGCCTGAATCAACTGATCCCCTTTTTTGAAGCCATAGCTGTCGTTGTAAGACTTGAAATAATCCAGATCGATGTAGAGCACACTGAATTGCTCCAGCTGAATGAATTGGTATAACCATTCATCGATGATCCGATTGCCCGGGAGACCTGTCAGCGGATTCATAAAAATCCCCATCTCCGCGCGAACGTCAGCAACAGTCAGCAGAAGGCGCCGGATACTTACAGCTCCAAACAAGCTGCCTTCCAGGGTGATCAGAACCAGGTCATATAATTCTCCCTCGGTCCGGTTCATCGCCTGGATACTTACCTCTGTAATCTGTTCCATGTACTCCACTACCAACGGCTGAGCGTTCATAATGAGCTTGACCGGGCGATCCATATACACCGGATAACCGTAGCGTGTACCAATCTTTTGAAAAAAAAGAGCACGCATGATCAACGAAGGCCTTCCGTCCTCCCCTGCAATCGCCAGACCTTCCAAATTGGGATGTGTTTTAAAAAGTTGATAAACCTCATCGCATTTGGTTTCAGGGGTGACTACAGGAATGGTCTCGGCGATTTCGCCTATGTGCATAAACATACCCTTCACCTTCTTTTTTTCTCCATTTATGCTGCATCCAGGGCCAGCGACAGCTTGTCCTCTTGGTCAGAAAAACGGTAACAGGGGTTATTTCAGCTCAGTGTCCGGTCTGCCAAGTACATATCCCTGACCGTAGTCGATCCCTTCACTCTGCAGGAACTGAACTTCCTCGCAGCGCTCAATCCCTTCCGCAATAATATTCGTGCCTGAGCTGGCCGCGTACTGCTTCAATATTTTGATAATATGCTGTTGTTCAGGGTGGGTATCCACATGACGGATCAGGAAGCGGTCCAATTTAATGAAATCCGGCTTTAAACTTACGATCGCTTTCAGACTGTTATATCCGGACCCTGCATCGTCAACGGCAATACGAAATCCCTGTGACCGGTAATGCGAGAGAACCCGTTCGAATTCCACATAATCATGGACCGCATGCTTTTCCGTAAGTTCAAAGACAACCTGTTCAGGAGTTAACCCGTTACGGTTAAGGAGGCTGATGGTCTCTCCGCTTCGATAGTTGGAGTCCGCCAAAACCCGGGGATGTATATTGAGAAAAATAACGGCATCCTGCGGCTTCTGCTCCTGTGTCAAACATGCTGCTCTGAAGCGTTCAATCGAAAGTTCACGGCAAAAATGCTCAAACGCGAAGACATGATCGGTGTGCCCGATAAAATCATAAAAAGACTCGGTATTCGGAAAAAGTTTGGACTCCGGGGGACGGTTCAGAATTTCGTAACCAAGCGTACGTCCGTCCTGTAAATTCAGAATCGGCTGAAAATAAGTTGTTAACAGATGCTGTTGCATAATCTTTTGCAGTTCAGAGAATTGCTTATGTAATCGAAAAGATTTCTGGAGAGTACTATAGATCTTCAATCCAATTCATCCTTTATGACTATGTAGTGAGTAAGGAATCAACTTATTAGATCCCACCAATAGTCCCATCGTACCACCCTGCTGTAGGTCCTTTGTTAAAATGCGCGTGAAAGTATGTTAAAACTTACCGGAAGTCATGCAAAAACATAGAAACCGCTTCCTGAGGATAGCAATCCAGATGAACTCAGTTAAGCGTTGACGGTTATCAATAGCCCATACATACATCCTTCAAGGCATATGCAGAAAACGGCGCGGCTCCCGAAACCTCGGAAACCGCGCCGTTATTGACATTCTCAGTTAAACAATATGACCTTTCTTAATTTGTGTACAGTCCCTTTTCTGGTGGCTTACGTGTTCGTCTGAGCTTTGACTACTCCTTACCTGAAACGGATTCCTATGATCCGGTTGAACGAACTCATATATAATTCTTAAGATACCCATCCAAATAACAAATCATTGTCTTCAGAACATCATCCTTAAAGTCACGTTTAAGTCCATCCAACCCGTTTTTTTCGATAATATCAATAACCTCTGCAGGCAAGGTGGCAGATAATTTGCACCCCGTAATAATCGACGCCTCCGCTTGAAGGATGTCCATGACATCCTCTTGCGTCAATGCGTTATGACTGCAAATTATGGATACCAGCTCCGACATCAATTTGTACAAATTCATCTTCTGACCCAGCATTGTTTCTGCATCAACATTTTTTTCAAAAACTGCTGTACGCATGGATTCCAGTCTAATATACAAGGGGTTATGATCTACCAGTTCTGTAAGCTCATTGATTACGAGCATTTTGAAGTCATTAAAATTCAGGATTGGCGTGCCCTTCACCATCTCCGTTAGGCGCGCAAGCCTTTTCACGTACTCCCGACACAACAGGCTGAAAAACAACGCTTCTTTTGTTTTAAAGTACACAAACAGAATACCGTTCGACATGCCCATCTGTTTAGCAATATCAGACATTTTAATTTTTTCGTATTCGGATGAGAGAAACATTTCCGCCGCTTTGTCTAAGATGGCCTGAGCTTTTAATGCCTTTGCCTCAGGAGTCATCGCACGCTTTGCCATAAGTTCATCACTCCATTTCGATCCATTTTAGATGCTAATCGATTTGGAGTCAAAATAAAACCGCCTTACTCTATTTATGCTTGCAAGAAGGTCCTAACTGATTCGTCGAAATCGCTGCAAAATGCTTTAACATTTCCCCAATAGCATAAGCTTCTTCCATCGAGATAAGAAAATTTGTATGCTTGATAAAGAAAATATCACCATCTTTCCAGTAAGTGGTTGTATCTGGCAATCGAAGATCGAAATTGGTCATATTTATTATCCTTCCTTTTTGCAAAAAAGTAGCGGCAGCTTAACCGAACATTTTGATGATTCGATCATGGGCACGATCTCCAAAAATATTTTTCATAAACACCATCGGTTTTGCCATAAAGCCTACAAGGTAGCGTGTTCTCGGTCTTCTCACGGTTACAGCTTTACCAATGGTACGTGCGATTAACTCCGGCTTTGATAACTGGTTGCCTGTATAATTCTTGATCATCCCCTCGGCCGTTTTACTGGCTGCCTGGGCATACGGACCCTTCGCAGATACCTTTTTAAGATTTTCAGCGGCAATAATACCCCAGTCCGTTTTGATACCGCCTGGTTCTACTACGATGACATCAATTCCGAATGGCTCCAATTCTAAACGAAGACAATCGGAAAGACCCTCCACCGCAAACTTGGTTGCATGATACCAGCCACCGAAATTAGTCCATATTTTCCCTCCCATTGAAGAAACGTTAACAATTTTTCCGTATTTATTTTTTCGCATATTCGGTACAACGAGCTGAATCATTCTCGCTAGTCCGAACACATTTACTTCCATCTGGCGTCGTGCCTCTTCCATTGGAACATCCTCAACCGCTCCATACGAACCGTATCCTGCGTTATTGACAAGAACATCAATTCTTCCTTCCTTCTTAAGGATCTCATTGACACCCTCTATCATGGATTCATCATCGGTTACGTCTATTGAAACAGGACGAATCCCTTTTGCGGCAAGGTCCTGCATTTTATCTATACGGCGGGCGGCTGCATAAACTGTAAACCCTTTGTTTTTCAACTCGATTGCAGCTTCTTTGCCAATGCCAGAGGATGCCCCTGTAATTAATGCAACTTTTTGACTCATGAATAAAACCTCCATAATTTATAATTGACTTCGAGTCAATAATAATTGACTTTAAGTCAATTGTCAACAAGCAGCTTATTCATACATTCTCCCTCGGCATAACTTAATATGACTCCCCTACCAATCGCCCTGCCAAAGTTCGTTTTTCAAGACAAAAAACCGCCAAGCCCATGAAATGACTGGGTTTTTGGCGGTTTTACTATATAAGAGACACTCTTCCTGCCCCGAAGGAATTGACCATCTCAAGCTTGGGTTCAAACATCCGGTAATATTGCCACTACAATGCTTACAGCTAATTTTTGATAAGCATCACTGCACAGACCAAATTAAGCGAATTATTCTCCTCCAAAAACTGAAGTAGTTTCTGAAGATATGGGATATCGTGGCTGATACTTTTATCAAAAGACTGAATAAGTTTCAGTACTTGTTGTTCATCAAACTGTTCTTTAAAATAACCTGCCATGCTTTCTTCCACAGTGACAATTTGCCGGGTTTACGCCCCTGATACAGTGAGGGAGACAGCCTTCAGCGACGGGGAAGTGCAGCTGCCGATGAATCTGGGATCGCTGCCTACCGTTTCAATGCTGTTCAAAAGCTCAAAGAAATTGCCGGACACGGTAATTTGGTTGACCGGCCTTACGATGGCGCCTGCTTCGATCCAATATCCGATTGCCGCCAGCGAGAAGCTGCCTGATGTGGCGTTGGTTCCGGCATGAAGACCCTGCAGTTCCACGATCAGCAGGCCTTTATCCGTTCCGGCAATCATCTCCTCCAGGCTCTGTGTGCCTGGCGCGATATACAAATTGTGATAGGACACTCCAATTTTGCCTTTGTATCCGCCTTTTGAAGCGTTGGAGGTATTGGCCGCCCCCGCTTTGCGCGCCGTCGCCCGGTTATGCAGGAAGGTGAGCAGCCTTCCTTCCTTCACCAGCTCATGCCGCCCGGTAGCGCTGCCTTCCGCATCGAACGCTTTGGCCGAAGGAGCGCCCGGCATCAGCGGGTCGTCGATAATCGTCACATTGCTCCCCCCGATGACCTCTCCGAGCCGCCCCTTTAACAACGAGAAACCTTTGTCGACCGACTCGGCGGAGAATACCGAAGCGAAGCTGGATAGAAGCGAGGTCGCAGCATCATTCCGGAAAATAACCGGATAATTATCCGAGGGCACCGTGGTCGCCCCAAGCTTGGATACCGCTTCCTGCACCCCGGTAAGGGCAACCGCCTCCACATCGATATCGTAAAAGCTGCTCAGCGAATAATCGAACCAGCCCCCCGTCACCGTCTCCGCCGCTTCAGGAGATTCCTTCGCAAGCACATAGATGCTTGCTGTAGCGCTGCTGCTTCGCCGATGGCAGTTCAGTCCCTTAGTGTTGATAATCGATACTTCGCTCTCGCTCACTGCAGCTGCGGAGCGTCTGACCATTTCAATCCGCAGATCGGCGTTCAGCGCAATTCGCTCCATGGCAAACGCGGCTTCAATCAGTTTCTCTGGCGGCGTCTGGATGATCTCCGCCGAATAGCTGTCAACTTCATGATAGCGCTCCGAACCCCCGAACAGCTCCTCGTCTTCGTTCAGCTCCAGAAGCTCTGCATTCCCGGCCGCTTCGGTCAGCAGGAAGGGGATTGAGGTCTCATCCAGCGCCTCAGTAGAAGCGTAACCCATCTTTCCGCCGATCAGGCCGCGAAAGGACAGTCCGCCGCTCTCTACGATTTTATAAGCGTCGATTTCGCCTTTCACAACGGATACGGATAAGGATTTCCCGCTTGAATAGTAGATCTCCATATCTGTGAACCCGGCTTCCCGTCCTTTGCGAAGCAGCGCTTCTTGAAATTCAGCAATGTTCACCGCCTACTCCCCCTTTCTTCCGCCGACCGTCATCTCGGACACCCGGATTGTCGGCTGCCCGCAATTCACCGGAAGGCTTCCGCTGATCGAGCCGCACATCCCCTGCCCGTGCTCCAGGTTGTTGCCGACCTTGTCGATCCGGCTTAGGATATCGATGCCTTTTCCGATCAGGGTCGCCCCTTTGACCGGCTCCGCAATCTTCCCGTTCCGGATCATATAGGCCTCCTGTACGGCGAAGTTGAAATCACTGGTCGCCGTATTGACCGAACCGCCGCCCATGGATTTGGCATAAATACCGAACTCCGTATCCGCGATAATCTCTTCACGGGTGGAGCTCCCGTTGCAGATGAAGGTATTGTTCATACGGGAGGCCGGTGCGAACTTATAGGACTGTCTCCGTCCCGATCCGGTGGCAGCCATGCCCATTTTACGGGCGCCCAGCTTGTCGATCAGATAGCCTTTCAGAATGCCATTCTCGATCAGCACATTGCGCTGGGTCTTCGCCCCTTCGTCATCGATGTTCAGCGAACCCCAGGCATTGGCGATCGTCCCGTCATCCACAGCCGTGACAAGTTCAGAAGCGACCCGTTGCCCCAGCTTGCCGGCGAAGACGGATGAACCGGGAGCAACGGAGGTTGATTCCAGACCGTGGCCGCAGGCTTCATGAAACAGTACGCCGCCGAAGCCATTGTCAATGATGACCGGAAAGCGGCCGCTCGGAGCATAGCCTGCCCGCACCATCGTCACCGCGATCCGCGCGGCAGTCCGGGCATGCTCTTCAACATCCAGGCCTTCCAGGAATTCATGTCCCGCATAAGCGCCGGGGCCGCTGAAGCCCGACTGCTTCTGACCGCCTTCTTCCGCTACGGCGCTGATGCCAAGCCTCGTATAGATCCGCATATCCTCGACCAGCAGACCGTCACTGCCCGCGATCAGCACATGCTGGCGCTGATTGCTGGCATAGATACGCGTCTGAGAGACGGCAGGATCGTAGCCGGAAGCTTCCTGATGAGCGCGCCGCATAATCTCGATCGTCCGCTGTTTGAGTGAGCTGTCCGGCAGCGTCCCTATGTAGTGGCGGTTGTCTATCACCGCACGCCGGAGATCAATCGCCGGAATGACGGCTCTGCCGTCCCGAATGGCTGCTGCCGCTGAACGCGCAACCGTAATGAGATTGGCCTCGCTGCTGTCATTCGTGTAGGCATAGACTGCGAAGCTGCCCTTCAGAATCCGGACGCCGACCCCGTAATCTCTGCCTGACAGCGAGCTGTCGACAAGGCCGCCCACCATTTCAAGTCTGCCGTCCGTCCGGTCTTCCGCGAACAGCTCCGCGAAATCGGCTCCCGTTTCTAGCGCAGCGCCAAGCACTCTCTGAATCACTTGTTCGTGCAGCATCATATACCTCCCTCAAGCCTCATTTGTCAATCATGTGTGCATCCATTATAGCCCATAATACCCACAGCTGTCGCACAGAGCTTTTCTCCGGAAGATTACCTCCCGGACATTAACTCGGCCTGAGCTTGGAGCGCTCATGAGTGATCCGCCGATAGCTCCTCCTTATGCTGACCGACAGCGCAAAAAGCGCCCTGGCCGTAGCCGGGGCGCTTACTTATTCATCAGGCGATACCTGTACTCCCTATTAGGACTTTCTTCTGCGGCTCAGCCAGCGGTTCAGCACAAGTCCGATCAGGATAAGGCCAAGTCCGCCCATATAAATCGGCATCGAGCTGCTTTCGCCGGTCTTTGGAAGCTTGCCGGAGACAGGGTTTGAGCCCGCATCCGGGTCTTCCGGACCTCCTTTAGGAACATCCTCATCCGGAATTTCCACGCCGCCGGAAGGCACTTCATCGACGATCGGCACCTCGGATGGCGTTGCCGCAGGCGTCGGCGAAGGAACCGCCGAAGGTCCAGTAGAAACTGCCGGTCCAATTGGAACATTCTCATCCGGAATGATCACCTCGCCGCCGGTTGACGGCGTTGGCGAAGCTGAAGGAATGACGCTCGACGGAGCTGCAGTCGGCGTTGCGGTCGCACCCGCAGGCGGCGCCGAGAACGGAGCTTCCGAAGGAGCTGCCGACGGATTTTCCGATGGAGCGGAAGATGGCACCTCGGATGGCGATACAGAAGCCGAAGGAGTAGGCGTCGGCGATATTGTCACTGCCGAAGCCGATGGAGTCGGCGTCGGTGTCGGCGTGGCCGAAGGCTCCGGCGACTCCAGCTTCTTGTTCGTTACGGGAAGCGTAATCGCCGCGCCCGCACCCAGGCTGACCGCATGCTCGGTCGAGTCAAGCGTGTAGCCTTCCGGCGCCTGAGTCTCCACCAGGACATAGCTGCCGGACAGAAGACCGTTGAACACGGCTTTGCCGTCCTCATCTGTCACCTTGCTTCCAATCAGCAAACGCTCATCTCCGTTAAGACGATACAGGTTGAATTCAGCGCCGGCCAGCAGCTTCAAGTGATCGGTCTCATCCAGCTTCTGGACCGTCAGCAAGCTGCGTGAGCCATTGCCTGTGCCTGAACCGCTGGAGACGCCGACAATGACTTCGGCGGAGGTTTCTTTGGTTACCTCAACGACATTATTGCCGCTTAAAGTTGCCTTGTTGGTTACGGTCTCGCCGCTGCGGGCGGCGATCAGCGACTGATATTCCAGAACATAAGCCGACCGGATGTCACTGAGGAAGCTCAGCACAAAGGTCTGCTTGCCGGTATCCGATGTAACGATATCCAGGTTATAATCCGTTCCTTTTACCAGCTCGGGACCCGATTTGGATATCGTGCCATCAGCGGTTACGACAGTCGGATACAGATGGAAGGAATCGGCCAGCAGCAGTTGATTCGGGCTGCCTGTATCGGAAATCTTCGCATCCTTCACATAAGACTGCCCGCGGTTGATGTTGATCGTCCAGTTCAGCTTATCTCCGGACTGCGATCCGCTCTTGGAGATATAGTCGCCGCCGTGCGGAATCGTCACTGAAGCTGTCAGGTCGCCGGACACCTTGCTGTTGCCATCGAAGACGGAGGCGGTGTTGTTCGCCTTATCGCTGTCAATCAGCTGTCCTTCCAGACTCGTCTTGAATTCGACGAAGAACGGATAATTGACCGGTTCAGGGAAGCTAACTCTCAGCACATTGTCGTCGCTGATCGTTACCGTGTAGGGTACGTTCAGTTCGGACATTTTGGTTGTATTGCCGTTGGGCCACAGATACATCTGCTTCACCTTGACGGAGCCGGGAACCAGCTTCTGCGGAGACTGAATCTTGTCAACGACAACCGCGTTATTCAGCGTCATGCCGTTGTAGTTGCCACCAACCGACCAGGTGATTTCCTTGCTGACGGCATTATATTCGCCGGATTTGAAGCCGTTGTTCTTCACTTCAGAGCGTGGATCGAAGGATGCGATCGCATATCCTGTCGTTCCGTCCCAATACAGATAGGAGGTATTATAGAACTTCTCCTTGCCTGAAAGGGCGCTGTAATCGAACTTCGTTTTATAAAAGATTGTATATTTGCCGGTAATCGTATCATTAAAGCTCAATGTGAAGCCCTCTCCGGGCTGAACCGGCTGGGTATAGTCCAGCGTATAGGCCGAGGCCGGAACCTTTTTGCCTTTGGCGTCAAGGACGACTAGGGTGTCAGGCAGGAACGTAAGTCCGCCGTACGGAACGACATCCTTCACAACAACATGGCTCATCGGATAGCTGTCTTCATTCAGGGTGATCTTCCAGTTAACGGTTCTGGCAACGTAATCCGCATTCGCGGCGTCCGCCGTCTTCGTAATGACAACCGGGAAGATATCCTTGTTGAATTCCGCCTTGTACGTGCCTGAGGTAACGGTATTGTAAATGCGCTTCGCCTCGAACAGCCGCTCCTTCGGTTTCGTCTGGTACTGGACATCATAAGGCGTCGTTACATCGCGCAGAAACTGAAGCACGAAGCCGGTCTTGCCGTTCGCAGTCGCCGGTGCCAAGGTATAATCCGTGCCCGGAGTGAGCAGTGAGCCCACACTTGCATTGCCGCTGGCATCGACGCTTACGTTGTACACCTTAACCGATCCGTCCACCAGCACCTGGGTATTGTTGAACAGGTCGGTGAGGATGGCTTCGGACTGCGGGATAAAGCCGTAGTTGTAGTTGTATTCGATCTTCCACGTTACCGTCTGGGTGATCCGGTCGTAACCGATATCGTATTTCTTCAGACTCGGTGCCCGGAGAACCGTAACGGTGGAGGAAGAGCTAACCGGGCTCAAATTCGTACCGGAGAAGGTCGCCGTATTGGTGAACTGGGTCTTGGTCAGGTCGGTGATCTCAGTCGAGTACAGGATCCGGTAAGCACCGGTAATTGGCGAAGCCTTGAAATTCACCGAAAGCGTACCACTCTGGGTGTTCAGCTCGTATTGGGACGGGTCCACCAGGATGCCCTGATTTACGGTGCCGTCCAACTGCACATCCAACTGATAGACAGCCACCGTTACCGGGTCAATCGTAAGTCCGGATGGAATCGGATCGCTCACGGATGCGCCGTACACGGAGTCAATCGTCTTGTTCACATCTACCGACCAGTGAATGGAGGTCGCATTAAAGCGGTCGGCCGTTCCCTGCTTGTCGATCGTGGAAGCGACGTCAGGCTTAAACCTGACAACGACGACCTGGGTATCCCCATTGACCGGAAAATAAATCTGCTGTGTGGTGCTGCCCTTGATTACTTCTTTATCAAAACGGGTCGAAATATTCAGAGTGCCATGGACATTGTCATGACTTTGAATGAATTCGTTGAAGGTCATCGTTACCAAATGGGTCGCCTGGCTCACTGTAAAAGTTCCGAAATCGCCTTCATCGGACTCCAGCGCTCCCCCGATATCGTTGTACAGCTTGAACTGCTCGGGCAGTTGAAAGGTGAATGTATCTCCGGCCTGATAGCTGTGTCCGTCCGGCAGGGACCATGTATAATTGAGTTTCACCTCAGCCCCCTGCTCGTATACGTCTCCGGTAACCGTCTGACCGTCGGGGCCGTATACCGCCATGGATACGCTCGTAATAATATTCGTGTCACTGTCGATCGCAGCCGCTTTGGCATCGGTCATGAAACCGAGCCCGTAGCTGTACTGGGCAATCAGCAGCATGATCACGAGTCCCATGGCAAACCTTTTCCTCAACATTCTCCGCAGCGTCATCCTTTTTATTCCCCTCTTCCCTTATGTTTTTACCGGCACTGTACCGCTGGTAGATTATATAAATGGAGTATTCTGCAACAGGGAGAATTATTCACGGGCTGCCGGGCTCTTGCCGGGCAGTCAACCGCTTTTTTGTAAGCGTTATGCAAGGTGAGTCTCTTGATGCCGAATTGTCAGGAACGGGGAGCGACAGTCTTGGCGGTGTCTTGAAATCGTTCGCCTCCGTCCGTTATGTATCGCATACTTTAACGCTTGAATTGCTCCCGGTGTGCAATTTCCATTTAACGCCGTATAATCTGTAGACTTAACTCTGTTGTCGCGGCTTCCTCACGGTGTGCAGGGACGCGAGAACGTCGCGCCGTCTTTTGTTCTCTGAGTTGTTCTGTATTGAGAACACCTACTCATAGCTTATTACCCACAATTTAATCTGTCAAGCCAGAGTACGAAGACTTATTTTCCGGATAAAAAGACAACGAGCCCCCGCAGAAACCTGCGGAGGCTCGGGCTTGCAGCTTATTCGATTACTGCCTGGCTTGCTGATAAAACTTAGGCTTCGAAAACTTCAACCGAAGTCATTTTGTCACGGCCCTGGAAGGCGTCGACATATTCCATGCCTTTTACAACCTTGCCGAATACGGTATGCTGTCCGTCAAGATGAGGCTGCGGTGCATAGCAGATGTAGAACTGGCTGCCGCCGGTGTTGCGGCCGGCATGCGCCATAGCCAGAGTGCCGCGCTCATGCTTGTTCGGGTTGATTTCGCAGTTGATGGTATATCCAGGTCCGCCAGTACCCGTTCCGTTCGGACAGCCGCCTTGGGCAACGAAACCCGGAATAACGCGGTGGAACACAAGTCCATTGTAGAAGCCGTCATTCGCCAGCTTCTCAAAGTTGGCAACGGTATTGGGAGCGTCCTTCTCGAACAGATCCAGCAGCACTTCGCCGCCGTTCTCTAGTGTAATCTTCGCTTGTTTAGCCATATGTAAATAGCTCCTTTCCATATTAACGAAATGTGTAGT
Source organism: Paenibacillus stellifer (assembly GCF_000758685.1). Lineage (NCBI taxonomy): Bacteria > Bacillati > Bacillota > Bacilli > Caryophanales > Paenibacillaceae > Paenibacillus > Paenibacillus stellifer. Next base: position 3,702,992 of record NZ_CP009286.1, read on the forward strand.
ACGCGTTCACGCCGATAGGTAGGGGATTATCGGTAGATCTCACAGACCCCGGCTGAAGACGTACTAGTCCAGTGTACTATGAAACCCGGTTCAAAGCAAAGCAGACGGATTCCTGTCCGAACCCAGTCGAAATATCCAAAGTCCCTTTCCCGAGACCATAACAGAAGCCCGCTGCACAATGGCAGAGGGCTTCCAATAACATATAGACGGGACAGTGCTTATTTACTTCGTTACCGCCTGCTTCGTCATACGCGCCGGCACCAGATCATTGGCCACAATATCGCCGTGGCTTTCACGTTTGACGACCAGATCACTTTGCCCGTTCTGGACGAACACGACTGCCGGACGCCGGATGCGGTTGTAGTTGCTGGCCATGGAGTAATTGTAGGCGCCTGTGCAGGCGACCGCAAGCAGATCGCCGCTCTCCGCAGCCGGAAGCTCCACGTCGAAAATGAGCATATCGCCGCTCTCGCAGCATTTGCCGGCGATGGATACTGTTTCGGACACAGGCTCATTCGCGCGGTTCGCCAGCAGTGCCTCGTACTTCGATTCATACAGAGCCGGACGCGGATTATCGGTCATGCCGCCGTCCACGGCGACATATTTGCGAACGCCCGGAATGTTCTTGCTTGTGCCCACGGTGTAGAGCGTCGTTCCGGCATCGCCCACGATACTGCGGCCCGGTTCCACCCAGATTTCGGGAAGGCTCTCGCCGATCCCGGCAAAATATTTCTTCACCGCGTTCGTAATTGCGGCGACATATTCCGATACCTGAAGAGGCGTATCGCCTTCGACGTAACGGATGCCGAAGCCTCCGCCCAGGTTGACGACCTTAAAGGAGATATTCAGCTCGTTTTTCACGCGGCGGGCAAAATCGGCCACTCGTTCCACAGCCATCTCGAAGCCTTCCGTCTCGAAAATTTGCGAGCCGATATGGGAATGAACGCCCAGAAGTGTCAGATTCTCCTTGGCTGATGCAAGCTGCACCGCCTCGAAGGCGGAGCCGTTGCCGATGTCGAAGCCGAACTTCGAGTCGGTCTGGCCCGTTGCGGCATAGGCATGATGCGCATGCGCTTCAACACCCGGCGTAACGCGGAGGAGAACATTGACTGTGACTCCTCTGCCAGCAGCGATGGCCTGGAGCAATTCAAGCTCCGTGAAGTTATCGACAACGAAGCAGCCAATGCGTGCGTCCAGCGCCATTTCGATCTCATCCGGCGTCTTGTTGTTTCCGTGGAAGTGAATGCGTTCAGCAGGGAACCCGGCCTGCAGCGCCGTGTACAGCTCGCCGTCGGATACGACATCCAGAGACAGCCCTTCTTCGTCCGCGATCCGGCACATCGCCATGACCGAGAACGCCTTGCTGGCGTAAGCAACCTGGAAACCCAGCCCGCTGGCTGCGAAAGCGTCCATATATTCACGGCAGCGGCGGCGGACCAGCTGTTCATCCATAATATATAGAGGCGTTCCGTATTCGGCCTTAAGCTCGGTAACGTCGCACCCTCCGATTTCCAAATGACCGGCATCGTTAATCCGGCTCGTCCCGTGTAAGAACATATTCTACAATCCTCCGATTTCATATTTGGAATATCCATTACATTCGTCCTGTGATATCCAGTATAGCAGAGGATGGGAAAGTTGTAGAATGGACAAATGCACAGTTCATTTGTATTATCCTACGATTCGTTATTCTGGATATTCGGCGGACCGATGCGGGTGTTGTCCCGTGTTTTGTTGGAGGAAGGCCTTGTCTTGGAGGCCATTACCTCCCGCCGGACCAGAATGGCCCCTAGAGCCTTTGCATTAAAAGGTATAAAGGGCCATAAATAAGACGAGTTATAGGACCGGTTGAGCGTCAGGAGCACAATCAGCAGCGTCGAACCGATGACAAAGCCGGGTACGTGGAAGAAACCCGTCGCCATCAAGAGCAGAAGCCTGACGATCCGGTTGGCCAGACCGAGCTCATAGCTTGGGGTGGCGAACATGCCGATCGTTGCCAATGCCATGTACAAAATAACCTCGTTGACGAACAGACCGGTCTTCACCGCAATATCCCCAATCAGGATGGCTGCGATCAAGCCCATCGCCGAGCCGAGCGGAGTCGGTGTATGAACAGCTGCCATCCGCAGCAGATCGACGCCGAGCTCGATCATCAGGAACTGGGCGAGCAGCGGGATTTTGGCTGTCTCCTGCGGACCAAGAAACTCCAGAGACGCGGGCTTAAACTCGGGGTGCATGACGAAGAGCATCCAGAGCGGCAGCAGAAAGATCGAGCACAGTATCCCTATAAAGCGAACCCACCTCAGGTAGGAACCAACCATGGGCGTCTGCCGGTTCTCCTCTGCATGCTGGCACAGATCAAAGAACGTGGTCGGAATGACCATGACGCTGGGCGATGTATCGACGAATACGACAACCCGTCCTTCCATCAGGTGGGAAGCCACCACATCCGGACGTTCGGAATAACGGACCATCGGATACGGGTTCCAATTTTTGCCGACAATCGCTTCCTCCAGTTGCTTGTCCGCCAGCGGTATTCCGTCTATATTGATCGCTGCAATTTTCTCGGAGACCGCCTTGACCTGGGACTTATCAACGATATCGTCGATGTAGGCAATAGCCACATCCGTATTTGTCCGGCGGCCGACCTGATGCAGCTTGAAGGTAAGGCCCGGATCGCGAAGACGGCGACGCACCAGGGCTACATTGCTGAGCAGCGTCTCCGTGAATCCGTCGCGGGAGCCGCGGACAACACGCTCGATTGACGGTTCGTCCGGCGATCTGGCCGGGTATGAACGCGTATCCATGACGATGACCTGTCGTTCTCCATCAACGAAAAGTGCGCTCATGCCCATCATCGTCTTGTTGACCGCTTCGCTGAACCGGTCCGTCTTCTCGACCTGAATATGCGGAATGTAATCGATCATAAAGGCGGCGACGGCGTCGGTCGTCATGTCAGACGGCGTCAAGTAGGTAAGCCGCTTCAGTATTTCATCCATGACGAAGTCCTTGGCGAAGCCGCTCATGAAGAGAAGACCCGCTCTTGTGCCGGCAAAACTCATCTCCCGGAACACCACGTCAAAGGAATTATCAAGACCTATAACTTCGGTCAGCACTCCCCGGCTTCTATCCAGTGATTCCGGAACCCGGTCATCTCCGTTCCAATACCTGATCGATTCTTCCAGCGAATTCGATAACTCCTTGTCTCTCTTCTCCTGAATGCGGGCCTTCTTGTCCTTCGGTTTCTTCTTCTTGCCTTTGCCAGAGTCCGCTTCTGCTCCGGAACGCTTCCCGGACGCTCCGAACACAGCGTCTTGAGCTTCTTCAACTTCATCTTCTCCGGCTCCGGAATTTTCGCCCCCAATCGGGGCAGCTTCTTCAGTAAGGGCATCTTCTCCAGAAAAGTTGTTGCCTTGGGCATCCTGCCTTATTTGGGCCCAGCCTTGTCCAGGCGAATCCTCCCCTGCCTGCTCTTCTGCGCCCAGTTCCCCTGCGGCTTCCATATCCCCGGACTGAGATCGGCTTGCCGGATCAGAGTCCGGCTGACCATCTTCCGCTTCCGTCTCCTCTCCCTCCGTTAAGAGAATCCCGTCCTTCGTGATCCTCCTGTCTGCTTCCGTGTCCGCATCTGTGCTCCCAGCTTCCGTGCTCTCTGATTCCGTGCCCTCTGATTCCGAGTTCTCCGTTTCTGTGCTCTCGTCGGCCAAGGCACGGTCTGAAGCTTCCTGAGTCAAGGGAGCATCTGCAGTTATATCGGATGACGAGCTTTTGCTTGCCCCATCCCCAAAGTCTCTCGCCCCGTCCTCACGGTCACCTTCAGGCTCTCCTTCTTGCTTGCTTCCGGACAAGTCTTCTCCGGCAGCGCTGTCTTCGGCATCCGCATCGGCAGTGCCCGGCTCGGCCGAAATCTCCGCATCCCCGGAGCCGGGAGCCTCGCCGCTGCCTGCGCTCATCATGCTGCCCGGTTCCGCGCTCAAGCCTACGCCTTCAATCTCAGTATCTTTTTCTTCTCCCGCCCCGTTCTCAAGGCAGTGAGAGTCCTGCTGCTTATACCGTCCCGGCTCTTCCTCATTGATGCTGTCACCGCTGTGTATATATCTGCTCATCGTAAGCCCCCGTTTACTGTCGGTATATAAACCAGTCGAACAACGAGCCCGCTACCTTCCCGGCGACCATCGCCATCAGCAGGCCGAACAAATAGGACGTCATCTGAAGCCGCTTCGCAAGGATGGGAAGCACATTCAGCACTTCTGTCAGTGCAGCCGCAAGCATCCCGACGAATACGCCGTCGAACAGACCGACAACGGCCGGGATTACCGGACCCGCTCCGATTTTGAAGTGCCAGAAATCCGCGATCGTACCGATCAGCGATCCGCTGACCATCGCGCCTTCATACCAGTGGACCTTATCATAGCTCTGGGTCAGCTGAGCGAGACGCGGAATCATATCCAGCACGACGAACAAGGCGATGACGCCGCCTCCAACCGCAATTCCGCCGGCTATGCCGAGAAACAGACTGACCGGCAGTTCGAGAAGCACGTTCATATCCGTCTTCCTTTCCGCCTGTTCATGCCTGCCTCTTCCTTCATCTTTCGGTACTCCTCATGAACGACATACTGATCGATATTCTTCTGGTAGAGGAACATCTCCACTTCGAGCGGAGTCGGTTCCTCATTCCATTTTTTCCGGAACAGGTGATTGAAGAAGATGACCATGCCGAACCCGATCCCCAGCGAGTAGGCCAGTTGAAAAGCGTACGGATGCTCGTCTCTCCGGCCCGTCAGCATTTCGACGATCCGGATTTGGACTTCCTCCATATTGACATCTGCATGGAAATTCATAATGGTCAGTGCGGCGCCGAAGAACAGCAGCAGCCATACGAGCGCAAACCGGAAACGGGAGGACTTCCGCCTCGTATTCGGCTTGTATATTTCCACAATCGTCCGTCCTTCTCCAATCGGCTCGATATCCGCTTCCGGCACGAGTTTTTGCACATGAGGAATGACCTTCAACATGTCGATCAGGATGAGATTTCCGTCCTCTTCCTCCGGTTGAACAAGCAGCAGCGAATCGAGAGACTCCTTCATTTCCGGAGGTGAAATGATAAAGGCGATATCGCCAAGCCGTACGCCTTCTCCATGCGGCAGCGTCACCCGGCTCTTCAGCTGAATATAGATGACGGGACTGGTCAGGCTCTGCATCGGCTTGCCTCCTTGCGGTTCATCTGCAATGCGCGATATGCATGGTGCATGTGATATCCGGACAGATCATAACTGGGTCCATTTCCGGCCCTCATCCGCCGCAAGCGGACTTGGAATACCGATAGTATGTATGAAAGTGAAGTTTTTTACACAGAGAGAGCAACTTTGCAAGTTTCCGGAAGCAGAAAAAAGCCCCTGCGGAGCGAGTCCACAAGGGCGTGTCATGCGGTATTTGATTACATCAAACTCTGTTTCGGCCTCCCGCTTCCGGGCGTTAAGGCATCAGGAAATCTTGCGCAGCTCTACCTGGGCGGCGGGTTCCGCCTGCTCCTTCTGCTGGGCAGAGATCGCGAACAGCGCTGTCCAGATCAGCACAAAGCCCAGAAGCTGCGCCCAGGTTACAAGCTGACCATAGACGGCCCAGTTCAGCACCAGACTGGTCATCGGGAAGCTGAGTTCAGCCAGCGTGGCGAACGATGCCTTCGTGGTGCTGAGGCCGCGATAGTACAGCAGCATGCTGAGCAGACCCGGGAGCAGCGCCTGCAGCAGCAAGTTAAGCGAGATCAAGGCCGATGTGCCAAGTCCGCCGTTCAGCTGCCAGGGTGCCCCCTGCGACAACGTGATCACAAGCAGCAGAGGCAGCGCCAGCATGAACCGCAGCGAAGTTACCGTCTCATACTGCATCGTTCCGAGCAGATACCGTCCCATGACGGTCGAACCGCCCCAGAGCGCCGCCGCTCCAAGAGCCAGCGCGCTGCCGGCCGTAACGAAGCTGCCCGCATGCCCGAACGGCATGCTCCATCCGAAGGTCAGCAGATAGGTGCCAGCCAGCGCAAGCAGCAGAAGCGGCAGGAAGTAACGGGGAAGCCGCTCCTTCAGAATGACCGCCGCCAGGCCGATCGCGAACAGCGGCTGCAGCTTCTGCAGCAGGATAACGGCATTCAGATCACCGCTGGACAGAGCCTGGGTGAACAGTATCGTCGCCACCGCCGAGCCTCCCCACGATACAAAGAGCAAGGCCCCGGCATGCCGCAGGCGAATTCGCTTCAGTTCGGCACGGCGGCGCCACAGCACCGGCGCGGCAGCTAGGAACAGCACAACATGCTCCAGCAGCACAATCTGCGAAGACGTCAGCGATTTCAGCAGCAAAATACGAAACAGCGGGTCCACGCCCCATAAGGCGGCGCCCAGAACAACCAGCCAGAAGCCTCCGCGAAGCGGCGTCTTCCGCGCTTCTTCGCCGGCAGCAATTGTTTTACCCATAACCATTACTCCTCACTGATACAAATTTCGGGTAGCAAGGATTAACGCCTGCCTTGGACCTTGCCTTGTGCACGTTTCCGTTCGCCATGAATCCGGATTACCGTTTGAAGGTTCTAAGCAATAATCTTCAGATTCTTATATTGGGACCAAAAAACCCCCGAAGCCGCACTTGAATGCGTCCCGGGGGTAATATCCGATATCAACGTCCAGCCAGAAGAAACAGTGCGCCCCCCATTCTTCGCAGGGACAACCGTTCCGCCGGCAGCACTCGGCGTTTCTATCCTTGATCCTCTCTCATCCGGACTGTACCGTCGGCTCTGGAGTTTAACCAGATCAGTCCCTTGCTTATTTGCCCAAGCGAGGGAGTCGCGGGCTGCGATTCGCTATTCAGCGAACCTCACCGCCGGTCAGGAATTTCACCTTACCCCGAGAATCTTGTATTCCGTTAATTTTTTCACAACCCAAGCATATTCCTTTCGGCACAATTCGTAAAGAGTTTTCATGAAATTTTCACGAAAAAACGCCTGCCGCAGTGCTTCCACCGCAGGCAGGCGTTCAACATTAAGATAAAAGCATTAGTCAGATGCTCTCTTAGCTTGAGCTTGCTTATACACAAGAGCTGATGTCAGTTCCGATCTCCGCCCTGTAAACATCCTGATGAAAATCATTCCTATCCGCTGCTAGAATATCATTTTCCGCTTTTCGCTCTCCGGGTCTTTGACGACTGCCGGCGATTCATCAAAGATCAGAGTCGCACGTTCATCAGTCTCATATTCCGGCCAGAGCAGAGCCGGACAATCCGGATTCCCGCTGTAAGCAAAAGCCGTCCATGCGCTCCGCATCGCGTCCGATAGCGACTGAAGCTCAGGGGTTACCTGAATGCCCAGCGTCCGCAGGAAATCCATGTTTCCGAATACATAGGGGATTTCGGCGGTATGTACCGCCTTGGAGAGCAAGGTATGATCCTCCACTCCCCAATCGAAGCGGTACATCCATACCGGACCATGGCCCAGATAGCTCTCCGCAAAAGCGACCGAGCTGCGCCAGAAAAACAGGTCGGTCATCATGCCCGCCTGCCCCTCCCAATCTTCCGAATAATAGGGCGCCAGCGCCGACAGGTCGGAGAGCCCGAGCGTCTGCTCCAGCGCTCTCAGCGACTTCTCCATCGGCGGGACGGGCGTGCCTTCCCGGAAGAAATAATGCCCTTCATGACTGTTCGTGCCGATGAGCAGCGGAACTCCGGCTGCCGATCCGCCGCTCACGGCGAGGATCGGCTCCTCCGGCAGAGTGGCGGGATCGACGACCGGCTGGAAGACCATGCCGGGCGAGTCGCCGGTCAGCCGCTGCGCCACCGCAAATGCGGCCGAGAGAATGCTCTCGGCCGGCAGTGACCGGAGCTGCGAAGCGCTGCTCCGGTCCAGCCCAAGCTCGGCCAGCAGCGCAGCTGCAATGGCCGAGCCCGCCTCCGGCGGGAGCGCCTGCGACGCGCCGCTCTGCATGATGGCGCGCGCGAACAGCCCGCGCGCGGACGGCATCGCCAGCAGGGCGGCGACGCTCATGCTTCCGGCCGACTCGCCGAAGACGGTCACCCGCTTCGGATCGCCGCCGAAAGCGGCGATGTTGCCCTGCACCCATTCCAGCGCTGCGACCTGGTCCAGAAGACCGGCGTTCGAGACGAAGCCGTCTCCAAGCGGCGAGAGGTGCAGGAAACCGAGCGGTCCCAGGCGGTAATTGACCGATACGACCACGACCCGGCTCTCGGAAGCGAGGACGCTGCCGTCGAACATCGGCTGGCTTCCGGAGCCCGTCAGGAAGGTGCCGCCGTGAATCCATACCATGACCGGCAGCGATTCATCCTCTTCGGCAGGCGACCAGATGTTAAGATGCAGGCAGTCCTCCGAGAAGACGGGCTGCTGGCCCCGGAACCGGGTACCCCGGGTATCGGGCGGCTGAAGGCTGACGGGTCCGAAGGAGGACGCATCCCGGATGCCTTCCCAGGATGACGGCGGACGCGGCGCAGCGAAGCGCAGCTCTCCGACCGGAGGAGCGGCAAAAGGAATGCCGCGCCAGATTACTACGCCTTCCTCTTCTGTTCCTCTCACAATCCCATAACGGGTTGAGGCTTCAGGTTGTCTCACAACAACACATCCTTTCGAAGCTAACATTCAAGATTTGCTTTCGAGACTTATTTTTGAGACTGACTTTCGAAACTAAGATAGCGGCTTATCGTCTTCGTCCGGCTTGTCGTACAGCCCCGAACGATAACGGAACCACTGGAACACATGTGTCGCGACCACTTTCATTACTGCATATCCCGGAACGGCCAGAATAATGCCGACCACGCCGAACATTTTGCCGGCGAATACAATGGCGAAGAGGATGGTGATCGGATGGATTTTAAGCGATTTGCCCATAATTTGGGGCGAGATGAATTTGCCTTCGATCAGCTGCACCGCCGTCCAGACGACGATCATTTTGAGCAGCATGAACGGAGAGGTGACCGCAGCTACAACAAGCGCGGGTGTAATGGCGATCGCCGGCCCGAGATAAGGGACCACCGCCGTGCATGCCGCCACAATCGCAAGCACCAGCGAGTAGTCGAGTCCGATAATCAGGTAGCCGATATACAGAAGCGCACCGATGCAGCAGCTGACAATAATCTGACCCCGGATATAGGAAGAAATCTGGTCATTCATCTCCGACATCACCGACCGTGTCTGCGGCCGAAGCCCATTTGGCACGAAACGCAGAATATAATCGGGCAGCCGTCTTCCGTCGCGCAGCAGATAGAACAGAATCAGCGGAGTTGTCACTATCCCGAGAACGATCTCCGTAATCGTGCCGACCAGATTGCCCACGCCGTTCAGGGCATTCCGCAGAAATGAGGTTGCCCAGGTGGTGACCCGGGTCGTCACTTCATCGATGCCGGAGCCGGTCTTCTCCTGAAGCTGGCCGAAAAATTTGCTGCCGATGAGATGGTTGATTTCCTCCTGGATCTGCGTGCTGTACGTCGGAAAATTGTCGATCAGCCCCAACAGCTGGCGGCGGATGATCGGGATAACCGTCAGCAGGATGATCGTGATAATGCCGATAATGAGCAGATACAGGATGATGATTCCGTAGGAACGCTTCAGCCGGCTCTTCTTCTCCAGCCTGTCCACCAGCGGGTTGAGCAAGTAATAGGCGACTCCCGACAGAATCAGGGGCAGCGCCACCGTGTGCAGCAGCACCGACAACGGCCTGAAGACGAACGGTATCTTCGACAGCACCATCACATTCAAGCCGATCAGCAGAAGCACCAGCAGAAAGACGACGAATTTATTATTGAGAAAAAATTTGCGAAATTTCTCCGGCCAGATTTGCAGCCTTTGCATCCACTTGAGCCTCCCAAAAAATAGTGTTGCATTAAGGATAGACAACATCCGGAGGGCAAGTCAAATCAGGCGGCATGACGTTTCATCAATCTAAGCAAAACGGAATTCTTCAAGTCTGCCGGCATGAACAAATCCGATCGAACGATAAACTTTGTTGGAATCCGGATTTTTGGCGTCGGCATACAGCATCGGGGTCAGCCCGTTGTGCTTGCAGGTAAGGCTTAGCGAGGCGACAAGGGCGCTGGCGTATCCTTTTTTCCGGTGGGCAGGAGGTGTATAGACATCATTGATCCGGGCGTGCCGGGGAGAGCGATGGGCGATTCTCGCCATGGAGACAATCTGATCCCCATCCTTCCAGAGATACATGCCGCCCGAACTGACCGCCGAGGTGGCGGCTTTGTACACTTCCCTGCTGTCCGGTCTTCTGCCGAAGGCTTCCTGCGAGAACGCGGCCATATAAGCGGCGATCTTCTCCGTATGCGCCACGGTCGCTTTCTCAGGCATGCCTTGCACCCCCCAGGGCATGAAGACCTCGGGACACTCATACGCTTCAAGCGTCATATAAGGGTATGGCTGGCACGGTTTCACAGTTGAATAATAACGTGCGAAGCGGTCCGCAATATCCAGATCGGCGGTGATGCCAGGGAACTCCCGGTCATCCATATATTCAGCCAGCCGCCGAATCATCTCGTCCTTATCAGATGGAGATACGTCGGAGGAAATCCACAGCCACGGATTAAACCCCGGAGTCTGTCCGATTACCAGACGGCCGTCCTCCGTTCTGACCCGGAGCGCATCCTGGCTTCCACAGATCAGGTGAAGCAGATTATAACGGACTTCGTCTTTACGAAAAAGCTCTCCCTCCAGCACAAGATCGTCTTTCGGCAGATTCATGAACATGAGGCTGTCCCTCCAACTCTTCTTGTTTTTTGGCAGCGCGGCTACATTATTCTGGCCTTTACGGCTCCTTGATAATTGTATGCCAAGCTCGCTGACAGCAGGCTTACCCTTCGCTTTTGGTTTCCTTAGAAGAGGGTTAGCCTTTCTTTTTCTTCTTCCCTTTGGTTCCGGGTGTGCCGGCAGCCTGCATTCCTTCAGTCCCGAAGGTATAGACAATATTGTCCTCCAGTCTCCCGCCCTGAAGCAGCTGCCGGACAAGCGCCTTGCCGAGCTTCGGCGACATATCCCCGTACCAGACGCCATCGGGATAAGAGATGACCACCGGTGCGTCTGAGCAGCGGCCATTGCAGCGGGTCAGAGTCGTATGAACGGCCGCCTCCGCCCCCTGTTTCTCAATTTCCCCGTCGATGGCATCAATAATGTCTTCGCCCTTGCGCTTCTTGCAGCTGCTTCCGCCGCAGACTAGCAAATGACAGGTTGTTCCTTCCAGATTCCACGTCGTCATGTCCCCCACTCCTTTTTTACGTTTATGCCTGTATGTCCTGGGTAAATCAATGAATAACGGCAGGGCTAAACGATATACTATTCACAGCATATGTCCATCAATCTTGCCTTGCAAGGAGGAACTTGAAATGAGAAAGACCAAAATCATCTGTACGATCGGTCCCGCATCGGAATCGGTCGAAACACTTAAGGAAATGATCGCGGCAGGCATGACGGTAGCACGGCTCAATATGGCTCACGGAGAGCTTGAAGAACATTCCGCCCGAATCTCAAATGTCCGGCAGGCCGCATCCGAGCTGGGCACCTTCGTTCCGATTATGATGGACATTAAAGGACCGGAAGTGCGAATCGGGAAGCTGAAAGAGGATTATGTCACCCTGAAAGCCGGCGAACAGCTGACCCTGACGACCGAGGAAATTCTCGGCGACGAGAAACGGATTTCTGTGAATTATCCCGATATGACCTCGGTCATCAAGCCCGGAGACCGCATTCTTATTGACGACGGTCTGATCGATCTTACCGTAACCGGCGTCAATGGATCGGATATGGAGTGCCGGATAGTCAGCGGCGGCTTGCTGAAGCCGAGAAAAGGAGTCAATCTGCCCGGCATTCATACGACGCTCCCGGGTGTGACCGAACGGGATATCAAGCATATTCATTTCGGCATCGGCGAGAAGATCGAGATGATCGCCGCTTCCTTCGTCCGCAAAGGAGACGACATCCGTGAAATCCGCAGCATCCTTCATGCGAACGGTGCAGGGCATGTGCAGATCATTTCCAAGATCGAGAACCATGAAGGCATGATCAATCTCGATGATATTATTGAAGCTTCGGACGGCATCATGGCCGCACGCGGCGACCTTGGCGTGGAGGTTCCGATTGAGGATGTGCCGATGCTCCAGAAGGAAATGATCGACAAATGCAACCAGGCCGGCAAACCCGTCATCGTGGCAACGCATATGCTGGAATCGATGCAGATCAATCCCCGCCCTACCCGTTCAGAGGTCAGCGACGTGGCGAACGCCGTCCTGCAGGGCGCCGATGTCGTGATGCTGTCGGGCGAATCAGCGGCGGGCAAATACCCGATCCAGTCGGTACGCACGATGGCAGCCGTAGCGGCCAAGGCCGAGACGATGATCAATTACAAAGAGAAGTTCATCCGTGGATTCGACTGGGAGGAACAGAGCGTCACCGAGGTGGTCAGCCGCAGCGCCGTGAGCTCCTCCCTGATGCTTGGAGCCAAAGCCATCATCGCCGCCACCGAGAGCGGCTTCACCGCCCGGATGATCTCCAAGCACCGTCCGGAAGCACCCATTATCGCGGTGACGCCCAATGCAGAGGTGCTCCCGAAGATCTGCCTGCTCTCCGGCGTCATCCCCGTACTTGGTTCCCCTGTAACTACAACCGATGAATTATTCGAGTCCTCGGTGGAAAATGCCGTGAAGACCGGTATGGTCGCACAGGGCGATACCGTCGTCCTGTGTGCAGGCGTCCCGATCTGGAAGGCCGGAACGACGAATCTGATCAAGATTCATCAGGTTTAAGCAGCCCGAGACTTAAGTTGCTGTCGCCTCGATGAAATAATAGAAGCCGGTTGTCAGCAGCCCTTCGCGCCTGCATGCTTCTCGAATTGATCCCGAATCCCGGGGAGGCATCGCTCTCTCGCATACTGGGCGAAGCCGTCGCTCTGTCCGAAGGCAGCAGTGACAAAATGTCCCCGGGTTCCGGGAGCCACACCGTTTCTTTGATTGTAGACAGCACAATATCGGTCAAACCCCTGGCGCCGAGGCGCTGCTCGATTTTGTTCAAGATCGGCGTACCCGGTAATGGGGGAGCGAACAGGCCGGGAAAATAAACTCCCAGCTCTCCCCCTTCTCCGTTGCCGTCGCCGGGATGGAAGAGGAACAGCCCGCCGCCGGGCCGGACGATCCGGTTCCCTTCGGCGTACCAGCTGATCGGGCCTTTTTTGGTATAAGCCAAATCGAAGGAGTTATCTCCAAAAGGCAGCCCCTCATGCGTTCGCCCGAGCACGTAGCTGACGTTTGGTGCTTTTCGCTTTGAGCATCAAGCCCCCTTGAATATTTTAGCCACAGAGTAATAGCAATCTCCATAATAGCAATCTCCAGTGTACCAGAATTTTTTTCCAATCCCCCTCCTTTGTCATCATCCTTACACAACATGAAATAAATATAGCTCCTGGAGGCATTCTCATATTGAAGGTTCCGGGCATATCCTATATAATTCAGTACAATAAAAAGCCGCTATTATATATGGCCTTCGAAAGGAACTGAAGAACGTCATGACAGAGAAGCTGAGAGCCGGAATCGTCGGCGGGACCGGCATGGTCGGCCAGCGTTTTATCGCTCTACTCGAGAATCATCCCTGGTTTGAAGTTACTGCAATTGCCGCAAGCGCCAATTCGGCAGGCAAACCTTATGAAGAATCGGTAAAGGGCAGATGGAAGCTTTCCACGCCGATGCCCGAAAGCGTTAAACATATTCAGGTTCAGGACGCCTCCAAGGTGGAAGAAGTTGCAGCCGGACTCGACCTGATCTTCTGCGCTGTCGATATGAAGAAGAATGAGATTCAGGCGCTAGAAGAAGCCTATGCCAAGGCCGGTGTTCCTGTCATCTCCAATAACTCCGCGCACCGCTGGACGCCTGACGTTCCGATGGTCGTGCCGGAAATCAATCCCGAGCATCTGGAAGTTATCGAACATCAGCGCAAACGTCTCGGCACGGAGACCGGATTTATCGCCGTTAAGCCGAACTGCTCCATCCAGAGCTATGTGCCGATGCTGTCCGCTCTGAAAGAGTTCCAACCGACCCAGGTCATCGCCAGCACCTATCAGGCGATCTCTGGAGCCGGCAAGACCTTCACCGACTGGCCGGAAATGCTGGATAATGTCATCCCGTATATCGGCGGCGAGGAAGAGAAGAGCGAACAAGAGCCGCTGCGGATCTGGGGTACGGTGGAGAACGGCGAGATCGTCAAGGCTTCCTCTCCGCAAATTACGACCCAGTGTATCCGCGTCCCTGTAACAGACGGCCATCTGGCTACGGTATTTGTCTCCTTCGAGACCAAGCCATCCAAGGAAGACATCCTCGCCAAATGGAACAGCTACAAGGGCCGCCCGCAGGAGCTTGAACTGCCGAGCGCGCCGAAGCAGTTCATCACCTACTTCGAGGAAGAGAACCGTCCGCAGACGCATCTTGACCGTGATATCGAGAACGGCATGGGCATTTCGGCAGGCCGTCTTCGCGAAGATTCCCTGTACGACTTCAAGTTTGTGGGCCTGTCCCACAACACTCTCCGCGGCGCCGCCGGCGGCGCGGTCCTGATCGCCGAGCTGCTGAAGGCCGAAGGATATATTACCAAGAGATAAGCCGCAAGCCCCCGCTGAAGACAGCGGGGGTTTTTCGTTAACTTCTGCCGCTTCAAATGCTTCATATGCTTCAGACGCATCAGGCGTCCAGAACCATGTTACACCTCACTTCTTACTCAACGCACGCACACCTTCATCCCTCTCTCACTCTCCTCTCAATCTTCGCTCACTTTCCTCTCAATCTTCACTCGCTCTCCTCTCAATCTTCACTCGCTCTCCTCTCAATCTTCGCTCATTCTCCACCCCCCGTCCGTTTCATCACAATGAGGAAATCAAATCAGCGGGTTAATTTGAATTTCGTTAAAAAACGGCCCGCAGCTATCGCGGATAGCTTGCGGGCCGGATCAGTCTTGTCTTCTCTTCGCAGCGATTTGTTACGGCTTCATCACAAGGTTGTAGATTGCCTGCGCCGCTTCTGCGCGGGTGGACACAGCCTTGGCGCCAAAGATGCCATTGCCTTGGCCTTTCATCAGCCCAAGTGAAACAGCTGCCGCTACATCTTCCTTCGCCCAGCTGCTGATGCTGCCCGCATCCGAGAATGCCGGTGACTCGCCGGAAACAGATTTATCTCCCGTCTTCACCTGGCTAGCCCGGAGCAGCATGGATGCCATTTCTTCGCGGGTAATGGCCTGCTGCGGATTGAAGCGTCCGCTACTGCCTTTGACGATTCCGTTCTCATAGGCTGCCGCAGCATATTCAGCATACCATGCGCTGCTTGCTACGTCGGAGAACGAAGCCTTGCCCTTCGCCGTCAGTCCCAGCGTCCGGACGAGCATCGCTGTGAATTCGGCGCGGGTTACGCGCTGGTTCGGAGCGAAGAGATCGGCTGTAACGCCGGTTACGATATGCTTCGCGCTGAGTACGGCGACGGCTTCACCTGCCCAATGGCTCGCCGGAAGATCGCTGTAGCTCTTCACGTATTCCATTACGGCATAACGGCTGAAATGGGTTGCCCCGGCCTTCAGCTGACCGCCGCTCAACGTGCTGCCAACATACTCGGCGACACCGCCGGGTCTAAGGTAGTACACGCCCGCCAGTTCGGAATGGATGCTGTCATTCAGCGGGAACGTCAGTTGAACCGGCGCTGGGAAGACCGTCAGATTCATGCGGGTACCATCTTCAGACACTGCCTGCAGGATGAAGTCATAGACTTCTCCGGCCAATGTCATACGAGTGTTCGCCGGCAGCTGCAGCCCGCTTGTCACAGCCTCTTTCGTCGAGGCATCCAGCGGATTCACAATAAGTTCGATTCGGGCTCCGGACTTGCGCTGGTCTTCCGTCAGCATTGCCGAGAGCGAGGCCAGAACTTGAGACGGAATGGACAGCGTCACTCCATTGGCAGTAACCACAAGCGTATGCAGTCCTTCCGCTGTTGCCGCCTCTGCAGGAAGCAGAAGCCGTATCACACCAGCTTCCATAGTAATGGCAGCTGTGCCGCTTGCGTCCGGGTTCAACTGCGCCGCAGTGACGATTTGCACTCCCGGAGTCTGGGTTTGACCGGAAGAGGTTCCACTGCCGCTTGCAGCCGCTGACGTTACCGTTACATCAAAGCTTCCGGTCCATTCACCGTAACGCACGGTAATGATAGTCGTGCCTGCTGCAAGACCATGAACTGTACCGCTTGCATCCACACTCGCCACTTCCGGAGTGCTCGATTCGAACACCGAAGCCGCCGTGACGACCTTCCGGCTTCCGTCGCTGTAGACGGCTGTCACTACAGTGCTCCAGGTGCCGCCTATGGCAAGGCTGTTTGCCGGTCCGCTGACAGACAGCGCCGTCACTGTTGGCTCCTTGGCAATTACCTGTACGCTATAGCTCTTGGTCATACCGCCGTACGATGCGGTAATTTCGGCATTGCCCGGCGATAGTGCCGTGACGACGCCCTTGCTGTCCACGCTTGCCACAGCCGGCTGCGAGGATTCAAATACTGCGCCGGTCGTAACATCCGCCGTGGTGTTGTTGTCGTACTGTGCGGTAACAACCGTACTCCATGTATCGCCAACCGTGAGGGCCGCCGCTGGGGAGCTTACGGCCAGACTTGTCAGCGAAGGCTGCGTCGTTCCGCCTCCGGTACGGTTAACCGTAATCGTCAGCGTCTTGGTCGCCTGGCCTGCGCGTCCTTTGTCCGTGTACCATGGAAGCGCCAGCGTCTCGTCTGTCGGCTCGATATGCAGCATGAAGCTGTTGGTTCCGTAGGCCAGCGGGATGCCGTTCAGCAATACATTGCCCCGGCTGTCCATCGAGCCCTGCGGAATCGGCTGTCCGTTGATCGTAAAAGCCACGCCGAACGGAACGAATGCCTTCAGATTCATCGTGCTCTCATCGGTTGTGTACTCGATGTCGGACCCGTAAGAGGTGCGCGGAAGGGTCACGATCATCGGCATGTCGCTCCATCTGAGCACGTAATCATCGATTAATTGTTTACTGCCGCCCTGATTGGCGATGGTCAGCTTCATATTGGTGTCGGTGGAGCTGTAGGCCCAGTTGCCCGTATCTGTCGTGTCGTTGGCAGAGCGGCTGTGGCTGGTGAACGCCTCAGTGCTCCAGAGTCCCCGGGTGTACTTGTATTGAATTGTTTTGCCCGCCATCATCTTGAAGGAATACTCGACGACACTGCGGTCGGTCGCGCCGCTCGGGACGCTCAGAGCCGTGCCGCTTTCGTTCCAGCCGATAAAGTCGCCAGCAATATAAATTGTGTCGGTACTTGGCGTATACTCCGGCAGATGCAGCCGCAAGGTTACATCGATCATAACCGTCTTCGGCGTCACGCTCTGCTCTTCAGAATAGGCGCGGTTATACGAGCTGTCATAGGCCGCAATTTTGTACGTATACGCAGTGTCGTTGCTGACCGTGTAATCCCGGTACGAGGTCGCGTTCTTGTCAAGAGAAGCGATCAGCGTGTAGTCATGGCCCGCTTCCTTGCGGAATACTTCAACGCCCGTCGCGCCTTCCGTATCGAGTGTCCAGGACAGATTCGTCATATTCGATTCGACAGGTATTTCAGCCAGCACCGGTGCAGCCGGCGGAACCGCATCGTCCGGATCGGCATAGGCCGTCATCGTCTCTGGTGCGGATGAAGTGAAGCTCTCTCCGTTATCGGTGGAGACCTGTGCCAGATACGTGTAGGAACCCGGCATGGTCGGCTCGAAGGCTGCCCAGTAAATTTTGGCCCCTTCCTCCACATTGTCATCCTTATAACGGAGCTTCGTTTCGGCCGCCTGATCCGGCGAGGCTCCGCTTGGATAGTAGATCAGCTTCGCCACAATGCCGGAAGGTTCTTGATACACGCTGGATGGCACATCGGTAAGGCCCGGAATCTTGATTTCGACCTGGATTTCATAGGTCGCCTTGCCGACGCCAATCGTCATATCCTTCGCCTGCTGTACGATCGCAACGCTCTGGATCGCAAAAGCCGGCGTTGCCGACGCCATATCGCACGGCGTGCTTTCATAGACGCCCTGCTTGGCGGTTACGGTGTAATAGTATTTGCTGCCGTTCGTGACGGTGCTGTCGCTGAAAGCGGGATCTGCCGTATCCCCGACCTTTTGCTGCGTACCGCCTTCAATAGCCGCCCGATAAACGGTATAACCTTCTGCACCATTCACCGGATTCCAGCTCAGCGTAACCTGTCCGTTGCCTGCAACCGTTTGAAGTCCCGTAACGGCAGGGAGTACGGACAGATCGGAGGTCGACAGCAGCATCATGCCGGACAGTGCCGGAATCGTCAGGCTGATCTTGCCTCCGGTTACCGTTCCCTCGGCACCGCTGCCGAGCTGATCGCGCAGTGTCAGACCCTCCGGCAGATAGCCTGTTACATCGGCCGATACGGTCTGTTCGGAGCTGCCGCGGTTGATGGCGACAAGCGCGCCTGTTGTATCATTTTTACGGGCATAGACAATAACATCTCCGCTTGCGTAAGCCACTTTCAAATCTCCGGTGCGGAACACTTCATTGTCATTGCGAACCTGCGCTGCGGTCTGATACGTCTGGAACAGCTCTTCATAGACGCCTGTTGCGCTGTAGCCTCCATTGCTGTTCTCAATGACCCGTTCCCATGGGAAGGCGCGTCTGGAATCAGGGTCCTTCGTGCCCGTGACGCCGACCTCATCTCCGTAGTAGATCGTAGGAGCCCCGGGGTAGCCCATCTGCATGATCGCAGTCAACGCCTGCAGCTTAAGCGCTTTATCGGACGCATCTTTTGCGATAACGAGATGCTCTTCCTCGTAACTTGGGTTGTCGTATTTGGTGATGGATCTTGTCGTATCGTGAGAATCCACCAGGTTAAGCATTGTCTGCCAGGCTTCCTTCGGATAATCCTCACGGATCGATTCCAGCGACTGGTTAAGCGTGGCGGCGTCGCCGGAAATCATATAGCTCTGAACCGCGCTGCGGAAGCGGTAGTTCATGACGGAGTCGAACTGGTCTCCAAGCAGGTATTTGGTAGCTATGCCCCATTCTTCACCAAGGATGACCGGCTCTTCGATCACATTGCCGTTCGCATCCGTTCTGCCTTCCGTCGATTTGACGGCTTCGCGGAATTTCTGCCAGGTCCCGCCGGATACGTCCGGAGCAACATCCAGACGCCAGCCGCTCGAACCCATCCACAGCCAGCGCTGCGAGTTGGTCGACTGCATCTCCTGGGAAGCCTGTGTATCAGTCAGTCCCGTCAGATCATGACCGATGACCGTGTCGCGGTAGCCGATGTTATTCCACTCATTCGCTCCTTCAATCGCTTCGGAATCCGCCGGGAAGAAATCGGTATCTTCGGTCTGCGGCTCCTTGGCATCCATTACTGGCAGCGAATCATAGCCCCACCAGGCGTCGTATTTGTAATGCTTGTTGCTGTCGTCCCCGTTGTTCACCAGTACGTTCGAGATCGTGAACCAGGTGGTGTATGTGAAGTCCTCGGGGTATTTGTAGTGCTCGTTCGTCAGCGGATTGATCTTGGCGGTGAACTCCGCCCGTACCGCTGCTTCCGCGTCGGATTGCGAGAGCTTCTGGGCTTCCATCTTGTCATAGACTTTGGACCAGTATTCGTAGGCACCAATTTCGGGATATTTCTCATACCGGTCAAAATAGATGGAATCGTCACCAACATGATTGAATACGCCGTCGTTGATAATATGCATACCCAACTCGCGCGCCTCTTTGGCGAACAGCTGGTAGATGCGGTCCGACTGGGCCCGGGTCTCTGTATAATTAAGACCGGAAGCCGGATCTCCCGGCGTGTTGTACACCGGCTGACCGAACATCGGATCGAGATGCTCATAGTCCGTGGCGTCATACTTATGATTGGAGGCAGCCCATGAAACCGGATTCAGATACAGCGTCGTGACGCCCAGCGACTTCAGATAGCCCAGCTTCTCCTGGATGCCCTGGATGTCGCCGCCGTAGAATTCATTCGTCCAGACTCCGTCCGTCTTCGCATCCGGATAACTCGGCTTGTTCTCCGCCTTGCTCCGGTCGGGGTTCTCCGGCGAAGTGCTCCAATCCCCCCACACCTGCTCCGGTGTAGGATCATTGCTGACACCGCCGTCGAAATACTGCAGCTTCTGCCCGCCCTTGCTTGTGGCTGCATCCTCGGTCAGGGCGCCGCGATAGCCGTCGGCCGTTTTGGCCCGGTTGTTGCTCTCGTCACCATCGAAGAACCGGTCCGGGAAAATCTGATACACCACCGCGTCCTTCATCCAGTCCGGCGTCTTGAAGTCCGGGTCGTAGACCGTCAGGTCATAGGGCACCGCGCCTTCAACGCTGACAGTGCCGGTGCCGCCTCTTGCGGCATCATCGCCGTACTCCATCTTGGCCGACCCGTCCACGAGAATGAACTTGTAGCCCCATACGCCGATCTTGGAGAACTGGGATGCCGGAATGGTCACTTCAAAATAATCCTTCCCGTCCACCGAGGTTACCCGGTTCATCGTAAAATCCTTGGACAGCGAGTCCGGATTCGTCAGCTCGACCTTCGCCAGCTGCACATCGCCCTTAAGAGCTGCAATGCGCAGTGTGACCGCTTCCTGCCCCATTTTAATGGCACCGAAAGGTTTCTTATACGTGATCGAACGGCTGTCAAAGGCTAGCGAGCCGCTGTCGATTTTGCCGTCAAACACAGAATTCTTCGGGACATAATTATGAGTCAGGTTTTTGCTGGCAGCGCTGTAGTCGATCGTGAAGGTCACGTCGGATGGGTCCAGCACATTGAGTGACAGGTTCTGCCCCCCGTCTCCATAGCTCTCGCTTGTGAGCCAGTCGGTGCCGAAGATCACCTTAGCTGCATAATTCCCGACCGGGAGCGTGCGCTGAATTTTGTAGACCGTATCGTCAAAGTTATAATCCACAAAGAACAGCTGGCTGGTCGCTGGCGACCAATCATCGCTCTCTCCCAGCTTCTTCTGCAGAGTGCCAACGAGCCTTGGCCAGCTGTCCACGGAGCGTGAGGGCACATACTGCTGTATGCCCTGTACGTTCGGCAGGCTGATCCGCGCCTGATTCAGATCCTCGTTTATGTAGAAATTGACCTTCGATGCCGAATCCAAATCAAAGGCAAAGTTGTTCCCCGCATTCTCAAACCCGTTCCAGGTTCCGGATTTGACCAGCTTGAATTCATGATGTCCGGCGTTCAGCACGGTCGAATACTCATAGAAACCTCCGACCAGATGCTTCATCCGGGTTGCCGTGTCGCTGTTATTCCAGCCGTTCAAGGTGCCGACCACAACCCAATTGCTCCCGCCTCCCGGCTGATCGGCCAGCACATCGGCGACCGGTGCTTCCGTATCCGCGTGCGCCGACTGCGGTGCAATGCCAAGCACCAGTTGAAGCACCATGATGATAGCGGTTACAAATGAAATCCAGCGCCGGTGTTTTCTCATTGCACTGATGGACATAGACCTTTATCCCCTCCAGTTTTTTGTAAATTTGTTGCGCTAACGTTTGCACAAATCACACAAAAATACCGTTCTGCACTTTTCATCGACAAATCATTCCTTATTTCGGCTGAAGTCGGTTTGAAGCACTGAAACGGTTAATTTATGCAATCGTTTGCATCAACATGTTAATTTTATCATAGCATATGCCACTAAGAATGTAAACGCTTTATCAACCTTTGTTAACGATTTTTTCTTGTCATCAATAAGGGGTAGTTTGTGCAGCCTCTCCTCACCGGAAATTCAGCCTTAGCCCTCTTCATCTCTTTGTACTTTCTTTCAGAAAAAAAAGAAGCTGCCGAGGATCACCCGGGCAGCTTCGGTCGGAATCCCCGGTCAATACTCAGCAGTATATGCACAATGATACCTGCTCTTGGTAATTAGGCATTGAGCTTAACGCCCAGAGCCTTGTTCTTCTCTTTGAATTTGTCGTTATGGGAAGAGACGTACGCCACCTTGTCCGCCGAGGGATCGATGTACAGCTTGGCGCTGTTCACCGCAAGCGCGGCATCCGTGAACGCTCCTGCGATCAGTCTTAGCTTGCTCTCATGATGCGCGAAGTCGCCGGCCGCAAATATGCCGGGCAGATTGGTCTCCAGCAGTGGGCTTACGAATGCGTTCCATTCGCCCATTTCGAGATTCCAGTCGCGTACCGTACCGAAGTCGGATTTCAGTCCGTGGCTGACGATGACCGCGTCCACCTGAAGCCGTTCGGTCGTCCCGCTCTCCGAATGCGCCAGCGTGACCTCTTCGATCAGTTCACCATCACTGCTGTGCAGTTGGCTGATCATATATGGAGTACGCACGTCAACCGATGATCTCCGCATTTTGAGAATGCTGCCTTCATGTCCGCCGAATTGGTCCCGGCGATGAACTACCGTCACCTTGCCGGCGATGGGTTCCAGAGCATTGGCCCAGTCCACTGCGGAATCTCCGCCGCCTGAAATCAGCACATGTTGGCCCCGGAATGGCTCCAGCTCCTGGACCGTATAATGCAGGTTGGTAATTTCATAGCGGTCTGCTCCTTCAATGTCGAGCTTCGCCATCCGCAGAATTCCGTAACCGATTGCCAATATGACCGTCTTCGTCAAGTGAACGCTTCCCGAAGCGGTAGTCAGGCGGTAGATCCCGTCACCCTGAAGCTTCATCTCCACCACCTGCTCGCCCTGTACGATGGTCGGATCGAATGTGGCTGCCTGCTCTTTCAGCCGATCGATCAGATTTCGGCAGCTTATCGGCGTAACGCCCCCGACATCCCAGATGATCTTCTCGGGATATACGAGCATTTTGCCGCCAAGCTCCTCATTCGCATCGATCAGCTTGGTCTTCATATCTCTCATGCCGCTGTAAAAGGCCGCATACATACCGGCCGGTCCGCCACCGATAATGGTCACATCGTATATTTCAGAATGCTCGCTCATCGTCATCCTCCAGACATCATCCCGTTATTGTTGTGATACTGATAATCATTATCAATAAAATTTTAACCGATCGCCCTGTTTTTGGCAACTACAACCTGCCGAGCCTCTGCATTCTGAGTACAGGGTAGTGCTTCTCCACACCAAATAAGCCCGGACACAAATGTCCGGGCTGCTCGGATTCCATATTGAAATGAATATTTGAAATGAATATCAAAGGCTGCTTGCCGCGAATCTGCTCTATTCGGCAGGCGGTGTGAATGTGCGCGCCGCAAACTCGGCGTCCATCATGTAGAAAGCGTTGCTGTCCTTGTCGATCCGCTTCAGCTTCTCGATAATGGTGCTGAACAGCGATTCTTCCTCCACCTGCTCGTCCACGAACCATTTCAGAAAATACATGGTGGCATGCTCGCGCGTCTCCAGCGCAAGGTCGGTCAGGTTATAGAATTTGCCCGTATTTTGCTGCTCATGGGCATATCCGTGCTCAAACGCGTCCAGAACCGATGAATAATCATTCTTCGGCTCCGGCAGTGCCGCAAGCGTAGCCCGCAGGCCCCGGTCATTGAGGAAGCGGTAGATCTTCATGGCATGGAACCGCTCTTCTTCCGCCTGAATCAGAAAAAAATTGGCAAAGCCGTCCAGACTTTCGCCCGAACAATAAGCCGCCATCGCCAGATAGACATGCGCCGAGTAAAACTCAAAATTCAACTGCTCGTTCAACGCTTTCGCCAGTTCTTCTTTCATAACTCCACTCTCCATTTCTAGTCCAGGATTTTCTATCATCATAGCATACCCGTTCAAGTTAATTAAATCCAATTCTCCATTCGGATTCATCCCATAAATGAAAAAACCGCAGGGCGGCGTCCTTCATAGAAGGCAGCCAGCCTGCGGGTATGAACTTGGCCCAAGCCGGACTTCACTGGGCGATCTGCTCCTTGATGTTCTGCAAAATTTTCTTCTCCAGCCTCGACACCTGCACCTGGGAGATGCCGAGACGGCTCGCGACCTCGGATTGGGTCTGGTCGCGGTAATAGCGCAGATAGACAATGAGACGCTCTCTCTCGGTCAGAGAGCCGATGGCCTCGCTCAGCGCCAGCTTGTCGAACCACTTCTCCTGGGAATCGTCGGCGATCTGGTCGATCAGGGTGATTGGATCGCCGTCATTCTCGAACACCGTCTCATGGATCGAAGCCGGCGGCTTGTTCGCTTCCTGTGCAAAAACGATGTCCTCAGGCGTGACGCCCAGCGCCTCGGCAACTTCGCCGATCGTCGGCAGCCGGTCCAGCGTCTTGGACATCTCATCCTTCATCTTGCGCACCTTGTTCGCCATCTCCTTCAGCGAACGGCTCACCTTCAGCGTCCCGTCGTCTCTCAGGAAGCGCTGGATCTCGCCGATAATCATCGGCACGGCATAGGTAGAGAACTTCACATCGTAGCTGAGATCGAACTTGTCCACGGACTTGAGCAGGCCGATGCAGCCGATCTGGAACAGGTCGTCGGGCTCATAGCCCCGGTTCATGAACCGCTGCACAACCGACCAGACGAGCCTGATATTGCAGCCGACCAGCGTGTCCCGGGCCGTCGTGTCTCCGGCCTGGCTGAGCGCGATCAGCCGTTTGACCTCCGCATCGTCCAAATAGGTCGGCGGAGCTTTCTTTGATTCCGCATCCATAGCTCCATCCCCTAGTTAAATAGCGCTTTTTTTGAGACAATCGTCTTCTTCATCCGGATGGTGGTTCCCCGTCCCGGCTCGCTGCTCACTTCGAATTCATCCATGAAGTTCTCCATGATGGTGAAGCCCATGCCCGAGCGCTCAAGCTCCGGCTTCGATGTATACAGCGGCTGCTGCGCCAGCTCCAGATCCTCGATCCCCCGCCCCTTGTCCTCAATGGTCAGGCTTACGGTTTCACCCTCAATTGCCGCCGAGATATAGACAACCCCATTCGGATCGCTATCATAGCCGTGGATGATGCAGTTGGTCACCGCCTCGGAGACGACGGTTCTCAAATCGTTAAGCTCATCTATAGTCGGATCAAGCCGGGTCACGAAGGCTGCTACAACGACGCGGGCGAACGATTCGTTCTCCGACAATGCGGCGAACTGGACGCTCATTACATTTTTGGACGGCTCCATGCTCATAACGCCACCTCCAGATCTGTAAGCGCTGAATCCTCACTGTCATATAGAGACATGATTTTTAACAGGCCCGACATATCGAGCAGCCGGCGGACCGCCGGATTGGCGTCGCAGAGCACCATTTTGCCTCCCTTGCCGCGAATCAGCTTGTACCTTCCCAGAATGACGCCTAGACCGGAGCTGTCCATGAACTGAAGGTCCTTCAGATTCAGAACGAGATGCTCCACCTGCCGGCGCAGAATCGCTTCATCCAGATCCATTCTTACATAATCGGCGGCATGATGATCCAGCTCGCCTGTCAGGCGCACGACCAGCACTCCGCGGTGTTGCTCCATTTGCACATGGGAATTCATAATCGTCACTCTCCTCTTCGCTGCTTTGGAAGCGGCTATCAGGCGCCCCTCGCGGCACCTTTCGGACAACGATTTCTACGCCGCTGCGGGGGACTCCTGCCTGCCGACAAAACTAGAAGAAATCTCTCAAGTATCTACAAGAATGAAGGACAACATCCGCAACGAACAGCCCGGATTCCCCATTTTGCCCGTGTAATCATAATAATCTGTTATCCAGTGTTGACAGTTTTATAGAGAGATATACTTGTTCGAGGCAAAAAAAGAAACGCTGCATTCGCATCCTTGGCGGACGCGCAGCGTTTCTTTTGTCTCTTTCTTTTACCCGGAGTACCGGGTTATCGAAAGTCTGTCTATACCCTGTCAGCCCATCGAGAACATGGAACCCGTGGTCCGCTTGAACAGCTTCCACCAGCCCGCTTTGGCGACCGCTTCCGGCGCCTTGAGCTCATATTCCTTCACGACGGTAGTTCCCTGGTAGACGACCAGCTTGCCGATCGTTTGACCTTTGGCAATCGGGGCTTTCACCTTATCCAGGATCACCGTCTCATGCCGGATGCCCTCCTGGGCAATTCCTTTTTTCAGCAGCAGCGTATAGTTCTCCTGAGCTACAATCGGCAGCTCGCGCTTGACGCCCTTCTCGATCTTGAGGGTTCCCAGCGTGTCTCCGGTCTTGTGAATCGTATGCACCTTGTACTGGGAGAACAGATAATCGAACATGCCCGACACTTCACTATTGCGCGTCTTGGTGTTCGGCTCGCCCAGCACAACCGCGATCGCCCGCAGCCCATCCTTGGAAGCGGTGGCGGAGAGGCAGAACTTGGCTTCCGACGTATATCCGGTCTTGAGGCCGTCCGCGCCTGTGTAGAAGCGCACCAGCTTGTTCGTGTTCACCAGCCAGAAAGGCTTGGGGGTGTCCTTGCGCAAATAGTCCTGATAGGAGCCCGTGTATTTAATAATTTGCGGATGCTTCAGCAGCTCCCGGCTCATAACGGCGATGTCATGGGCGGAGGAGTAGTGATCCTTGGTCGGCAGACCGTTACAGTTGGCAAAATGCGTGTCCTTCAGCCCCAGCTCTTCCGCCCGCTTATTCATCAGGTCGACAAAAGCGCTCTCCGAACCGGCCAGTTTCTCGGCCATCGCGACCGACGCGTCGTTGCCCGAGGCCATCGCGATGCCCTTCAACATATCGTCGACGGTCATTTCCTCGCCAGGCTCCAGAAAGATTTGCGAGCCTCCCATCGAGGCGGCATATTCGCTCGTCCGCACCTTGTCCGTGAGCTTCAGCGTGCCCCCGTCGATCGCCTCGACGGTCAGCAGCATCGTCATAATCTTCGTAATGCTGGCCGGAGGCAACTTGTCGTGGCTGTTCTTCTCGTAGATTACCGTTCCCGTCCCGGCATCCATCAGAATCGCCGAGCGGGCCTGGGATGCCAGATCGGGCGCCGCGCTTCCGGGTTTCTGGCCTTTCTCCTCCGCGAACACCGAAACGGGACTGAGCACCCCCAGCAGTATACAGAGCGCCAGCACAGCAATGAGACATTTCTTCATTCCAATTCCCCTCCTGAGCGTTTACCTTTATCACAGGTACTGTGTTCCAGTTTTGTCAGAAATGAAGGGAATTATTCCGGCAAGGGTTGCGGTGATGATCAGGATGATCAGGATGCCCGAATTGCTTCTTGAAACTTTTGGCAATGAAACGCGTCTAGACATCAGAGCATTCTGGAAAAAGAAGGATTGGGGAGGTAGAAGAATGATTCGGCATCATGAGGTTAGGCAAGAAAAGAATACAACGAGGCAAATTCTCGGGCTTGGTGTGAAGCTGCTGCTGCTGGCCGGTCTGGTATCCGGCTTATGGGCAGGACCGGCATCCGCTGAAGATGGTACTAAGCCGGAAGCGAAAGTCGTACTGGACCCTGGCTTCGGCTATCGCAGCCTATGGGAGCAGTTGGCAAGCAAGCTGTACAAAGAGAGCCAAGTGAAAGCTTACCTGCCGACGCGCCTGCCTGATGCAGGCCTGTCTTACTACGGAATCGCGAGCAAGCTGACTACCGACGGCTATAAGGTCCAGCTGTACAAAAGCGGCTTGAAGCCCTCTTCGGCATCTTCACTGCCCGGAGCCGCTGCATTCCGCGCGTCCGGCAACACACTGTTCGAGACATCGGCCTCGGCATACAGCGGAACCATGCCGCAAGGCAGCGTCAAGCTGCTGACGAAGAACGGCTGGACCGTGTACGCCGATGAAGCGGCGGCGGGAACCTCCGGCAGCAAGCAAAAGCTGGTTCAGTTCTGGACACAGGCATTCAAATTCGCGACACCGCTCTCGAATGATGTCACAGGGGTGATCCAGATTTCGGGAAGCGGCGCCAAGGCAGTCTATTCCGCCTATTGGACTTTTGATCAGGCAACAGGGTATACCCTGTCAGCCCGCACATCTCTCCGCGATTTCCTGTCCGTGTTAACCAGCTACAGACCGGTTATTAATTTGCTGGATGAGGCGGATGTCGTGCTGGTTCCTTACGAGGATGAGCTGACATTCCGCCCCGGAACGGCTTCGGCGCTGCGCAAGCGGGAGAACGAACAGATTAAGCTGAGCGCAGCCCCGATTATGTCCGGCTCCGTCCCGTATTTTCCGCTGAAGGATGCCGTCTCTTTTATCCAAGGGCAAATGCAGAGCGTTCCTTCGGAGCATTCCGTCTACTTCGCGGAGAACGGGTATGTGAACGAATTGAGGCTGGATGTAAGAACAGGGACGGTGTACCGGAAAAATGAGAAGGTCGACTCCATCAAAGTTCTGCGAAGCGGCGGAACGATTCTCGTCCCGCTCAGTTTCCTGCAGCGGCAGTTCAAAGTTGCTTATGACTTCGATGGGGCATCGAAGTCGGGAACACTCCAGTACAGCAGTTGGTACACCAATTATAAGCAGCCGGAGGTAACCGGCAGCAGCCTCCAGGTGACGATGTTCGGAATAGGCGGCTTCTCCTATGAGAACAGCCGGTTCGGCGCTTTTGACTCATACAGCTATGTATCGAGCAAACCGCCTCAGGGCTATAACGGATTAAAATACGCCCTGCACAAAGTCAGCATTCCTCTGCTTCCCGGAAACAACGAGTTTGTATACCGGGATGCCACCACCGGGCGGATCATCAACAGCATCCCGATCCGGGCCGACCTTCAGCCAGCGGATATTGATTTCCGCTACAGCGGCAGTCCGTCCTTTGACGGGTGGAAGCTGGACCTGTCGCTTGTTACCGCTGATGGAACCGTCTGGCCGGCCGGCTATGCGGAGACAGACAGCTATGCCGATCTGCGCGGGACCCTGACGAACGCGGCAAGCGGTGTGACCAGGCTATATCTAACCACCCGCCCTGCCGGGGGCAGAGAGAGCAAGGCCGTCAGTGCTCCGCTGGCCGAGGACGGCAGCTTCTCGATACGGATCAAGCCGGAGCAAGGACCGGGAACGTACATCGTCACGCTGTATAGCCCTTATACGGCTGGCTCTAATGCCAAGGAGCCGATTGTCAGCTTCACAGTTGTGGTGAAATAAGGTTAAATGGCAACATATTGCTGTTACTATGCAAAAGGCCGGGTTAAGCATAGAGCTTAACCCGGCCTTAACTTCGTTATGGGATGTGCTGCATCCCTGATTCTGCTGCGGGTTCCCGCGAGCGGCGGGCAGGTCCCGTTTGTTACCCGGCTAACCCTGACCGGCCTCCGGGAGATGAACACTGCCGGGCCTGCAAGCGGCCCCGCTCTCTAGAATCGGGTCACGCCTTCCTTGGTCACGATGGCGTAGACGAGCGGCGCCGGCGTTACCGGCTGACTCGTAATCCGGTACGCCTCCAGCACCTTGGACTCGGCCTCTTTAACCTTGGCCTCAGAGGCATCGTTCAGGTGCAGGACGGCTAGCGTCTCGCCCTCAGACACTGCGTCTCCGACCTTCTTCGCCAGTACGATACCGACGGCGAGGTCGATCTGCGACTCCTTCGTCTCCCGTCCCGCGCCGAGCAGCATGGCGGCAATGCCGATTTCCTCGGCTTGAATGGCCTCGATATGGCCTTCTGCCGCCGCCTTAACCTCCACCTGCCGGCTTGCGGCCGGCAGCTTCGCGGGGTCGTCGATCTGCGAAGCGTCTCCGCCCTGCGCCGTTACGAGCGCCTTCAGCTTCGCAAGGGCGCTGCCGTCTTCCAGGCGGGCCTTCAGGATGCTGCGGGCTTCGTCCGTATCCTTGGCTTTGCCGCCCAGCACGAGCATCTGGCTGCCGAGAATGAGGCAGACCTCGGTCAGGTCGGCCGGTCCGCTGCCGCGCAGCGTGTCGATCCCCTCTCTGACCTCCAGCGCGTTGCCGATGCCGTATCCGAGCGGCTGATCCATATCGCTGATAACCGCAACGGTGTGCCGGCCGAGTTGGGTACCGATGTCCACCATCGCCTTGGCCAGCGCGATGGAATCGTTCAGCGTCTTCATGAACGCGCCGCTGCCGGTCTTCACATCGAGCACGATGGCGTCTGCGCCGGCGGCGATCTTCTTGCTCATGACGGAGCTGGCGATGAGCGGAATGGAATCCACAGTTGCGGTTACGTCCCGCAGCGCGTACAGCTTCTTGTCGGCCGGGGTGATGTTCCCCGACTGGCCGATGACAGCTACGCCGATTTCGCCGACCTGGGCGAAGAAGCGGCTCTGGTCCATCTCGACGGTCAGGCCGGAGATGGACTCCAGCTTGTCGAGCGTGCCGCCGGTATGGCCGAGGCCGCGCCCCGACATCTTGGCGACAGGCACACCGGCTGAAGCGACAAGCGGCGCCAGGACGACCGTCGTCTTGTCGCCGACTCCGCCGGTGGAATGCTTGTCCACCTTGATGCCCGCGATGGGGCTGAGGTCCACCTGATCGCCTGACATCGCCATCTCCAGCGTCAGATCGCCGGTCTCGCGGGCGTTCATCCCCTGAAAGTAGACGGCCATAGCCCAGGCCGACATTTGATAATCCGGGATTTCTCCCCGGCTGTAGCCCTGAACCAGAAAGGCGATCTCCTCCCTGCTCAGCTCCCCGCCGTCTCTTTTCTTCTGAATGATGTCGACCGCTCTCATATTAGAGACTTACCTCGCGGACGAATGCGCGGACAAGTCCGATGAACTTCGGCTTGGTCAGGTTCGCAACCTTCACGACCTGCTCATGCGTCAGCGGCTCCAGCTCGTCGCCGATCGCCATGTCGGTGATACAGGTAATGCCAAGCACACGCTGGCGGCTGTGGCTCGCCACGATGACTTCGGGAACCGTGGACATGCCGACCGCGTCCCCGCCAAGCAGCGCCAGCATCTTAAGTTCAGCAGGCGTCTCATAGGTCGGGCCGCTGATGCCGGCGTATACGCCTTCCTGCAGCGTCAGGCTTTCGCCGTCCGCTCCCTTGATTTCGGGAGCAAGGCGTTTGGCAAGCGCGATATACTCCGGATCGTAAGCACGGGACATGTCCGGGAAGCGGACGCCGAGCTCGGGATCATTCGGTCCGATCAGCGGGTTGTCTCCCGTCATGTTGAGATGGTCGGTGATCAGCATGAGGTCGCCGGCCTTGAAGGCGCGGTTCATGCCGCCGCCCGCGTTCGTAATGACAAGCGTGCCGATGCCCAGCTTGGCCATGACATAGACGGGAAGCACGACCTTGCGCATGGCGTAGCCTTCATAGTAATGAAAGCGGCCCTGCATGATCATGACATCCTTGCCTTCCAGCTTGCCGATAACGAAGCGTCCGGCATGTCCTTCAACGGTGGAACGCGGAAAATGGGGAATCTCTTCATAAGGCAGGTATACGGCATCTTCGATCTGGTCTCCCAGATCGCCGAGGCCGGAGCCGAGGATCAAGCCGATAACCGGCTTGAAGGGGCCAAGCTTGGACGCGATATAATCGGCGGCTTCTTTAACCTGTGCGCCGTATGCCAGAACCTCAGGCGCATTGCTTGCGGATTGTGTCATAATGGATTCCCTCCCGGATATTTGGAATTAAGCTCACTTACATCTTCGGAATGAGCGCAAGCACAAGGCCCAGGAACGTCTCGCGAACCCGTTCAGCCGTCTCCATAACCTCGTCATGGGACAACGGCTGATTTAGAATGCCGGCAGCCATGTTCGTGATACAGGAAATGCCGAGCACCTCGATGCCTGCATGGCGGGCGACGATCGTCTCCGAGACAGTCGACATGCCGACCGCATCGGCGCCCAGACGGCGCAGCATAACGATCTCTGCCGGCGTCTCGTAAGTAGGTCCCAGAAGACCTGCGTAGACGCCTTCTCTAAAGGTGAAGTTCTGTTCCTTCGCTACATCTCTCGCCGCCTGAAGCAGCCGGCGGCTGTAAGGCTCCGACATGTCCGGGAAACGCACGCCAAGCTCCGGATCATTCGGTCCGATGAGCGGATTGCGGCCGGTCAGGTTGAGATGGTCGGTAAGAAGCATCAGATCCCCTGGCGTGTAACCGGTGTTCACGCCGCCGGCGGCGTTCGTAACGAGCAGGCTCTTCACGCCAAGCTCCTTCATAACACGAACGGGGAACGCCGTCGTCTCGGGGCCGTAGCCCTCATACATATGGAAGCGGCCCTTCATCATGACGACCTTGCGGCCCTCTATCGTGCCGATCAGCAGTTCGCCTTCATGCCCTTCCACCGTCGATACGGGAAAATGAGGAATATCGTGGTAGGGAATGCTGATGCCGTCTTTGATCAGATCGGCCAGAATACCGAGCCCCGATCCGAGAATAAGTCCGATGTCGGGCGTTCCGGCGCCCTTGCTCTTGATATAGGCCGCCGCTTCCTGGATGGAGCCTAGGCTGATTGAATCCTTCATCTGTAATCCTCCTTATTTCAGTTCCTGAAGAAAGCTGGTTCCGTAAGCCGGAGCCTTGGCGCCAAAGTTCTCGGCAATCGTGGCTGCAACGTCGGAGAAGGTGGAACGCACTCCTAGACTGCCCGGCGATTTGAAGCGCGGCGAGTAGACGAGAAGCGGCACATATTCGCGGGTATGGTCTGTCCCGCTGTGCACGGGATCATTGCCGTGGTCAGCTGACACGATCAGCAGATCATTCTCGCCGAGCGAGGACATGAGATCCGGCAGCGCCTTGTCGAACACCTCCAGCGCGCGTCCGTAGCCTTCCGGATCGCGGCGGTGTCCATACAGGGAATCGAAATCGACCAGATTCGTGAAGAGCAGGCCGTTAAACGGCTTGCGCAGATGTTCCAGCGTGACTTCGATGCCGTGTTCGTTGCTCTTCGTCGGGTAAGCTTCCGTAACGCCTTCACCTGTGAAAATATCATTGATTTTGCCGACAGCAATGACATCGCGGCCGATATCCGCCAGCGCGTTCATGACGGTCGGCTCCGGCGGCTTCACGGCATAATCATGCCGGTTCGGAGTGCGGGTGAAGCTGCCCGGCTGTCCGACATACGGGCGGGCAATGACGCGGCCGACCGAGAATTCCGGCGCCATCGTCAGCTCTCTGGCGATATGGCATGCCTTGTACAGCTCGTCCAGCGGAATAATATCCTCATGGGCAGCCAGCTGAAATACGCTGTCGGCGGATGTGTAGACGATCCAGGCGCCCGTCTTCATCTGCTCCTCGCCGAATTCGACCAGAATCTCCGTTCCAGAGGCTGGCTTGTTGCCGAGCACCTTGCGGCCGGTAGCCTCTTCGAACTTCGTAATCAGCTCCTGCGGGAATCCGTCCGGATAGGTGTTGAACGGCATTTCGATCTTGAGGCCCATCAGCTCCCAGTGGCCGGTCATCGTATCCTTGCCGACGGAGACCTCCTGCATTTTGCCATAGTAGCCTTCCGGAGCCTGAACCGGCTCCAGATGCGGCAGCGGGGCGATGTTGCCAAGTCCCAGATGCTGCATATTCGGCAGCTTGAGCTGCGGATTCCGTTCCAGAATATGGCCCAGTGTATGGGCTCCAACATCGCCGAAGCTAGCGGCGTCGGGCGCTTCCCCGATTCCCACGCTATCAAGTACGATAAAACAGATCTTGTCAAATGTAGACAACTTATGCCACGCTCCTTCATGTATGCTTCACTAACGCTTAAGACGGCTTGGAAGCTTGTCCCACTGCAGCCGCCCTAGCCGGGCGGACGTGCACGGGGATGATGTCTTTCATACACTTCTTTCATATTTCCGCGCGCGGCGCCGCCGTACATCTGGGTCGTCGAGATGTCCGCATGGCCGAGCATTTGCTGAACGGAGCGCAGGTCGGCTCCTCGCTCGAGCAGATGAGAGGCGAAGGAAGCGCGCAGTGTGTGGGGGGTGATATCCTCGCGGATTCCCGCCTCTTTCGCGTATCTCTTCATCATTTTCCAGAAGCCCTGACGGGTCAGCCGGCTTCCGAGATTGTTCAGGAACAGCGCTGGCTCCACCATCTCCCCGTCTCCCCGCAGAAGCTTGTCCCGGCTTGTCCGCACATACGCTTCCACTGTCTCCGACGCGGCCCTGCCGATCGGAACCACCCGCTCCCTTCCACCGGAGCCGGAGCAGCGCGCGAACCCCATCGAGGTCTGCACATCGCTCACATCCAGCATCACTAGCTCCGAGACGCGAATCCCGGATGCGTAGAGCAGCTCGAGCATCGCCTTATCCCTCAGTCCTTGGGGAGTCCCAGGGTCCGGAGCCGCAAGCAGAGCCTCCACTTCTTCGATGTTCAGTACGAGCGGCGGCTTTTTCTCCACCTTAACCGATTCCATTCCAAGAGTGGGGTCTCCCGAGATCAAGCCTTCCTTCAGCAAAAAATGAAAAAAGGCACGGATCGACACCGTGTTCCGGTTGAGTGTTGCCGCAGAACGCCCTTCTGACCGAAGCTCGCCAAAATACAGCGAAATGAGCGGCCTGCGGATATCCTCCAGGATTTCCGCTCCCCGTCCCGCCGCATAGTCCAAAAATCGTGAAATATCACGTCCGTAGCATTCGAGGGTCCGGGGCGAGGCATTTTTGTCACGGGAAAGATACTCCAGAAAGTCTTGTACCGCTGATTTCATCGTTTCCCTCGGCACCGTCCTCTCTTTGTTCATTCGGCAGTCATCCATGCAATTCCTGTCTGAGACTTATTCCCCATACCAATAGTACAGCTTCAGGCGCTGGGATGCTTTCATTTGCCCGTCCGCCGGATTAACGCCAGTGTATGCGCGAACGGCAGATCCTTCCGGAATATCCGGATTGGGAATCGGACCCATCCACCGGTGAAGCAGGTCCATTATATTATAGAACAGGCAGGTAAAAGCGACAAATATCACAATAAAGATCAGGCGCCGAAGCGCTTTAGGCAGCGAAATGACCATAGACATCCCTCCGTCCTTCACTTTATGCGTTTGCCGTCGTTCTTATGTACACTCCTGGCGGTTTGGCGAGAGCCCGGTTAGCCGCAAAGAACCAAAAAGCTCCCTCCGGCAGAGCCGGGAGAGCTTTCGTTATCCCTAATAACATGGAAGGTCTGAAATGGTTGTCGTCATTGAACGGGCAATAGCCAGCGGATTATTCCGCCTTGCTGTCCGTCTTGTTCTTCTCCCGGCAGCGGTAGCAAATACCGTGAAAATCGAGCCGGTGGTCAATGACCGAGAAATTGAACTCGTTCTCCAGCTTCTCTTCCAATGGACCGAGCCAATCCTCCCGGATTTCATCCATGCTGCCGCACTGTACGCAGATCAAATGATGATGGTGATGCTTGGCCGTATCCGTCCGGAGGTCGTAACGGGCAACGCCGTCTCCGAAATTGATCTTCTCCACAACATGAAGCTCACTCAGGAGTTCCAGAGTACGGTATACGGTGGCGAGACCGATTTCGGGAGCTTTTTCCTTAACGAGCATGAACACATCTTCGGCGCTGAGATGATCCTCTTCGTTCTCCAGGAGAACGCGGACAGTCGCTTCCCGCTGGGGTGTCAGTTTATAGCCTTGGGACTGCAGCTGTTGTTTGATTTTGTCGATCCGGTCTTCCATAATCTCCCTCCCCCCAGGAACACGCGCGATTATTCTCTTTAAAAGCCGCTTCTCCCATTATAGGTCCGGGAACTTTGAGAAGTCAAACGTTTTGGCTAAAGTGTTCTGCTTACGGGGGCGCGCGTCAGGGCGAAGAGAGAAAGTCACAGCCGGAGTGCGGGGCGCAGCCTATAATGGAATGATATGACAGAAATATTTTGCAGCAAAGGAGAATGTAATGATGGAAAAAGAACTGCGCCGTGCGGTGCTCGCCTTGTTGATCATCGCTTTGTTCGGCCTGCTGATCTATCCGGGGCTATATAAATACGACAAGCTGGAAGGCAAATATCCGGTCCGGATGAACCGGATTACGGGAGAGACGAAGATCCTTCGAGAAGGTGGTTGGGTCAAGGAGGGAGATGCCGCCTCCAGCACCGCCGGAGACGAAAGGGAGCAAGCGGTAACCCGGCAGGATCTGGTGACGCTGCGCGATGAAATCCGGAATGAGCTGCTTCAGGAGATGCAGAACAAGCTCAACCAGGCCAAGGCGGATTGGGCAGCCTCCTCTTCCCCGGCAGGGCCGGTCTATGAGGATGGAACATCCGTGCTGCCGGACGGAGGAGCTGGTACGGGTTCAAGCAACAAATAGGATATAAGCCGGATCATTAGCATCAGGGTACTGGTGATTCTATACTCCTTTCCGAAAAATATCCTAGTAAAAAATACCCAGTCCCCCTATACTTTATGTATATTATTGGAACTGGGGGATACAAGTGAAGAAAGATTCTACTAAAATGAGGTTAGTAACACTCGCATTTCTATTGTCAGCATTAATCGGTGGCTGCAGCAATTCTACCGCTGATCCATCTGCCGAACAAACCGCCAGCCCATCGCCAAGCGCCACCGCTGTCAGCACGCCGGCGGTTTCCGTCTCTCCATCGAAAGCCCCTGAAGCGGACCCTCAGGAACTGGAGAAGCAGAAGAAGCTCATTTTGCTGGAGACTAAAGATTTCCTTGAATTATACGGGACCAATAAATGGAATACGGAAAAATCCAAATCTACAGCGGATAGCATACGCGAGAAATCAAGAGATCAAATCGGTGATGTCCGGTTCAAATATCTGGAAATTGCTGAATCGATGGAGGATGAAGATGTTCAGAACGTGGCGAAGATATATGGAGAATTAGGCGAAATAGTCCCTTCATTCAGAGCTCCGGCTCCGTCGCCATCACCTTCTCCGGAGCCGGAACCGACTCCTGAAGCGGATCAGCCTATCGTCTTAACCGGCAAAGGCGATCAAGCCACGAAGTTCTTTGAACTCCACTCGGGATTCGCCGTGATCGATGCATCGGATTCGGGAGATTCGAATTTCATCGTTCACATCCTGGATGAATCCGGTCAGGATGAAGATCATGTCATCAACGAAATTGGCCCATACAAAGGCAAGAGCATCGTGGTCATTCAAGATGACGGAAAATACATGCTGAAGATCCAATCTGAAGGGTCATGGAAATTCAAGATTACACAAAATGTCCCAACAGCTATCAAGACCGCTCCGACCCAATTGACTGGCAAAGGGAATGACGTTGTATTTGTCAATCTCCAATCCAAGCTTACAAGGTTCAGCTTCAAGCATACCGGGGAATCCAATTTCATTGTCCATCTGAACGAAGGTATATCTCTTGCCAATGAAATCGGCAACTATTCCGGGTCTACCGCAGAGACACTGGAGTATGAGGGAACCTACGTAATTTCGGTTCAAGCTGACGGCAAGTGGAGCATTGATATTGAATAACACGACAGCCTCCGCCAGAAATGGCGGAGGCTTATTATGTTCACGCGTGCCGATAATCTTGGCGATTCGGCCCGCTCCAGCCACGATTATTTGACGAGCAGCGGCGTTACCCATCCCATCATCGCCGGTGTCACATACGTCTCGAATGAGGCGACGCCGAGCAGCACTACAGCCATGGCCAGAGACAGCATCGTATAGGTCGCAAAAGGTCTGCCGATCGGAACGGAACGCCGTGCGGTCACCCTGCTGCGAATCATAAGCAGCGAGAACCCGATCGCGGCCGCGCTGCATACGAGAATCACAGGGATCACGACCAGATTATGCGGCGCAACGGAGACGAGCGCGAACAGCAGGCCGTCCCAGGAATATTGGCTGACAAGCGTTCCGACCGTGAAACCGATCAGCAGCCCTTTTAGGAAATCCAGCACCAGAATGCCGGGCAGTCCGATAACCGACAGGCCAAGCACCCAGATCAGGCCGATCCACTTTAAATGAAGCACCGCGATGCTCCAGAACGATTCCGGCGCGGCGGGCAGTCCCTGCTGGTCAACGGTTGTGAAAAAATTGCCGAGATAATCGGCAAGATCCTGCTGCTGGTCCAGCGTCAGCGCGCTGACGATCAGGGCGCCGAAGACGACACCCACCAGAAACAGGATGGCGACAAACATATAGAGCGGTGTCTGCTCTTTCAAGGAACGGCTCATGTTCCGCATCGGATGTTCTCCTCTCCTGGTCTCTGTTACAACCATATGAGAGGATGTCCCGCCCTATGCCTTGTCCGTTGGTATGCTTCATTAGATGCGATGAATTATGTTCACGATTCCGATCCGCAACCGACTTCATTCTCTAAGACTGTAAGGCTTCATCTTCCAAAGTATCGTCCAGATTCCACGAAAAAGAGCGCCCCTAGGGACGCTCATGAAGCGGCGCTGCTACCTTCCCGTACGTTCCGCCGCCTCCGGCGGTCAGCTCCAGAGTGCCGGAGCGGGCGGCGGCGATTTTATCCGCCAAATCGGCGCCGACCTTCTCCGATAGTTCCTCTACTCCGGCCCGGTGCAGGATGTTCATCTCGCTGCCGAAGGCCTCCAGCAGCACATTCATCTTCGCCTTCCCCAGCCCCGGAATGAATTCCAGGGGAACCTGGTACCGGTATGGCGGGCGGCTGCCCGGAACCTTCGGCTGCTCGCGGTCCGCGATGCTGATAATCCGGTCCAGCACGCCCTGAACCAGCTTGACGCTTCCGCAGTACGGACAGCGCTGTGAGGTGACGAACGCTTCGTCGATAATGCTGCCGCAGCCCGCGCAGTAGGTCCGGTGATATTTGCCGAGACGCGGATTCAGCCCGTAGTTGGCAGCGACGCCTCTCCCCTCCCTGCCTTCGAGCGCCAGCTTAAATTCGGTGAAGGAAGGTGTGGTAAGTGTCATTTCGTTGTACTCCCGTCCGATCTTGCCGAGCGAATGCGCGTCGGAGTTCGTCAGGAACGTGAATGGCTCAAGCTCAGACAGATAACCGGCCATCTCTGAATCCGCGCTTAAGCCCAACTCCACCGCCGCGATCCCGTCAAGATCGAACACATCCGCCATCCGATTAGTTGCGGAGCCGTACAGCCCTTTGTGCGGGGTGAAAATATGGGCCGGGATCAGCAGCCCGCCTCTTGCGAGAATTTCTGCCTGAAGCTCCCGCGGTGTCACATAGATACGCTGGGAGCTCAAATTCACATTCCGCATATGGCGGCTCATCCATGTGCTGAACTCCTCCATCGCCCTCAGGTCGGGCATGAACGCCAGAACATGAAATTCCCGCCGCCCCGGCTCCCGCAGCTCGATTTCGGCACCGAGTAGAATGGCCGTGTCCCGGTAGCGAATGCCGCCGCCGGAAACCTCTGTCATCTCGCCGCTGTGCAGGCAGTCCAGCATATCGCGCTGCACAGACGGAGAATGGGTGTCGATAATGCCGACGAGCCCGATTCCTTTCCGCTCTGACGCTTCCCGCGCGATCCCTGCAAAGGTCAGATCGCGGCTGCCGCTAATTTTGACCGCCTGGCCCGATGTGGTCCTTCCGATATGGACATGCAGGTCGCAGTAGTATGTTGAGAGTGCAGGTACGTTCCGGTCCTCCAAGCCGCCGGGCAGAGACTTGGATTCATTACGATTCATCAGTGCCACTGCCCCGTCAGCGTGTACAAATGCCAGGCGTAGACGGCCATCATCGTCTTGGCATCGGCAATGCGCCCGTCCGCGATATATTGGTAAGCTTCCTCCAGCGTTAGCTCCGACACCTCCAGGAACTCATCCTCATCCAGCGCCATCTCTCCGGCCTCCGCATTATCCGTTACATAGAGATGGATGACTTCATCGGCAAATCCCGGCGAGGTGTAGAAGGATTTTAATAGCGACAGGTCACCACTGTGAAATCCCGTCTCTTCCCGAAGCTCGCGCGCAGCTGCATCCCTCGGATCTTCTCCGGGGTCCAGCTTGCCTGCCGGAATCTCCACCTCGGTGCGCCCCATCGGCTGGCGGTACTGCTCCACCACAAGCAATTTGCCGCGGTTAAGCGCCAGCACCGCTACCGCGCCGGGATGCTTTACGACCTCACGTGTAGCCGTTTCGCCATCGGGAAGAGTGACGGTATCAACCTGCAGCGTGATGATTTTTCCGGAGAAAATGGGCTGCGTCGAGACAAAGGTTTCGTCCAGCGCGGGGTTCGCAGGCCATTGTTTTTTCATATCAGCATTCGGTTCTTTCATAGTTTCAGGTCTCCTTTGCGGCTTCTCTGCATACCGTGTATTATAGCAAACTTCAGATGAAAGAAGGAAATGGACATGAAGAACGGGAAAGGCACGGGGGCCGGGCGCAGCGGCCTGCTGCTGAAGGGAAAACCGGACGAAATTCTGGAGGTGATTCGTATGCTGCAGCGCAAATTCGGAAGGGATATGCCGCTGTCGTACGTATTGTCACTCGCTGGTCATGAGCGCTCACAGCCAGCCCGGCGATCATCCGGCGGGACTTCGGGACGGCTCCGCACGCAGGAGAAAGCTTGACCCTGCCTTAACATAAACCGCTGCCTGCACCTGTTCTTCTAGCTTGCCCGTTATTTCCCATCCGACGTAAAAACCGCACCCTGGGCCGGAAATGAATCTTCCGGTTCAGGGTGCGGCTGACTATTGGGGATGGATCGCATCATACGGTCCGTCTCCGTAAAATGTGCGGCGGTTTGATGCCTTCCACTCTGCAAGATTACAGCGGCTCGGCGCTTTCCCGCAAAATTGCGGCTACTTGGTGCCTTCCTTTTCGCAGAATTACTGCGGCTTGGCGCTTTCCCGCACAATCGCGACTACCAGCTCGGCCGCTCTGACAATATCATCCGCCTTAACCCGCTCCTTGGTTGTATGAATATTCTCATACCCAATCGCGAGGTTCAGCGTCGGCACGTTCAGCCCGTTGAATACGTTGGCGTCGCTTCCGCCGCCCGAATGAAAGGTTCTCGGTGTCAGGCCGACCGATGCGATGGCCCGCTCGGCCAGCTGCACGATGGGATCTTCTCCGTTAAAGCTGAACGCCGGGTAAATGATCTCGCTGCGGAACTCGCAGGTCGCTCCATACTCGCGAACCGTCGTCTCCAGCGCTTCGCGCATGGAATCGATCTGTCGCTCCACCTTCTCCTGCACGATGCTTCGCGCTTCCGCATCGAGCTGCACATGGTCGCAGACGATATTCGTCGGACCGCCGCCTGCGAATTTGCCGATGTTGGCAGTCGTCTCATTGTCGATGCGTCCAAGCTTCATCGCCGAAATTGCCTTGCCCGCCACCTGGATGGCGCTGATGCCGTCCTCAGGATTCACGCCGGCATGGGCCGATTTGCCGAAGATCTGCATTGTGATTTTCGCCTGCGTAGGCGCGGCGACCGCAATGGCCCCCAGCTCGCCGTTCGAGTCGAGCGCGAAGCCGAAGTCCGCATCCAGATATTTGGGGTCCAGCGAACGCGAACCGAGCAGTCCGGATTCCTCTCCGGCTGTAATGACGAACTGGATTTGTCCATGCGGAAGGTTCTGTTCCTGGACGACCCGGATGCCTTCGAAGAGAGCGGCCAGTCCAGCCTTGTCATCGGCGCCCAGAATGGTCGTGCCGTCGCTTGTAATCCAGCCGTCCTCGCCGAGCGCCGGCTTGATGCCCAGTCCCGGAACGACGGTATCCATATGG
The DNA here is from genome assembly GCF_000758685.1 of Paenibacillus stellifer. Lineage (NCBI taxonomy): Bacteria > Bacillati > Bacillota > Bacilli > Caryophanales > Paenibacillaceae > Paenibacillus > Paenibacillus stellifer. The sequence continues at coordinate 3,744,383 of NZ_CP009286.1, forward strand.
CAGGTGAACAGCAGTTTGGGAGCATTCTCCGTCTTCTCGGCAGCCCACGTGACAATCAGGTTCCCTGCTCCATGTCCCGTTCTCTGCTGCGAATCGTCTTCAACCGCCGTCAGCCCGAGCGCCTTGAACTTGCCGATGAGCACATCGGCGATATTCCGCTCATTCCCTGTCTCGCTGTCCACCTGGACAAGCTCCATAAATTCCGATATCAATCGGTCCCGTTCTACCACCGGACTTCCCTCGCTTTCAAATTTGCGTTACAATTATGATTATTATCAAGGATAATCGCCTGACGGCGTCCTTTAGGCGCCGGACGTTTACCGAGAAATAGAAGACCTGTTATAAGCCAATACTTATAATGTCTTATATTTTACACCAAACCCCAAAGGAGTTACTCATGCAACGTCGAAAATGGTTTCGCATCTTCATCTATCTCATGCTGATCGCTATGATCGCTTCCACGCTGCTTGTGGTTATCGAGCCTTTTCTGGCAGGCTGACCGCATAGCGCGAGGCAAGCTCCCGAATTTGGTTTCGTTAGTAACGGCGGCCCGGAATTTCCGGGCCGCCGTTTGACATGATAATGGCTCTGCATGGGCGGCTCGCAAGGCACAGTTGGCAGCGCCGCCTTCATGCGGATGCCGTTATTTCGCTTCGGCGGGAAACCCTTCCCAGTCGGATACCAGAGTTCCATATGGAAAAGCTCTCAGAAAATGCGGCACCAGTGCCGCCGCAACCTCCTCGATCTCAAAGCGCCGTCCGGTGCATTCCTCCAGCGACGTAACCCCGTACTCCGAAATGCCGCAGGGAATAATGCCCCGGAAGCCTTCCTGGGCAATCCCTTCCCGGATGTTGAAGGCGAAGCCGTGGCTGGTCACGAAGCCTTTGCGCGTCTTGCTCTTGTTGAATTTAACGCCGATGGCGCAGATCTTCACATTGCCTACCCAGACGCCCGTATACTCCGGCTTGCGGCTGCCTTCAATGCCGAACTCCGCCAGATAATCGATGATCACCTGCTCCAGGGAACGCAAATAGCCGTGCAGATCGACTCTTCCCTGCTCGCCGATGGTCAGCAGCGGATAGCCGACCAGTTGGCCGGGCCCGTGATAGGTGATGTCGCCGCCGCGGTCGATTTTGAATACCGCAATACCCTCCGCCTTGAGCTGTTCGGGGCTCATCAGCAGATGCTCCGGATGATTCTGCGATCCGATCGTGTAGGTCGGCGGATGCTGCAGAAAGATCAGCCGCTCCGGACGCTCGCCCGCGTCAATCGCGCGCACCGATTCCTTCTGCATCTCCCAAGCCTGGCCGTATTCGATCAGGGGAATATAAGATATTTCAAGCTTGCGCGCTTCCGTGTTGTTCATGCTCTAGCATCTCCCTTCCCTTGATAGCCGCCGGACCTATTAAAAAAGCAGGCTGCGGCGGCGTCTGGCCCTAACTGGTGTCAACAAGACCCATTCACTGCCACGCTGTTCTTCGCACCGCTTCACCCGTTGGAATTGCCAAAAGGCGGCCAACAGCAACAGCCTTCGTTCGTTTTACTTGCTTAGTAGACGTTCGTATCGAGGCTGTAGCTCTCGATGTTGTCCTTCACCCGCTGCAGGAACCGGCCGCAGATGACGCCATCCAGAATCCGGTGGTCCAGCGACAGGCAAATATTCGCCATGGAGCGTACAGCGATCATATCGTTGATGACGACCGGCTTCTTCACGATCGACTCAAAGGTCAGAATCGCAGCCTGCGGATAGTTGATGATCGGATAAGACAGGATGGAGCCGAACGAGCCTGTGTTGTTGACGGTGAATGTGCCTCCCTGCATATCGTCAAGCCGCAGCTTGCCTTCACGCGTCTTCATCGCCAGCTCGTCGATTTCCCGGGCAAGTCCGGCTATGTTCTTCTGGTCCGCCCGCTTGATAACAGGGGTCATGACCGAATCCTCGGTGCCGACAGCGAGCGAAATATTGATATCCCGTTTGACGATGATTTTGTCGACCGCCCAGACGGAGTTCATGATCGGATAATCCTTGATGGCGCTGACGACAGCTTTCATCAGGAACGCCAGGTAAGTCAGGTTGAAGCCCTCGCGGCGCTTGAATTCGTCCTTCAGCTTGTTGCGCAGCAGCACCAGGTTCGTCACGTCCACTTCGATCATCGTCCAGGCATGCGGAATTTCCGCTACGCTCTGGCGCATCCGGGTGGCGATCGTGTTCCGGATCGGCGTTACGTCGATCAGGTATTCCGAGCGTCCGCTCTCCACCTCGATCTCCGGAATGCGCGGCGTTTCGGACAGATGCAGTCCGGAATGCCGCACCGGCGGCAGCGCCTCCGCCTCCAGAGGCGCTGCCGGGATGGCCGCGGCCTGCGGCTGCGCGGCCGGACGTGCTGCCGGCGCGCCCGCAGGCGCCGGCGACTGAGCCACCGGCGTCTGCGAAGCCGCCGCCGGTCCCTGCGCAAGGTACGCCAAGACGTCCTTGCGCGTCACGCGTCCGCCGAGCCCGGTTCCCGGTACGGCGGTCAGCTCGATGCCGTGCTGCGCCGCAAGGCTCTGCACGGCGGGTGAATAACGCGCCCGCATCGGCGCGTCCGGGTCGAATGCGGCGCGGGTCTGCGCCGCATATCCGCCCGCTGCCTGCGCAGCGGCAGCGGGAGCCGCCGGCCGGCCCGCAGGGGCCGGCGCAGGTTCCGCCGCGCCGGCCTGAGGCGCGGCCTCCGGGGTCGCCCCGGGCGAAGGCACGGCGATGCGGCAGATGATTTCGCCGACAGCGACCGTCTGCCCTTCCTCCGCCAGAATGTCGCCCATTACGCCATCCACCGTGGACGGCAGCTCGGCGTTCACTTTATCGGTAATGACTTCGCACAGCGGCTCGTACTGCTCCACCGGATCTCCCGGCTTCTTCAGCCATTTGCCGATCGTGGCCGATACGAGTGATTCCGCGAGCTGGGGCATTGCCACATCCGTCAACTGCTTGTTGCTTACCATACTTTCACTCCTTAAGAGGCCCCCGCTCTGCTGCGGGGCTTATGTCTTCGCATTCCGTCCTTTAGGGACCGATTGCGCCTGTTATCCTTGTCTTAATACTGCGCCAGACGAAGCATCTCGGCCTTCACTTTTTCCTTGCTCAGCATGAAGAACTTCTCCATCGGCGGACTGATCGGCATGGCCGGAACGTCAGGTCCGCACAGCCGGAAGATCGGAGCGTCCAGGTCGAAGAGACATTCCTCGCCGATAATGGCCGCCACCTCGGCGCCAACGCCGCCCGTCTTGTTGTCCTCATGAACGATCAGCACCTTGCCGGTGCGGCGAACGGCCTCCACGATGGCGTTCTTGTCGAGCGGCTGCAGGGTGCGCAGATCGAGCACATGAGCCGTAATGCCCTGCTCCCGCTCCAGCTCCTCTGCGGCCTGCATGGCAAAATGCAGCGGCAGACTGTAGGCAATTACCGTAATGTCATCGCCTTCGCGCAGCAAATTGGCTTCGCCGATCGGAACGGTATAGTCGCCTTCCGGCACGTCTTCCTTGATCAGCTTGTAGCACTTCTTGTTCTCGAAGAAGAGCACGGGGTCCGGATCGCGCACGGCCGCCTTCAGCAGCCCCTTGGCATCGTAAGCCGAATAAGGAGCGACAATCTTAAGACCCGGAGTGCCGAAGAAAATCGATTCCGGGCACTGCGAATGATACAGCCCGCCGAAGATTCCGCCGCCGATCGGCGCACGGATAACGACCGGACAGCTCCAGTCATTGTTGGACCGGTAGCGGATTTTGGCCGCTTCGCTGATAATCTGGTTCGTTGCCGGAAGCATGAAGTCCGAGTACTGCATCTCCGCGATCGGCTTCATGCCGTACATCGCCGCCCCGATTGCCACGCCGGCAATCGCCGATTCCGCAAGCGGCGTATCCAGAACGCGATCCGCTCCGAACTGCTCCTGAAGTCCCTTGGTCGTGGTGAAGACGCCGCCCTTGACGCCCACATCCTCACCGAGCACGAAGACGTTCTCGTCCCGCTCCATTTCTTCCTTCATCGCCAGCCGGATGGCATCGATATATTCCATCATCGCCATAGCCTATACTCCTCCCTCGGATTCGCTGTACACATGCAGCAGCGTGTCCTCCGGTTTCGGGAACGGCGCATTGTCGGCGTATTCGATCGCATCTTTCAATTCCAGGTTAATCTGGGAGGCGAGGTCGCGCTCCTTATCCTCATCCCACAGTCCGAGTGCGGTCAAGTACTGCCGGAATGTCGCAACACCGTCCTTCTTCCAGTTCTCTTCGACCTCTTCCTTGGTCCGGTAAGCCAGATCATTGTCCGACGTCGAATGGGGAGACAGCCGGTACATCATCGCTTCGATCAGCGTCGGCCCTTCCCCGCGGAGCGCCCGCTCGCGGGCTTCCTTCACGGTCTTGTACACCTCAAGCGGATCGTTGCCGTCCACGCGAATACCCGGGAAGCCGTAGCCGAGAGCCCGGTCGCTGACCTTCCCGCCAAGCTGGCGGTGGGCCGGAATGGATATGGCATACTGGTTGTTCTCGCACATTATAATAACCGGCAGGTTGTTCACGCCGGCGAAGTTGCATGCTTCATGAAAATCGCCCTGATTGCTTGAGCCTTCCCCGAAGGTCACAAAAGAAACCGCAGGCTCTCTGCGCATTTTGGCAGCCAGAGCAAAGCCGGCCGCATGTGGAACCTGTGTCGTTACAGGGCTTGAGCCGGTAACAATCCGCAGCCGCTTGCTGCCGAAATGACCGGGCATCTGACGTCCTCCGCTGTTCGGGTCATCTGCCTTGGCGAAGACCGACAGCATCAGCTCGCGGGTCGTCATGCCGACGGACAGCACGAACGCATAATCGCGGTAATAGGGCAGGAAATAGTCCTTCTCGCGGTCAAGCGCAAACGCGGCTCCAACCTGCGCCGCTTCCTGGCCGATGCCCGACACATGGAAGTTGATCTTCCCCGCCCGCTGAAGCAGCAGACTGCGTTCATCGTACTTGCGCGCAAGCAGCATATACCTGTACATGTCGATGACCTGGCCGTCGGTTAAGCCAAGAGGTTCATGCCGGTTGACGCCTTGAACTGTGTCTTGTATATCCATTGTGGAGGTACCTCCTTCATTCTGGGTCCGGAGCAAGTCCGGACGATGATACTGATCTGATCTTAAAACCAGGTACTAAGACGTATCTCCATCTATTATATAGCGTTTCTCCTTAAAAAGAAAAGGGCCGCTCAAGGCGGCGGCCTCCTTACATTCCAATGGCCCGTCCGTCAACGGCCAGCATTGCTTCTCCGATAATTTCGGACAGCGTTGGATGAGCATGTATCGCTTCTCCAACCTCCCAGGGAGTCGCGTCCAGCAGCTGGGCTAGCGAGGCTTCCCCGATCAGATCGGTGACATGCGGGCCGATCATCTGGACGCCGAGAATATCGCCGGTCGCCTTGTCGGCGACCACTTTGACGAATCCGTCTTTGGAGCCCTGCACGAGCGCCTTGCCGATCGCCGAGAACGGGAATTTGCCGATTGCCGTCTCATGACCCAGTTCCTTCGCCTCCTGCTCCGTGTATCCGACGCTTGCAACTTCGGGCCGGGTGTACACACACCGGGGAACGAGATGGGGATGATACGGATGAAGGCTCTCACCCGCCAGATGATTCACCGCCATGATGCCTTCATGGCTCGCGGCATGCGCCAGCTGAAGCCCGCCGATGCAGTCGCCGATCGCGTAAATATGCGGCTCGCTCGTCTGCATATTGGCGTTCACCTCGATGACGCCCTGGCTGAAGCGGATATCCGTATTTTCAAGGCCGATATTCTGTATGTTCGCCGATCTGCCGACCGAGACCAGAATTTTCGCTGCCCGCAATGTTTGCGCTTGTCCGGCTTTCACGACTTCGACAGTGGCTCCGTCTCCCTCTCTCGAAATGCTACCCGGCGTAACGGATACGCCCGTCAGGCACTGAACTCCCCGTTTCTTGAGCAGACGGAGCAGTTCACGGGCAACTTCCTTGTCTTCTCTCGGCAGCAGCTGATCCGCCGCTTCCACGACCGTAACCTTCACGCCGAAGTCAGCCAGCATCGAAGCCCATTCGACCCCGATGACCCCGCCTCCGATAATCAGCATCGATTCCGGCAGTTCCTCAAGCTGCAGAGCCTCCTCGCTCGTAAGCACGAACTCGCCGTCCGGCTCGAAGCCCGGAATCACCTTGGGACGCGAGCCCGTGGCGATGATCAGGCGGTCCGGCACCACCGTCTCGGCCTCTCCGTCCTCCAGTTCGACCGCAACCGCGCCGCTTCTCGGCGAGAAGATCGAAGGGCCGATGACCCTTCCTTTACCTTTCAGAACCTGGATCTTGTTCTTGCGCATTAAATATTGAACGCCCTGGTGCAGCTGCTCCACGACGGCTTCCTTGCGGCGCTGGACCTTATCGAACGCGAGCCTCACGCCGGAGACTTCAATGCCGTATTGATCGCTCTCGGCAATATCGGCATATACCTCGGCGCTGCGCAGCAGCGATTTACTCGGAATGCAGCCCCGGTGCAGGCAGGTTCCGCCCAGCTTGTCCTGTTCGATGACAACAACGGATTTGCCGAGCTGGGCTGCCCGGACGGCCGCGACGTACCCTCCTGTTCCGCCTCCCAAAATCGCCACATCACATGAAATGGTCATGAATATGTATCCTCCCGTTCCTTTATACGCATAATCACAGAATCCTTTCTATTGTACTCTCTTTTCGGCCCGGAGAGAAGGAACGGCGAAACGGACGGATTCATGGATCTATCCAGATGCAAGCCATTTATCAAAATGTAAGGACAATCATGGTTCGACATTGCCACTGACAGATGATATCACTTTCGGCCCGGCATTAGGCCCTCTGTCCCGCAGGCTGGCAGGCATTCGAGCTGTAACGCTCGCAGTCTGTTCGCCTGACCCGGTGCAAAAGTGCGGGATTTCGCGCTGCCTCTGCTTACCCGCCTATGACTCCGCTCTCATTTTCCGGGAAACTGAATGGCTGCTCAAGCAGGTCCTTCGTCAGGGATTTGTGTTTGGGAAGAATCCTCGAACCGGATTGATTTGCATTTTTCGCGAAAGAAAGCGCATTATAACGAACGAATTTGACTATTTCTTCGTTATTACCCGCTGTTTTGAAGAGATTGAATTCCGGTCTATCCCTCTTCCGTTCGATATTGAAAAGAATCATATTTATGTATAATCTTAGTAATTCAAACATGTGGGGGTGCGGATTAGTGAAGAGGTACCATCAGTTGGATTCCTTAAGAGGGCTCGCGGCCGCTACAGTTCTGATTCACCATTTTTTATTTATTTTTACCGGCTTATGGTGGCTGGAAATGTTGAATTATACGCCCCTGCGCATCTTCAAGGCAGGCCATGAAGCAGTCATTTTCTTCTTTGTGCTCAGCGGTTTCGTGCTCTCTCTCCCTTTTTACGCACAGGGCGCCAAGGTACGGATTTCTCATTTTCTAATCAAGCGGGTGTGCCGGATCTATATTCCCTATATCGCGGCGGTCGCCTGCGCTTTGCTCACCTATCTGGCCTTCTACAGGGAAGGCTCGATGCCAGGCTACAGCAGCTTCTTCACGGATGTATGGAGCTTTCCCCTGACCCCCGGGCTGATCGGAGACCACCTCCTTTTGCTTGGCAGCTTCAAGGACTATGCGCTTGACCCCGTGCTGTGGTCGCTGTGCATCGAGCTTCGGATTTCGCTCATTTTTCCGTTTCTGATGACATTTATTATCCGGTTCGGCTGGAAGACCAGCCTTGCCCTCGGACTGCTGCTCTCCGGGCTGGCGCTCCTGCTTAATCATCTTATTAGACCGGCCAATCCGCTGCCGATATCCTCCAATCTCTATTTCACGCTGCATTACATGGCGTTCTTTATTATTGGGGCATTGCTTGCCAAACACAAGGCAGGACTTATCGCCCGGATCATGCGTTTAAGCGTCTCGATGAAATATGTGCTGCTAGCTACCGGGCTGATGATCTACACGTATGCCGGTATCGCCGACGCTGTCTTGAAGAGACTCTTCAAGGCGGAAGGGATATGGCTGTCTCTGCTCTCCGACTGGGGAATTGCGGCCGGCGTATGTGTTCTGATCTCAACCTCTCTTGCTTCGCCTAAAATCTCCGGGGTTCTCGAAATCCATTCTATCCATTTCCTCGGAAATATTTCGTACAGCCTGTATCTATATCACTGTATTGCACTCTTTGCCTCCGTGTATGCGTTCCATAATGTTTTGCCTCTTTGGGCAACCCTCATTATTGCGCTCGCAGCCTCCATTCTGCTGTCCGTCCTGTCTTATAAGTATGTGGAGAAGCCTGCAATCGCACTTGGAAAAAGATGGACCAGCCGACGTGCCGGCCGACTTACCGAAACGAAAGAAGCCGTGTGACGGTCCCCCGTCCACGGCTTCTTCTCCCGACTGTTGTCACGGGCTAATGTCCCGACTGTTGCCACGGCTAAAATTTAGCTTCTTCAGTGTTCCGTTCGCCAAAAAAGGTCATCAGCCTGCCGACTTCGGTCAATGCTTCATTCCCCCGCTCACAAGCTCGCTGTACAGACCGCCTTGTTCCACCAGCTCCACATGATTTCCCTGCTCCACCAATCTTCCGCCGCTTAGCACAAGAATACGGTCCGCCTGGCGAATGGTTCCGAGCCGGTGAGCGATCACGAAGCTGGTTCGTCCTTTCATCAGCGATTGCAGTCCTTCCTGGATCTTCAGCTCGGTTACGGTATCGATGCTGCTCGTTGCTTCATCTAACACCAGCATTGCCGGATCGGCCAGGATCGCTCTGGAAATGGCGAGCAGCTGCTTCTGCCCCTGGCTGATGCCGCCGCCATCGACGTCAAGCATACGGTCATACCCGCCGGGCAGACGCATGATGAACGAATGGGCGTTGGCCAATCTGGCCGCGCGCTCCACCTCTTCGTCGGTGGCATCCAGCCGGCCGTAACGGATATTGTCCCGGATGCTTCCCTTGAACAGGAACGTATCCTGCAGCACGAACGCCATCTGGCTTCGCAAGCTCTCCCGGGTGATGGACGCCAGGTTACGCCCGTCGACTGTGATGACGCCCCTCGAAGGATTGTAGAAGCGGGAGAGCAGGCCGATCAGTGTCGTCTTCCCCGCTCCGGTCGGACCGACCAGCGCGATCATTTCGCCCGGCTTGGCCTCGAACGTAATATTATGCAGCGTATCGCCGTCCCCGCTGTAGGAGAAGGATACCCCGTCGAATTTAACCTCTCCACGCAGTTCACCTGCATCATGCGCTCCGCTCTCGTCCTTGACCTCTACTTCCTCGTCCAGAATTTCGAACACCCGCTCCGCGCCGGCGATCGCGGACAGCACGCTGTTCCACTGATTCGCCAAGTTGTTGAGCGGCCGCGTGAACTGCCGGGTATATTCGACAAAGACCAGAATAATGCCGACCGTTATCGAGCCCCGGATCGCCAGAATGCCCCCGAACCCGACGACAATGGCGAAGCTCAAATCGTTGAGGCCGTTCATCAGCTTCGGGATAAAGCCGGAAATCGACTGCGCCCAGAAACCGGACAGCATAATGGTGCTGTTGCGTTCCCTGAAGGCGGAGATGACCCTCTCCTCCTGGCCGAACGCCTTGATGACCCGCTGCCCCGACAGCGTCTCTTCGATATAGCCGTTCAGCTCGCCCAGATTGCGCTGCCGCTGCTTGAACAGCGGGCCTGTCCGCCGGGTAATCCAGCGCATGCCCACCGCCATCAGCGGCACGACGATAAAGGTCAGCAGCGTAAGCAGCGGACTGAGCGTCAGCATGACGATCAGTGTTCCCGCCAGCGTAAGCACGCCGGAAAAGATCTGGATCGCCGAGCTGTTCAGGTTCGAGCTGACATTCTCGATATCATTGGTCAGACGGCTCATGATCTCCCCCTGCTGGCGCCGGTTGAAGAATGAAATCGGCAGACGGTTCAGATGTGAGAACAGCTCGGTGCGCATCCGGTATACCGTCTCCTGGGATATTTCGATCATCCAGATGTTCTGCAGCCACGATGTGACGGCGACCAGGACGTAGACTGCTCCAAGTCCCGCCAGGAACAGTCCCCAATGCGCTCCGCCTCCCTCCAGATAATGGTCGACAGCCCTGCCGATCATGTAGGGTCCCAGGAGGGAAAGCCCGGAGCTCAGCACAACCATCAGCAGAACCAGTCCAAGCTTCAGCTTGCGCTCGGCCAAATACATCCACAGACGGCGCAGTGTAGAGGACCAGTCCTTGGCCTTGACCGGAGCTTTGCCTCCGCCGCGGCCTGCTCCGAGAGCCCGGCCTTCGCCCAGCTCAAAGACGGGCCTCGGGTGCCGAAACGGTTCAAGCACGGTTTTGAACATGAAGGTTCTCCTTTCCCTCCTGCGACTCGCAGATGCTCCGGTACAGACTGGAGCCGGCCAGCAGCTGCTCATGGGTCCCTGCCGCCAGCAGCCTGCCTTCATCCAGCAGCAGAATGAGATCGGCTGCCGCCGTCGAGGCGATCTTCTGGGTGATGATGAATGTGGTGCACGACAGCTTCTGCAGCTCCGACAGCAGCGCAGCTTCCGTAACGGCATCGAGCGCGTTCGTGCTGTCGTCCATAATCAGGATGGACGGTTTGCGCACGAGCGCCCTGGCAATGCTGAGTCGCTGCTTCTGCCCGCCGGACAAGTTGACTCCCCGCTGTCCGAGCAGGGCATCATAACCATCCGGAAGGCTCATGATCGTATCATGGATTTGCGCGGCCCGGGCGGCGGCTTCAATCTCGGAAAGCCCCGCCTTCTCGTTGCCCCAGGCGATATTGCCCTGGACGGTGCCCGAGAACAGCAGCACCTCCTGGGGAACGTACCCGATCGCGCTGCGCAGACCGGCGAGATTCAGGTCGCGCGTGTCCCGGCCGTCTACCCGGACGACGCCCTCCGTCTGTTCATACAGCCGGGCGATCAGCGAGACGAGCGACGTCTTGCCCGAACCGGTCGCTCCCATTATCGCCACGACCTCGCCGGGCTCGGCCTTGAACGAAATGTCCTCCAGAACGGCGATGCCGCTATCCGGATAGCGGAATGACACATGCTCGAAGGAGACAGCTCCCTTAATGCGCTGGGGCGGGTTTGCCATACTGGCATTATTCACGCCATTCTCTAGATTTGTGACTCCGCTACGGCGGGTATCCTCAACTCCAGGCGCGTCCAGCACTTCTCCCACCCGCAGCGCGGACGCGCGCATCCGGGAGAAGGCGGCCACGATGCCGGACAGCGCCGATAGTCCGCCGACGGCGCGCAGCGTGTAGTTGATCACGGCAACCGTCTGCCCCAGCGTGGCGTTCCCGTGGGATATTTCAATGCGGCCGAACCACAGCAGCACCAGAATGCCGCCATTCATCAGCAGCAGGACGAACGGCATCGCCGTCTCGGTGAGCCGGAGGGCCGAAATTGTGCTGCGCATCAGATCCCGGCTGTATTCGGCGAAGCGGGCAACTTCATAGCCCATCCGCACGAAGACGCGGATCAGGCGGATGCCGGTCAGATTCTCCTGAACGACTCCGTTGACACTGTCCAGCTTGTTCTGGACGGTTCGGAACATCTTGGAGGACCGGCGCATCAGCAGCATCAGCAGAACGATCATGACCGGGACAGTCACGGTCAGCACGAGTCCGAGCCGCCACTGCACCACCAGCCCCATGACCACGCTGCCGAGCACCACGAGCGGAATGCGGGACATGAACCGCAGTCCGGTAAATACCGCATCCTGAAGCTGGGAGACATCTCCTGTCAGCCGGGTAATCAGTGTAGATGCTGCAAAACGGTTGAACGCGGCATACGTGAACGACTGCACTTTCTCATAGAGCCGGTCCCGCATATCGAAGCCGAACCCCTGGCTCGCATGGGAAGCGAAGAAGGAACTCAGAATCCCGGCCGAGAACGCCACGGCGGCGCTGAGCACGAGAAATCCTCCCCATGTCCACACCACGGTTAAATCATGACTGCGTATGCCGTTGTCGATAATTTTGGAAATGAGATAGGGCTGCGACAGCTCGACCGCCAGTTCAATCAGCATCATCACGAGTGCCAGAATCGCGGCAGTCCTGTAAGGTTTGAGGAACTTAAACAGAATGGACATAGGCTTCCCTTCTATTCATACAAGGCATCCCTCAGCCGGGTGGACATAGTCTGGCCTCCTGCCGCTTTGAGCGCGGCGCGGCGAAGCGCGAGGTTGCTCCGTTCCGCCTCCGCCAGCCTCGTAAGCAGCTCTTCCATGAGGTTCTCCGCTTCGGGCGGCAGGGCGCCTTTTTCCTTCAAACTGGACATCCGTTCCTTGTATGAATCCTGATTCTCTGTCATGCTCGGCGTACTCCTCTCCTTCATTAATAACCGGATCAGCATTTGGCATCGTTCAATGCAAAATGCTCGGACTAAAAACCTGCGCTGTCAAATAGCGGCAGGTTGGCATGACGTTATTTTAACAGATTCGGCGGACTGGTGACCAGCGATGCTCTTTTTATGGTGGCCTGCCGCGGCGGGAGTGTGATACTCTAGAGAGGTCGCATTTTCAGGGAAGGGACAGATAGCCAGTGGCACAATTATTTTTCAAATACGGTTCCATGAACAGTGGTAAATCCATCGAAATTTTGAAGGTCGCCCACAATTATGAGGAACAGGGCAAGTCTGTACTGATCTTTACCTCCGCCATCGACAACCGGGACGAAGTGGGATACGTGTCTTCACGGATCGGTCTGCGCAGACAGGCCATCGCCATCGATGAGAGCACCGATATATTCGGCATCGTCAGCTCGAATGAGCCGAAGCCGCACTGCGTGCTGATCGACGAATGCCAGTTCCTGAACAAAAGCAGCATTTTACAGCTCGTCCGTATCGTCGATGAACTGGACATTCCGGTGATGGCCTTTGGCCTGAAGAATGATTTCCAGAACAATTTGTTCGAGGGCAGCAAGTATATGCTCATCTATGCGGATAAAATCGAGGAAATGAAGACGATCTGCTGGTTCTGCGAGCGGAAAGCCACCATGACGCTGCGGGTCGAGAACGGCAAGCCCGTATACACCGGCAAGCAGATTCAGATCGGAGGCAACGAGGCGTATTATCCGGTATGCCGCAAATGCCATAAGAATCCTTCCTTGTAGGAACTCCAACAAATAAATAAAGGCCATGACCGCCTGCCTGCCGCAGACGTTCGTGGCCTTCATTTTTATCCTCTATGATTCAGCGCTTTCGCCGCTCTTGCTTCATCTTCAGAGCTGATATAAACGCGATAAATGACAGGAGAGGGCCCTCCCCGGAATTTCCGGCGTTCTGCGGCTGCCGTCGTTCCGGAGAATCGGGTTCGGTGCCGGATGCCTGCGCTGCCCAGCGCTCCCTTGATCCGGAAGTATTCGGACTGATCGAATATCTCAGCCAGCAGATGACGCTCAGGCTCCCACAACAACCGCAAGATACTCCGCCAAACCCCCATGCCAGTTCCTCCTAAACGAGATACCGTTCCTTAATGATACTCAAATGATGGCGTTCATGGCCGATCATCAGGGCGAGCTGGGCCCCGGCCGAAATGGCATGCCCGTTCGCGTTCCCCTTCCGGGTCCAGGCGTCATCCCGAATGCTGCCGACAAGAACCAGCGTGGACTGCCGGGATGCTTCATAGAGAGGAATCAGCTCTTTCAGAGAATACGAATCATATTGGCCAGCGTCTACAAAAAAATTCTCGTCAAATCCGGGAAGCGATGTGCTGTCCCCTCGTGAGATCCGGAACAGCCGATAGGACATGATCCGTTCGGCGTCGATCAGGTGGCCGAGCAGCTGCCCAAGACTCCATTTGCCAGGGGCGTAACGGTAACTCCCTTGTTCCTCTGACAGTTCTCCGAATAAAGCGGCCACCGTTTTACCCTGCTCGCGGAGCAGCTCTTCCAAGCTTCCTTCCTTCGGAACAAGAGCGATGTAATTCTCAAAAAACTTGTCGTACTCTTCAGTTTGCGGACGCCAACTCATATTTAACACTCTCCTCTATCTAAGTTAACAAAAAATATTATTATTACATAATACCCATGATATGTAAAGAAGAATTGAGAGGGAGAACAGGACAAGACAAGTCGCAAAGTAAATGGTATCATTTGGAAAGGATGTATATGCACAACCATTCAAACTTAAGGAGGAATTTAATGAACTATCATTTTACTCCTTCTCCGCGTCCCTCCTCACTGGAGACATTAACCAATGAACAGCTGCTGAATATCTATGAGTTGGCGGTACAGGCGAAGGCATCCGCGGAGTTTATCGAGATAATTGAAGACGTGCTGATCAAGAGGAAGCCTGAGCTTACGGAGTAAATGCTTCCTTGCATATTCGTATTTTGACAGGTTTATCGATTTTTTTCCAGTGCAAAATAAGGATTCAAGCTCTCATTCACGCTTTGGAGTCGGGATTAGAGCGCGTACTAAGAGAACTACATAATAGCTTACCTCTAATGGAAGCGGATCCTGCGGGATTCGCTTTATTTATAGTCATATTTATAGTCACCCCGTTCAATCGCCATGAATAAATCACGGGAAAAATCCAACACTAACGGCAGATCACTCACCAGGAGGAATGAAACCCAACATGGCTAAGCTGCTCTATATTACCGCCCACCCTCATGACCACCAGGTCTCCTACAGTATGGCGGCCGGAAAAGCGTTCATCGATGCCTATCAATCGAAGAACCCGGGCGACGAAGTCATCCGGATCGACCTCTACAAGGAGCATATCCCCTACATCGACGCAGATGTATTCAGCGGCTGGGGCAAGCTTCAGTCCGGCACCGCCTTCGATCAGCTATCCGCTGACGAACAGACCAAGGTTGGCCGTCTGGCCGCGCTCAGCGACCAGTTCGTAGAGGCCGATAAATATGTCTTCGTGACCCCTTTCTGGAACTTCTCCTTTCCCCCGGTCATGAAAGCTTACTTTGACGCGATCTCCGTCGCCGGCAAAACCTTCCGCTACACAGCTGAAGGACCGGTCGGCCTTCTGACGGACAAAAAGGCGATCCACATTCAAGCCCGCGGCGGTTATTATTCCGAAGGCGCGGCCGCTCAGCTTGAAATGGGGCACCGGTATATTCAAATCATGATGAACTTCTATGGCGTGCCGTCACTTGAAGGAATCTTCATTGAGGGGCATAACGCGGAGCCGGACAAAGCCCAGCAGATCAAGGAGAACGGGATCGCACGGGCCAAGGAAGCGGCTGAGACGTTTTGAGGCTGAAAGAGTAACCTATTGCATTTTTTCCATCAGAAAAGGGCCGCCCGGCAAAAGCAAGGAGCTTCTCCCATGTCTCCAAGACAGGGGATGGTCCTTAAGCAAGGGCAGCCCTTCTTCTGTTGTTAAGCCAAAGCTTTCGCATCAGCGCATCCAAGCATTGCCGCTTTAAAGTCCGGTTCCAGTCTTGTGCAGAAGATGAGGATCAATGCCCGGCTGGTCGCTGAACCGCTCAAGCTCGTTGTAGGCCGGGATGCCGTGCATGGCCATATCCAGACCATCCTCTTCTTCCTCCGCTGTCACGCGCAGGCCAACCGTCTTCTGGATCAGCTTCGCGAAGCCGAAGCTCATGAAGAGTCCCCATATGACGACAACCGCGACGCCGAGTGCCTGTACGCCCAGCAGATGCAGACTGCCTGCCGTCAGAAGGCCTTCGTTCTTGTCAAACAGGCCGACCGCTAATGTTCCGAAGACTCCGTTGACTCCATGTACGGCTACTGCTCCAACCGGATCATCCACCTTCAGCTTGTCGATGGCCAGCGTTCCCCAGATGACCAGCACCCCGGCGATGAGCCCGATAAGAATCGAGGAATAGGCGCTGACGAAGGCGCATCCTGCGGTGATGGCGACAAGGCCGGCCAAAGCGCCGTTCATCGTCATGCTTGGGTCAGCCTTCCCGTAACGGAACATGGTGTAGACCATTGCCGACGTTCCTCCAGCCGCTGCAGCCAGCGTGGTGTTGAGCGCGATGGAAGCCAGATTGACATCAAGCGCATTCAGTGTGCTTCCCGCATTGAAGCCAAACCAGCCGAACCAGAGAATAAAGGTTCCCGCCGAAGCCAGCGGTATGTTGCTTGGCGCAAATACGTTCACACTGCCGTCCGAGTTGAATCTTCCCCGCCGGGGGCCTAGCACCTTGGCGAAGGCGAAGGCCGCCCAGCCACCCAGGGCATGGATCGCAGCGGAGCCTGCAAAATCCTTCATGCCAAGCTGCGCCAGCCATCCGTCGCCGTTCCAGATCCAATGTCCCGAAATCGGGTACAGGATCGCGGCTACGAACGCAGCGATTAAAATATATGCCTTGTAGGACATCCGCTCCGCAACCGCGCCGGAAATGATGGAGATCGCCGCAATGGCGAATCCGATTTGAAACAGCACGTAGGCGGCGAGCGGGAGATCGAGAGCCAGCTTCAATTTCTGTGACGCGCCCCAGAAATTGAAGCTGATGACACCGCCCGAATCTTTTCCAAATAAAATCCCGAATCCGATGAGAAAAAAGGCCAGTACTCCCACCGTTAAATCCACAAAAATTTTCATTGTCACGTTAACCGCATTCTTCGTCCGTACCAAGCCGGCTTCGAGCAGACTGAAGCCGCCTTCCATGAATATGACCATGGCCGCTGCCAGTACAACCCAGACGGTATTCAGTGCAACTTCAGTTCCGGCATTCATGTTGATGTTATCCTCCCTGACACGATATGAGCATCTCTAATAGTAAAAGCGAGGCCTATCATTGTCAACATGAAATGTTATGTTTGCTTACACAAAAAAGAGACGAATTCAGGACTTCGCCTCTCTTTGTTCACATGTTTGTCATTCATATAAAGCGTTCACATTAATTCATCGATGGTCTCGTCGGGCTCTCCGGTGCGGATATTGTACATTTCCTCAATGGTACTGACGAAAATTTTGCCGTCGCCCATCTCGCCGGTCTGTGCGGTCCGGATCAGGGTCTGGATCGTCTCCTGAACCTTGTGGTTGGATACTACAATCTCGATTTTGATCTTGTGATGCAGATTTACCGTATAGGACTTGCCCCGATACACGCCTGTCGTGTTCTTCTGCTGGCCGCGTCCCTGAGCCTGTGTGACCGTAAAACCGGTTACATTTATCGTGCGAAGAGCCTCTATCACCTCTCTCAGCTTCTCGGGACGGATGATCGCTTCGACTTTTTTCATATTGACCTCCAATAAGTAGTACGGCAGTTAGCCATCAGCAGCATTGATTGTATCATATCCTCGAGCAGGCCAACATGATTTTAGCTATATCGGGCAGTTTAATAACGATTATGTTATTTTAATTTGATTGATAAGAATAGCAAAAACATTGATCAAGCAATGTGAGATGCGGATAATAAAAAAATATCTGCAAACTTAAAGTTAGTAGCTTGACATTTATAATGTAATTGCATTATTATAGCAACATAAGCAAATGCAGATCAACTAACAATTACAGTAGAATATGGTGGTGTACGCAATGGGCTTTCTGGACAAACTATTTGGCAAAAATGCCGATCAGGAGGAGAATACAATGTCTAACTTAAATATCGGAATCATTCTGGGCAGCACACGGCAAGGACGCTTAAGTCCTCAGGTTGGAGAATGGGTGAAGAGCATCGCCGATAAGCGCGGGGACGCTAATTACGAGATCGTCGACATCGCCGATTACAAACTGCCGCTGCTCGGTGAAGAGGATGCTACAGAACAAGCAACAGCATGGAACACCAAGCTTGCCAGCCTCGACGGCTTCGTGTTCATCGTGCAGGAATACAACCACAGCATCTCCGGTGCACTGAAGAATGCCCTGGACTACGCCCGCGAAGCCTGGAACAATAAAGCCGCTGGCATCGTCAGCTATGGTTCCGTCGGCGGCGCACGTGCAGCCGAGCATCTTCGCGGCATTCTGGGAGAGCTGTCGATCGCCGATGTCCGTGTACATCCTGCGCTATCGCTGTTCACCGACTTTGAGAACGGCTCGGTCTTTAAGCCCCAGGATCTTCATCTGACCAATGTTAACGGCATGCTCGACCAGGTCGTAGCCTGGAGCGGCGCGCTTAAGACACTGCGCTGATCCTTGCCCCTGTATAAGCGGGAAGCGCACTGAAATCAGGTTCACGGTTGTTCATAACTAAAAGGCGATGATATCCTTTCTGGAGGAAGCTCCAGTGGATATCATCGCCTATTTGTGTTACACATCTTCAATAAACACATCCGGTACATTTGCCTTCCGCAGACGGAAGCGCTGCACCTTGCTCAAGGGAATCTGATAGGGATGCTTCCTGCCGGGATACCGGCTCTCTGCAGCGGGAAATTGATTCTCCACAAGCCTTGCATACAGAGCATCCATAAAAACAAGCCATTCCGGGGAACCGGATGGCTCCTCACCAATAAAACGCTGCAGATAGCCGTAGCCGTCTGCCAGATAGAAGATTTTCAGGGCAAGTGCTAAATCACAGCCGGAGTCGGACAAAAGAGATTGCGGAAACTCGAAGCCATCGTCCCAATTGTAACGGTCAAGCTGACGGCAATACTCCTTGTACTCCTCATTGTCAAACAAGAGCGAACTCCCGTTGCTGCTATCACCGTCTTCGTCTTCCCTGACATCTTCGCTCTCCTCGTCCTTCTCCTGGAATCGCGCAGTATGACCAAACCGCCGCTCAAGCGCCTCCTCTGCCTGACCGCTGCCACGCTCGGCGGCAGTGCAATACAGCTCATAGGCTTTTTGTATATCCTTCTCCACACCGATGCCCTTCTCATAGAGGCGCGCCAGCTCGGCCAGTGCGTGAGCGCTGCCGCGATTTGCGGCTTTTCTGTACCACTCTGCGGCCTGGGCGCCATCTTTGGCAACACCTTGACCGCGCTCATGGAATTCGCCCAGCCGGCACATGGCCTCAATGCTTCCATGCCCTGCGGCTTGTTCATACCACTGTACCGCCAGAGCGTAATCCCGCTTGACGCCCTGACCGAGCCAATAGCTCTTCGCCAGCAGCGATATCGCGGATAGATTGCCCTGTTCAGCGCGCGCAAGGCAAATTTGGAACGCACGGCGGTATAGCTCATTGGACTTGTTCTTGTCTCTGGGCACACCGTCCGCATATTCATAGCAATGCGCCAATAAGCGCAGCCCCTCCAGATGGTCCTGTTCGGCAGCAGACGCCAGCCACTGTGCAGCCAAGGGCAGATTGTTCTTAATCCCGGTTGCCTCATAGTAGCAGCAGCCAAGCCTATATTGCGCATCGGAATCGCCCAGCTCCGCCGCCCGTATGAACCACTTTTCCGCCTGCAGGTTCTCTTCCTGTTCTTCCTCATCCTCGGTATAGCCGTGATAGTAAATCTGTCCCAGCTTGAGCTGTGCCGGAATATAAGCAGCCTCAGCCAAGCGCTGCAGCTCCTTCATCGCATCCGGGTAGCGGTTATCAGCGGGAATACCATACAGCTCACAAGCCCGCCGCAAATCCGGCTCTACGCCATAACCGTTCTCATAGCAGATTCCGAGCAGGTGATTGGCCTTAGCCTCGCCCTGCGCGGCGGCCTTCTCCAGCCACACGATCGCCTGACTGTAGTCCTTTTTACACAATGTTCCCTTCAGATACGCTTCACCCAGCACATACTGTGCCGGGGAGTAGTTCTGCTCAGCGGAAAGCGCATACAACTCCAGTGCCCTTCCTCTGTCCGCTTGAACGCCGGAGCCAAATAAATAGCAGTCCCCAAGCTTATGCTGTGCAATGCGGTGTCCCTGCTCCGCCGCCTTAGCCAGCCAGCTTGCTGCTGCCCCTGCCGCCCCTTTTTTATCGTCCAGATAGAACATTCTGCCCAGATTGTATTGGGAGTCGGCATTGCCCTGTTCCGCACCGCTGCGATAAAGCTCGATTGCCTTTGCGCTGTCCTGCTCGACGCCGCTTCCGGATTCATAGAGACCGCCGAGCACATTCCGCGCCCCCAGATGCCCCTGATCCGATGCCAGCCGATACAATTCGGCAGCCTGTTTCAGATCCTTTTTTACACCAAAGCCAAATTTATAGCATTCTCCGAGCATATACTGCGCCTGAGCATTCCTGCGCCCGGCAGCTTGGGAGAACCAGTAGAACGCTTTGTCGTTGTCCTCATCAACAGCGATGCCGTAGAAGTAAAAAAGGCCCAGATTGCTTTGTGCACGGGGATAGCCTTGCTCCGCCGCTTGACGGTAGAGCTCCATAGCCTCGGCCTTGTCTTCCTCGACGCCGGTACCGTGCTCATAGCACAAGCCCAGCTCAGTCATTCCCCTGGCATCTCCCTGCCTTGTGGCAAGCTGGAACAGCTCCACAGCACGCTCCGGCCTTCGCTCCACACCATAGCCGTGCACATAGCATTGGCCCAACAAATACTGTGCCCGTGAAAAACCTTGATCCGCTGCCTTGGCGAACCAGTGTACGGCCTGTTCGTAGTCACCTTCCACCGCAACACCATGATAGTAGAAGAAGCCCAAATTGCACTGCGCTGCAGAATGACCCTGCTCAGCCGCCAATCGGTAATACTCAGCCGCCTTTTGATAGTTCTGCTCCAGCCCATTGCCGTATTCATAGCACACGCCGAGCGCGCATTGGCCATCCGGATAATTCCTTTTGGCGGAGCTGCGGTAAAGGGCGGCGGCTTGCTCCAGGCTCTGCTCCACACCATAGCCGTTCTCATAGCACACACCCAACAAATACTGCGCCCGGGGATAACCCTGCTCGGAGGCTCTGGTGAACCAGCGTGCAGCTTCCTCATGATCTTCCTCTACAGTGATGCCATGATAATAGAAAAAGCCCAGATTGCACTGTGCCTGCGCATAGCCCTGCTCCGCTGCCTGGCGGTACAGCTCCCTGGCCTTGGGCTTATCCTGCAGAACACCGAATCCGTTCTCATAACATTCGCCCAACAGAAGCTGCCCCCGGGGATAGCCCTGCTCCGCCGCCTTGGCAAACCATGTAACAGCCTCCGCATTATCCTCCTTCACTACAATGCCAAGATAATAAAAATAACCCAAATTGCACTGTGCCGGGGCATAGCCCTGCTCGGCAGCCAGCATGTACAGCTCCATCGCTCCGGGCTTGTCTTCCTCAGTGCCTGTTCCATGTTCATAGCACAGCCCCAGCGCACACTGCGCAGGCGGAAGGTCTTGATCCGCTGCTTCCCGGTACAAGGAAACGGCCCGTTCATAGTCCTCACTCACACCATATCCGTTCTCATAGCACACGCCCAAATAGTATTGGGCCATGCTGTGGCCCTGATCGGCCGCCTGGGAGAACCAATAGAAGGATTGCGAATACCAGGAAAAAGCTTCCTCATCGTTCTTATTGACGCCATACACACCGCTGTAATACCAATGCGCCAGGCGGTACTGAGCTTCCGCATCTCCGCTCTCCGCCCGTTCAGTCAAAGCCTGCAGGTCCTCCTGTTGCTCTCTTTCATATATCAATGTTCAACCCTTCTTTTCACTATTATCGTTTTCATTTGTGTAAATAGTAGCATTTTTTTCCTGCGGAACACCAGCTTCTTCAGCTTAATGCTACATAAGGTACACATGAATTCGTTAATATGAATGCTGGTTGCCTCTAGGTGAAAAATTTGCGCAAACTTCTTTCATTTGAACCCGGTATGATTAGATGGCAGAAAAATGTTGAATCACATATTCACGGAATATTTGTGCAACCCGTGATAAGTAGCGTTCTTTTTTCCATGCAAGATAGTAAGTGATGCGGCAGTCCAGTTGGTCGATATGAAGATAGGTGAGGGCAGGATTCTCCACAGATGAGCGCGAGGGCAGGAACGCAATGCCCAAACCGGATTTTATCAGACCGCATATTGCTGCCGGCTCATCGCCTTCACATACAATGTTCGGATCAACGCCCGCTATCCTGCAATATTCGTCCGTTAGCTTTCGATAATAATATCCTGGCTTGAGCGTAATGAATCCATCTTTGGCTACTTCCGTTAATGAAATACGGCTTGACCCGGCCAATCGATGTCCAGGCGGCACTGCAATCATCAGCTCGTCCGTTGCAAGCTTGACATGAACCACATCTTTGGTGCTCATCATTTCATTCGTCAGAAAAAAATCAATCTCATTTCGCTCAAGCAGCTGCAGCTTTTCTTCTTCGGTCGAAGCCTGCATAATTTTGAACTGAACATCGGGATACTGCTTCAAGAAGGGCGACAGCACATTGGACAGCTCGCTTAAGGATTGAACAGCTAATGAGACCTGCTTCTCCTCCACACCTGCCCATGCCGAAAGCTCTCGCCTTCCTTCCTCTAAACTGTCAAGAGCAGCATTAACTCTCTGCAAGTAGATTCTGCCCTGCTCATTCAGCCGAATTTGTCTGCCAACCCGGTCAAACAGGGGAACGCCCAATTCTGCTTCCAGCTTCGAAATGATCATGCTAAGCGCAGGCTGGGCCATATGCAGCATTTTGGCAGCTTCAGTAATGTGCTCTGTCCGAGCAACGGTTTGAAAATACTTCAAATGCAGCAAGTCCATTCAGCATTCCCCTTTTTTATAAAATGATCGTTATCATTATATAGGAACTCATATGTATTTGTCTTCCAAACCGTATGCCAAAGAGCAGCAAGCCACCGTCTGCCGGTACCTGCTGCTCTTGAACTTATTTTGTTGCGAGGCTCTAGCCCTTAATGGCTCCGGCGGTAATTCCGGCGATAAAGTAACGCTGCAGCATCAGGAATAACAGGATGATGGGCACAATCGCAATCAATGACCCGGCAAATACGATCCCCCACTGGGTAGTGTATTGGCCCTGGAAATTGGCAAGCGCCACCGGCAAGGTCCGCTTCAGCGGATCATTGATGATCGTTAGCGCCCAAGGGAACTCTTCCCAGACGACGAGCGCATTAAAAATGGTTGCCGGCACAAAAGCCGGTTTCGACAGCGGGAGAATAATGGAATAAAACAGCGTCCAGGCATTGCCTCCCTCCATCTCCACGGATTCATCAATATCAAAAGAGATGGAATCGAAGAACCCTTTAAGCAGAAACGTGGTAAAAGGAATGCTGCCGGCAGCATATACCACGATTAATCCCCATAGCGAGTTGAACAAGCCAAGCTGGCGGATCAGCAGGAATTGCGGAATCAGCAGCGTCAGGCTCGGAATAACTAATCCGCCCATTAGAATCGCGAAGCTTAAGCCTTTTCCCTTAAAATGAAATCTGGAGTAAGCAAAAGCCAGCATTGAGGATAATACAAAGATCAGGGCAAAGCTGGACAGTGTGACCAAAATGCTGTTGAACAGGTAGCGTGCAAAATCCTGGCTGACCCAGGCTTCGGTGAAGTTGCTCCAGGTTATCTCTGACGGAACCAGCCGGGGCGGAAATTCAAACAGCAGGGTCATCGGCTTTAAGGCCGTCAGGAACATATAGACAAGCGGATACACGGAAATGATGCCGCCTATAACGAGCAGCGTGTACAGTAATATTGGTTTCCATAACGAACGCATGAGATCGCCTCCTTAATTCTGTCTATTCAGGCGAAATTGTATAGCCGTCAAGCCGGCAATAATGACAGCGAACACATAGGACAAAGCCGAGGCATAACCGAGATCATACTCTGTAAATGCCTTTTCATACATCCATGTCAGCATCACTTCCGTCTGGTGCAGCGGTCCGCCATCCGTAATCAGATAAATGGAAGTAAACACATTAAATGCCCCTATTATCAACATCATCTGGATAAAAAATGTAGTATTGCGTATGGAAGGCAGAGTCACATATCTAATCTTCTCCCATGTGCTGGCTCCATCCAGCGCTGCAGCCTCATATAGATCCTTGGGCACTCCCTGCAGCGCGGCCAGATAGATTACCATCACCCATCCAACACCCTTCCAGATGCCCAGAGAGCCAATAACAAACATGGCCTTGCCAGGTTCGCTAAGCCAACTGATCGTCTCTCCGGTTACATGCAGGACATCGGTGATCACATAGTTTAAGAAGCCCTGGTCCATGAACACGAACTTGAAAATCAGTGAGGCTACCACCCACGATGTAATAACCGGCAGGAAATAAACCACACGAAACAGCTTAATTCCAAAACGGTTCTGATGCAGGGCATAGGCTACCAAAAAACCGAATATCATCTGCCCGGGAACGGAAATCAATCCGTACACGAGGATATTCCGCAGGGAGATCCAGAACATGGAATCATACAGCACATGCTTATAGTTGGTGACTCCGGTGAACACCGGATGATTAATATCCGTCAGTCTGAAGTCATAGAAGCTGTATATGAAATTCCGGATTAACGGGTAGAGGATAAACAGTGAAAAAAACATGAAACCGGGCAGAAAAAACAGATAGCCGGCAGTCCCTTCCCTTTTTCGCATAGGTATGACTCCTTATTTAGATGAGACGCCTTCACTTCACGTTTCAGATGAAGGCGTCTTCATTAATGGTTAATCCTGTAACAGCTTATTGATCTGCACGACTGCTGCATCAAGCTCCGCTTTGACATCTTTATCTGTCAGGAAAATACGGGTCATTGTATCGCCAAGCACATTGTCGATTTGCGGCCATGATTTTACAGGAGGACGTGCCTTGGCTGTTTTTAACTGTTCCAAAAATATTGGATAGTAATCAATCTTCTGGACTTCCTCATTGCTCATGGCCGCAAGGTTAACCGGAATTTGGCCGATCTTGCCCATCTCTACCTGTGAAGATTCGGACACCATAAACTTAACGAACTTCCAGGACTCCTCCTTCTTATCCTTGCTAAGCACCCCTAAGTCCTCGCCTCCAAGCACCTGCACGGAGCCAGCCGAACCCGCCGGGAAGAGCGCCATATTGGCCTTGTAATCCGGAAATTGCGTGTTAAACTGCGCTACAGACCATGGTCCCTCAGCCATCATGGCATAGCTGCCCTGAGCATGGCCTTCCGTTACGGACACATCTCCGGGCTTGAAGCCCGAGATTTCTCCGGCAGCGTACGCGGTTCTCAATTTTGAAATAATATCAATCGTCTGTTGCGAATTTAAATATCCGTCGGCTGTCGTGTAGTCTGGCGAAAGAATATCCCCGCCGTTGCTCCAAATCCATGGCAGCACGTTCCAGCCCTGCAATGCCGGTTCACCGTACCCCCAGCCTTTCGGGAATTGAGCCTTAACCGCTGTTATTGCGCTGAAGAATTCATCCATGGTTGCCGGCGCCTGATTAACTCCGCTCTTCTGGAGCATGTCCTTGTTCCAGAACAGCACCTTTGTATTCGTGTTCAGCGGGACACCGTAATAGTGGTCGCCGACTTTCGCGGTAGAGAGCGGACCCGCCAGCAGCCCTTGCGCGACTGTGTTAAAATCGGAAAACTCCTCATCCAGCGGGACCAGAAGATCCGAATCCTGCAGCTCCGGAACCCAGATAATATCCAGCCGGGCCACATCGGGCACCTCGCCTCCGCTGCCGCTGATTTGAAGCTTCTTATGCAGCTCATCCCAAGGAAAAGCCACCGCATTCACCTTAATGCCCGGATTCTGCTTCTCAAATTCAGGGATCAGCTTCTCGGTCAAGGTTTTCTCTTCCGGAGAAGCTGTGCTGTAGTGATGCCAGAACGTTATGGTTACCTGCTTCTCCGCCTGTTGGGAATTGGCATTCCCGGCTTGCGGCTTATTGCCGTTACCCGAACCGCAAGCTGACAAAATAACTAACATTACAAACACAGTTGACAGTAAGAGGCCCCTTTTAGTCATCATATGTTAGTCTCCTTATATCGTAGTTTGATATACATGAAACTGCCGAGGGTGAATACTTGCAGCTGCTGCACCGAGCTCGGAGGAACGGTAGATGCAAGTGCTTTCACGAATACCCAGCTCATTATGAATAGATTCCAGCTGCACTTCCGATGAAGAGAAATTAATCAATAAGCTTATGCTCTGGGATTCATTCGCTCTGCGAATCAAGTAGCATTCGGATTCTTCCATATATTGCAGTTCAATTCCGCCATTCTGAAGGGCTGAATCACTCTTTTTTCTGGAAATCCAGAATTGCCATTGCTTAAACAGCGGATGCTCTATCGTCAGGCGCTCCCAAGGCATCGCCGCGCGGCAGTATGGATCATTTTCTCCAGTCATACCGATTTCATCCCCGTAGTACACGGTCGGATTTCCGGGCAGCATGAACTGTACAGCCAGCAGCAGCAATAAATCCTCTTCGTTCCCGCCACATCTGGTTATAATCCGCTCGGTGTCATGGCTTCCCAGCAGATTGAACATTTGCCCCAGTTCGGCAAGTGAATAACGGTGGGTGAAATGAACAAGACGGGCATGGAACTGGCGCAAGGTGATGGAACGGTCCAGAATAAAATCGAACAAGAGGGTGCGAAGCTCGTAGTTCATGACACTGTCCACCGCTCCGGACAGCATCAGCCGCTTGGCATCGTCCCAGATTTCTGCAATAATGATAGCGTTGGGATTTAATCTCTTCACAACGGATTTCAGCTCCCGCAAGAAGCTGATCTCCACCTCGTCTGCGACATCGATCCTCCATCCGTCGATACCGGCTTCTTTCTGCCAAAAAGAAACGATATCGAAGATGTATTGCTGAACGGCAGGATTCGATGTCCGCAGCTTGGGCATCCACTGATAGTATCCTACTGAATCATACCCCTCTTCGCTTCGCACCACCGGATATTGATTAATGTAGAACCAATCCTTATACTCTGACTGTTCCCCCTGCTGAATCACATTCTGGAAGTAAGGATGATAATACCCGCAGTGATTAATGACCAGGTCCAGAATCACCTTGATATCCCGCTCATGGCATTTATTGACGAGCTGACGCAAGTCATCGGCCGTTCCAAACTGCGGATCAATGGCGAAATAATCAATCGTGTCATACTTATGGTTCGATGTGGCGCTGAATATCGGATTGAGATATAGTGCATTGATACCCAGGCTGTCCAGATAATCCAGACGGTCAATGATCCCCTGCAGATCGCCGCCCATATAGTTGTCGCGTGTAGGTACGCTTCCCCATGGCTCCGTGCCTTCAGGATCATTATCCTTATTCCCGTTGCTGAACCGTTCCGGAAATATTTGATACCATACCCGGCTGCCGATCCAATCCGGCGGATCAATTGCATCCCTGTCTCCTGCATAGGATAACGAGAACCCGCCTTTCGTTTCTTCTGTGTGCTTCACGCCATCGGAATGAAGCCATTGCCTCTCACCCCCGCTTTCAAATTCAAATTTATATTGCAGGTAACGGATACGGGACTCCATTCCTGTCAATACCGTGCGGTAATACTTGTAATCCTCGGATTCCGCCCACATAACCATAGGCTGGGACTGTATCCCATATTGATCCAGCTTGTATTTATTCCAGTACAGGAGCCGGACCGCAGTATCTTGGCTTGGGAGCCTGAGCCGTATCTCCATCTGCCGCGGAGAGATCAGCACCGCATCCACCGCCGGGTCGTGATAAAAGTTTGTAGTCATTGGAATCCTTCCTTTTGTCCAGTATGTTCTTCTTCACTTGCTGCCGATGCGTGTCTGAATCGAAATGGATCGCACCACGCTTTCCTCTTTGTTCATTAGCGCGAACAGCATTTGGGCCGCCTGCTTGCCCATCATTTCCAGATCAATCTCAACAAAATGAATCGGGTATTTCATATAGCGGGATATTGGGAAATTATCAAAGGTGGCCAAGGCCAGTTGGGATAAAACAGAGTGTCCCAGTTCCCAGTCAAGGACCTCAAACAGCTGCTCATGAGTACAGCAGATTAAAGCATCCGGCTCCGGAAGACCTTCTGATCGCTCGTCCCCCTCTTGATTAACCGCTTTCAAATCTTCGGGACTGTGTATAACATTAACTTCCAGTCCTGCCTTGCTGATTGCTTCTGAGTACCCTTTCAGACGGTCGGTGATAAACTTGTCCCGCTCTGCGGCGCTTTTATCCGCATAGATCAAAATATGGCGACATCCAAGATCAATCAGATGCTCCGTCAATATCCGGCCAGCCTGCACATTATCAATATCAACCCATGGCACTCCCTCCTTTGGCAGCATATTTTCCCCGGAGACTACATAGGGCATTTTATGTTTAAGGAGCAAATTGTAATTTTGCTCATTTAACAACGTATTCGGAATAATCAGGCCATCCACACGATGATCGACGACAACGCGTTCAAACGTGGACTTGCTTTTCTTCAGCCGGTGATCGCTCATCATCAGAAACAGATGGTCATTCTGATACACGATCTCCTCAATTCCCTGAAGCACCTTATAGAAAAAGGGATTCGCATAAGCCCGCTTATCCGTATAATCAAAGCAAAAGCCGACAGTAAATGTCTTCTTAAAAGCCAAACCGCGGGCAATGGAATTGGGCACATAATTGTATTGCTTCATAATCTTCTCGACCTTTTGCCGTGTCTTCTCGGAAATGCTGCTGCTCCCGTTCAGAACACGCGATACTGTAGCCTTGTTGACGCCAGCAAGGTCGGCTATCTGTTGGATGGTCAACTTCTCCATGTTATTTTATCCACTCCTTAATGCAACCGGTTGCATTATGATTATATAAAATCCTGTCCTTTAATGCAATAAGGAAATTTGCGAGCGTAATAGGCAGCATCCCTCTCCAATAAGCGGAGGAAGAACACGAAATCAAGGTGACCTCGGAAGGAGGGCACGAAAAAAGGGAGTTCCACAATGGAAACCCCCTGAGGTATAATTATTTCTTCAATGCAAGAATCTCTTGTTCCGATAATCCGGTCGCCTTGGCAATCGTGGCGATGTCGATGTTCAGCTTCAGCATATTATGTGCGACTTCCTTGATTCCAGCTTGTTTCGCTCCTTCGAGCATAGATGCTTCGTCATGCAGGTATTTCTGACGGGCCTCGTACAAGCGGCGAGCCTCCGAATCCTGGCTCAAATATTGCAGAGTATCCATGGCCTTCTCCAACCCGGGTTCATTCATCTTCAGTACCTCCCAATGAGTTTAATTATATCAATTTCCTTTTCGACTAACCATATATGTGACCATGATAGAGCATTGATGTATCCAACGGTTCTTCGAAATCTGTCATAGAAAAAAACCACTCCTTCATTAGTGTTTGGTACACCAATAAATAAGTGGTTTTGGTTGATTCGAGTTCTACGTGTCCTGATCCTTACCCTTTCACGACACCTTATGCTCAATCCGCAGCTTGTCGGCCACCATCGCGATGAATTCGCTGTTGGTTGGCTTGGACTTGCTGATGTTGATCGTGTATCCGAACAGATGACTGATGGAATCGATGTTGCCGCGTGTCCATGCCACCTCGATGGCATGACGGATCGCGCGCTCAACGCGGGAAGGCGTTGTCTTGAATTTCTCGGCAATGGCAGGGTACAGCGTCTTCGTAATTGCCCCTAGAATTTCGATGTTGTTATATACCATCGTGATGGCTTCACGCAGATACTGATAACCTTTAATATGAGCCGGAACGCCGATTTCATGAATGATCGAAGTGATGTTGGCATCCAGATTCTTGCCCTTGGACAACGGAACCACATTCGATTTGACTGCAGAGAAGGACGGCGAGCTGGAAGATGACGATGTCATGATGCTTCCGCTCTGCGTTCCGACCAGCTGCCTCACGCGATTGGTCAGCACTTCCATATCAAACGGTTTCAGAATATAGTACGAAGCTCCAAGCTGAACAGCTCGCTGCGTTATATTCTCCTGACCGAAAGCAGTCAGCATAATGATCTTGGGCTGAGGATTCAAATCCATCTCACGCAGGCGTTCCAACACGCCAAGTCCGTCAAGATGAGGCATGATAATATCAAGGATAAGAACGTCGGGAATTTTGCGGACCTGACTCAGCATCTGAACCACTTCTTCACCATTGTACGCAATACCGGTTACCGTCATATCTTCCTGCTCCGAAATATATTCAGCAAGCAAATTGGTAAATTCCCGGTTATCATCGGCCAATAGCACTTCAATTTTTTGCACAGGCTGTTTCCTCCTTAAAAGAATCTGCTTATCCAAACAGCATTTGATCAATCCTTCTAAGGATTTCGACAGACGAAATGATTTTCCTTCTGTCGAAAATTATTTTTCTTTATTTATTTTCGGCAATGAATTATAATTATTATTTTTGTTCCATTATTCGATGAAGTTCGGTATTGCTCGACAAAAAATCTTAAGGCTATACCGCCTTAAGATTGTAGAACAGGTTATGCTGCGCCGCTGCGCCGGAATCTTTCAGCATCCATTCAATGAAGCAGCCATAACCCGATTTGGGATCATTTACGAAGACATGTGTAACGGCTCCCACAAGCTTGCCATTCTGGACAATCGGACTCCCGCTCATTCCCTGAACGATCCCTCCGGTCTTATCGATCAGCCTTGAGTCGGTAATCCGCAGCACCATTCCCTTCGTAGCCGGCTCGTCCTGACGAGCTACGTGGATAATATTCACGTCAAACCGTTCCACACGTTGTCCTTCAACGACCGTAAGAATCTGCGCTGGCCCTTCTTTGACCTCGCGGCTCATTGCAACGGGAATTGGTTCACGGTATAGGCTGTGAGCGGGGTTGCTCCCCATTTTGCCGAAGATGCCAAAGTCCGTATTACTCTCAACATTCCCCAGCACTTGGCTTTCTTTTAGAAAATGGGCCCGCTTCTCACCGGGGTCACCATCCTGGCTCTTGGAAATGGAGGTTACGCTGGATTCGACGATATGACCGCTGCCGACCACAATCGGAGTACCAGTGTTCATATCCGTAATAACATGGCCAAGCGCGCCGTACACGCCTTCTTTGGGAGCATAGAAGGTAAGGGTTCCGACCCCTGCCGCCGAGTCGCGAATATACAATCCGAGGCGCCATACTTTGTCATTCCTGTCGTATGCCGGTTTCAGAGCTGCCGAACGCTCTTGTCCCCCTCGCTTAAACGTAATGTTCAGCTCCTTGCCCGCCTCGCCGGCGTGTTTAACAAGCTCCGCCACCTTGGACATATCGTCCAGCTTGACCCCGTTGATGGAAGTCATCAGATCGCCGGGCTCCAGCCCGCTGATCTCGCCGGGAGACAGCTTGCTGTCACGAGACACCTCCACCAGATGATGACCAACGACAAGCACTCCATCAGACTTGACCTTGACGCCGATCGTTTGACCGCCCGGGAACACCTTGATTTCCCGCTGAGCCGAAGCCTGCACGGAATCATTTCGGGCTGGAGAGGCAAAGCCGGAGTCAGATGCACTAAACCCGGACACACTAAGAAAAAAGGCAATGAAAAGACCAGGCACAACAATCCTGAGGTTGGGCTTCAATGGCTGTCACGCTCCCTTTTGCTTCTTTCGCTTGACGAAAAAAGTGGTCGCCAATTGCGTACCTATAAGATAACCCTGCCCCCAGGCTTTTATTACTGTCAATACTTAACCTGCCGGTGTTCCGACAGCCTTGCTCCCCTCCGCCAAGCCCAGCATTTCCTGCGCGTGATGCAGCGTTTTTTCGGTAATTTCCACGCCTCCGAGCATACGGGCCATCTCCATGACGCGTCCCTGCTCATTAAGCGGCTCCACCTCGGTCATCGTGCGTCCGTCCTCCACTTTTTTGCGGATCAAATACTGATGGTCGGCCATGCACGCCACCTGTGGAAGATGTGTGATGGAGAACACCTGGCAGGTGGACGACAGCTTGTACAGCTTGTCGGCGATCGACTGCGCTGCGCGTCCGCTGACCCCCGTATCGACTTCGTCGAAGATCAGCACCGGGATGTCTTCATGTCTGGCAAAAATGCTCTTCATCGCCAGCATGATCCGGGACAGCTCGCCACCGGAGGCGATTTTGCTGAGCGGGCGCAGAGGTTCGCCCGGATTGGGCGAGATCATGAACTCGGCGTTGTCGATTCCCTGTCTCGTGAGGCGAATGCGCCGGCCATCCACCTCTACGCCCCTGGGATCCTCTAGATAATCCAGCTTCACTTCAAGCGTAGTCCGTTCCATTTGAAGGTCCTTCAGCTCTCTCTCCACCTGGAAAGCCAGCTCACTGGCACACTTCCGCCGCGCCGCGCTGAGATGTTCCGCCGAAGCCATCAGCTCAGAAAGAAGCCCATCGCGCTTCGCGGTCAGCTTCGCCAGATACTCGTCTTTGTTCTCCAAGAGATCCGTCTCACGGGTAATCTGCTCGAAATGAGCCAAAATTTGTTCCACGCTGTCACCGTACTTGCGCCGGAGCGTATTGATCAAATCCAGCCGGGTCTCCACTTCTTCCAGCCTTGCCGGGTTGAATTCAATGTCCTCGCGGTAATCGCGAAGCTGAAAGGAAGCGTCCTCCAGCTGATAATAGGAAGATTGAAGCTGTTCCAGCAGCGGCCTCAAAGCTTTCTCGTCGAACCGGACGACATCCTCAAGCATGGAAATGACGTTCCCGATCGCCTCCAGCCCTTGACGGCCGTTCAGCAGCTCGTAAGCGCCTGAAATGGAATCCATCATTTTCTCGCTATGGGCTAGTTTGACCCTTTCATCGGAAAGTAATTCATCTTCTCCCGGTTTTAGCGCGGCCGCCGAAATTTCCTCCAGCTGAAAACGGTACAGATCCAGCATCTGGTACGCGCGCTGGCTGGAATCCTGAAGTTCCCTGAGCTCCTTCTCAACCGCAGCGAATTTGCTGTATTTCACCTGATAGTCCGTCTTCAGCGGGCCGATCACCGCTTCTCCATACGTATCAAGAAGGCTTAAGTGGCGATCCGGACGAAGCAGGTTCTGATGCTCATGCTGTCCGTGGATATTGACAAGCTGCTCGCCGATTTCACGGAGCATGGTCAGATTGACCATTTGTCCGTTGACCCGCGAGGTGCTCTTCCCCTGGGCATTCAGCTCTCTGCGGATTATGAGGTGCTCTTCCTTCTGGGCCCGTATGCCAAGCCTCTCCAGCGTCGCCCAAACCGAGTGGTCATCCGGCAGATTGAACAAGGCTTCCATCTCGGCTTTCTCACAGCCGTAGCGAATGGAATCCGCCGACCCCCGCGCTCCCGCGATCATACCCAGCGCATCGATGATAATCGATTTCCCCGCGCCTGTCTCGCCAGTAAGCACATGAAATCCGGGATAAAAATGAACATCAACCGATTCTACAACCGCCAGATTACGGATCGATAACGTTTCCAGCACGAAAAGCACCTCCTAGACTTAACTGCCTGTATCAGATATAACCCATGATTTGGGAAACCACACTCGTACTGTCTTTAGGTTCGCGGCAAATGATCAGAATCGTATCATCACCTGAAATGGTTCCCATAATCTCCGGCCACTCGATACTGTCGATAAGCGCGGCGACCGAGTTGGCGGTACCGGGCAGGCATTTCATCACAACCAGATTACCCGAATAATCAATGTGGACGAAATTATCCACCAGCACCCGCCTTAACTTCTGGGTCGGATTATAGCGCTGATCGGTCGGCAGCGAATATTTGTATCTCCCGTCATCCATGGGAACCTTAATGAGCAGGAGCTCCTTGATATCGCGCGAGACCGTCGCCTGGGTAACCTGAAACCCCGCGTCCCGCAGCGCTTCGACCAGCTCGTCCTGGGTTTCGATTTCCCGGTGGGTAATAATTTCGCGAATCTTGATATGTCGTTGACCTTTCATGTAGATCCTCCCGTTTGGTTAAAAAGATTCTAGTCATTCTCTCCGTCGTCCCTGCCGAATGTAATTACATGAACCGCCGCTTCCGGAGCGTTCACATACAGCACGCCCCCAACTTCCGGATAAATCAGCAGAAAGGGAAGGAGCATGTCCCGAATACCGCTCCCCGTCCATTCCAGCGGCCGGCGCGGGCGTGCCAGCAGTACCAGATATGAGGTTCCGTCATCCGAGGCCGCTACGTAATCAACGAACAGCCGGCTGTAGAGCGGCGTCCCGTTCACCCGGAACGAGAGCGGAATCTTGAGCCTTCCGCCTATCACTTCATATCCGGCCTGCTCCAGCAGGCCTATGGCAGGGTGTGGAGGAATGTCTTCGTTCAGCGGAAGACGGTCCTGCAGGAAGGAGCGGGGCGAACTCTGCAGCCATACGTAAATGCGGTAGATTATAAAAACCGCTGCCAGCGTGCCGATAATCGCCATAACCGCTTTGTCGGGGCTTCCCGTCATCTCGTCATCACCTCGGTGATGTATTCGAGCCGGAGACACCGATTCCCTCCCGATTCTCAAAAGAAAGGCGCAATCCCGTTGTAATTAGCATACCCCGGATTTCCAAAATGGCTCTGGTTCGCTGCATATAGTTTCATAGCCTGGACCGTCCGGGAGACGGCCCTGGCATGCCGAATTTTGGTTCTTCTGCTGTAGTATACACGAATAAACGTTCGCATTTCAAGTGGGTTCCGCTTTTCTATTACAGCAAAGGCCCATTTCCGGGAAGCCTTACTTTACTGTTGCTGTTACAGATCTGCCTCCGGAACAAAAGAAAGACTGCCGATGATCTCGGCAGCCTTAAGCGGCGATCCGCTGAACGATTTCCCTAATCCGATATTTGCTCGGGCCGTTACCGGCGCGGCGAGCCTCCGGATGACGGCGCTTGACCACCGAACGTCCCGGAAGCGTCGGCCGTCACTCTTGCCGCCAGCTCAGCGAACCCGGAATCAGGCGTTCCTGAAGACGCGTCTTCCGCAATCTGACCGGCCTGTTCATGTTCAAGTCTCCAGTGAGCCAGAAACTCAATATTCCCTTCCCCACCCGTAATGGGAGAGAAGGTCAGCCCTTGCAGACGGTAGCCGAGCTCTTGAGCCATGCTCAGCACGTTCACCAGCACCTCGCGATGAACCGCAGAATCCCGGACGACTCCCGATTTGCCCACCTTCTCCCTGCCAGCCTCGAACTGCGGTTTGATGAGCGCTACGATATCAGCGGGACGCTGCAGCAGTTCCTTAAGCGGAGGCAGAATAATTTTGAGCGAAATGAAAGAGACGTCAATGCTCGCAAAATCCGGAGCCGGCCCCTGCAGATCAGAAGGCGTCATATAACGGAAATTGGTCCGTTCCATGACACAGACGCGCTTATCTTCCCGGAGCGACCAATCCAGTTGGTTGTAGCCAACATCAATGGCATATACATAGCTCGCTCCGTTCTGCAGCGCGCAGTCGGTAAATCCGCCGGTCGAAGCGCCGATATCGAGCATCGTTCTTCCGGTGACATCAATTCCGAAGGTGCGCAGCGCCTTCTCCAGCTTGAGCCCGCCCCGGCTCACATAGGGATGCACAGCGCCCTTCACCTTAAGGACTGAACTGCGCGGCACCTTCATGCCCGCCTTCTCGATCCGTTCCTCGTCAGCGAGCACAAGACCGGCCATGATGGCTGCCTTGGCCTTCTCCCGGCTCTCATAGAAACCCTGCTCGACAAGCAGTACATCGATTCTTTCTTTGGGACTGCGTTCCTTCTCTTTACCTTCCATAGTCATCTCCAGCTTGTAGGTTATCGCTTACCCGAATAAGGGGTAGATTATGAGGACGTTGTCGTCTTGCCGTACGGATAAGTGCTGACCGCCTTCATCGATTTGATTCGGGCACACAGTCCTTCGACGGTGAGCCCTGTCATCTGCCGCTGCTCCTTGACCGAACCGTGCTCGACAAAGATATCCGGAACTCCCATCAGCTCCACGGTTACATGATGAAGCCCGTGCTCTGCGAAAAACTCAAGCACCGCGCTTCCCAGGCTTCCCGCCTGGCTTGCTTCCTCCAGCACGACCAGCTTCGTACCTGCGCGTGCAAGATCAAGCAGCATATCATGGTCCAGCGGCTTCAGGAATCGTGCGTTGATCACTCCGGCCTGAATGCCCTCGCGCTTCAGCGCCTCGGACGCCTCTTCGGCTACCTGAACCATCGGCCCGCAGGCGATAACCGCGATATCGTCGCCGGGACGCATGCGCTCCCATGTGCCGATCGGCAGGCAGCGAAGCTCCGCATCCAGCGGAACGCCGGTTCCGTTGACGCGCGGGTAGCGATAGGCGATCGGACCGTCGTTATATTCAAGCGCCGTCTTCATCATATGGCGCAGCTCATTCTCGTCCTTCGGCATCATCAGCACGATGTTCGGAATATGCCGCATGAAGGCGATATCGTAGACGCCATGATGCGTCTCTCCATCGGCGCCAACGAAGCCGGCTCTGTCGATCGCGAACATGACGTTGGCGTTATGGCGGCAGATGTCATGGACAATCTGATCGTAAGCCCGCTGCATGAAGGTTGAATAGACGGCGAACACCGGCTTCATTCCTTCCATCGCCAGCGCCGCGCACAGCGTTGCCGCATGCTGCTCGGCGATGCCGACGTCGATCATTCTTCCCGGGAATTCCTTGGCAAAAGGAAACAGACCGGAGCCGCCCGGCATGGCCGGTGTAACGGCAATGAGGCGTTCGTCCTGCTTGCCAAGCTCAATCAGCGTCTCCCCGAACACATCGGTGTACATCGGGTTCCCTACGGCCTTCAGCACCTGGCCGGATTCGATTTTGTAAGGCGTGATGCCATGCCACTTATAGGAATCGGCTTCCGCCGGCTTATAGCCTTTGCCCTTGGTAGTCAGCGCATGAACAAGCACCGGACCCGCAACATTGTCCGCCTGATGGAATGTATCGATCATCGTCTGGATGTCATGGCCGTCCACCGGGCCCAAATACGTGAAGCCCAGCTCTTCGAACAGCACGCCGGGAACCATCATGTATTTCACGCTGTCCTTCATGCGCTCTGCCGTCTTCGCCAATCGTCCGCCGATCGCCGGAATTTTCTTCAGCAGCGTCTCCACTTCATCCTTGGCCCGCAGATAATGCCGGTCCGAGCGGATTTTGCTCAAATAGTTGTGCATGGCCCCGACATTCGGAGCGATGGACATCTCATTGTCGTTGAGAATAACCATCAGCTTGCGCCGCTCGTGGCCGATATGGTTCAGCGCCTCAAAGGCCATGCCGCCCGTAAGCGCACCGTCGCCGATCACGGCGACCACCTTGTTGTCCTCTCCCTTGAAGTCGCGCGCCATTGCCATGCCCATCGCGGCGGAGAGTGAGGTGCTGCTGTGTCCGGCTTCCCATACGTCATGCTCGCTCTCGGATCGCTTGACGAAGCCGCACAGCCCGTCTAATTTGCGGAGCGTATCGAAGCGGTCACTGCGGCCGGTCAATATTTTATGGACATACGCCTGATGTCCGACATCGAAGATGAATTTGTCCCTGGGACTGTCATAACAGTAATGCAGGGCCAGCGTGAGCTCCACGACTCCCAGATTGGAGGCCAGATGTCCGCCGGTAACGGACAGCTTCTCAATTAAAAACCGGCGAATCTCGTCCGCCAGCGAGTTTAATTGCTCGATCGATAGCGATTTCAGTTGCTGTGGATCATTCAGTTGTGGAAGCAGCACGTGAATTCCCCGCTTTCCTGATGTTGTAAAGTATAACCCTCATTATAACATAAGTGAAACGGCTGTCGAAAGGCAGCCGTTTCCGTGACAAGCTCTAGTGATCTCTCGACATTAAATACTCCGCGATCTCCAGAAGCCGCGACGCGTCGGAGAACCCGCCGTCCAGCACAGCATCCTTGGCCTCTCCTGTGAGCCGCTCCACTTCCCGGCGCGATTCCTCCAGCCCGATAAAATAAGGATAAGTCACCTTCTGCTGGCGGACATCGCTTCCGGTCTTCTTGCCGAGCTTGCCCTCGTCCCCGACAAGGTCCAGAATATCGTCCTGCACCTGAAAGGCCAGTCCAATATTAACGCCAAAACGCCGGAGCGCCTCCAGCTGCCGCTCGTCCGCTCCCGCAATCCGGCCACCGGCCAGCAGCGAGAATACGATCAAGTCCCCCGTCTTGTGCAGATGGATGTATTTCAGGCTGTCCAGATCAGTCAGCCCCTGCTCGCCATCCATATCGGCGGTCTGTCCGCCGACCATGCCGCGCGGACCGGCCATCTCGGCCAGGTCCTCGACGATTGAGAGCACACGCTCGGCAGGAACGCCGTGAGCCCGTGAGGACTGAACGACGCTGTAGAAAGCATGCGTCAGCAGCGCGTCGCCCGCCAGAATGGCGGTCGCCTCCCCGAACACTTTATGATTCGTCAGCCGTCCGCGGCGGTAAT
Source organism: Paenibacillus stellifer (assembly GCF_000758685.1). Lineage (NCBI taxonomy): Bacteria > Bacillati > Bacillota > Bacilli > Caryophanales > Paenibacillaceae > Paenibacillus > Paenibacillus stellifer. The sequence goes on from NZ_CP009286.1 coordinate 3,782,470, forward strand.
CGTCATCGTCCATCGCGGGAAGGTCGTCATGGATCAGTGAGTAAGTATGCACCATCTCGATGGCGGCTGCCACCGGAAGCGCCGCTTCCCGGCTTCCCCCGAGCGCCTCGCAGGCCGCGATCACGAGAAGAGGACGCAGGCGCTTGCCTCCGGCAAGCAGCGAGTAGCCCATCGCTTCTGCCAGCTTGGCCGGAACCTCCCAATGCGCCGGGAACAGCTTCTCAGGCGTCAGCAGGGCGGTTACCAAATCCGTAACGCCTGCCATATATTCATTCAGCGGTTGGCGGCGGTCATTGGGACCGGACACAGCTTCCGATGCAGGCCGGTCCTCAGGCCCGTCTCCGCGAAGTGCGCCGCTGCCGCTATAATCAGAATTCATCGGCAGCCCCTTCCAGCGCATCGCCGAACGGCTTCTTGCGCAGTTCTCCGTCTTCTTCGACGATCATCTCGATCTTGCGCTCCACCTGCTCCAGCTTGGCTCCGCACAGCTGGGAGAGCTTCATGCCCTGCTGGAACAGATCAATCGCTTTCTCCAGCGGAACATCGCCGTGCTCCAGTTCACGCACGATCAGCTCCAGCCGGTCCATCGCTTCCTCAAACCCCAGTTCCGCTTCTTCCTTCGCCATGTTCCTTCGCATCCTCCTTCATTCCCCATACCTGGCAGTCCAGCTGGCCGTCCGCCAGCTTCACGACAACCAGGTCGCCGAGCTGAACCTCGCCCAGCGATTTGATCAGGTGCTGTTCCTTCTCGTCATAGACCAGGCTGTATCCGCGCGCCATGACTTTAAGCGGGCTCAGCGCGTCCAGCGCTTTGAGCTCCGCCGCGAACCGGGCGCGCTTGTTCCCAATGGCCGCCCTCATGGCGGCGGCCAGTTCCCGCTTCGCGGATTCGGCGCGCTGCCTCGCGGCGATGACGCCCTCGCGCGGGCTGTGCCGCTCCAGGCGGTGATGCAGCACCGCCTGACGGTCGCGCGCCCGCGCTGCCTTCGACTCCAGCGCGCGCGTCAGCCGCTGCTGGAGCATGTCCAGCCGCTGCGCGTGCTGGAGCAGGGGCCGGCGCGGATTCGTGAGCGCCGGCGAGCGCCGCAGCGCGTCCAGCCGCTCGCGGCCGCGCTGCGCGCGCCGCTGCAAGCCCTGGCGCAGCAGGCGCTGCTGCTGGCGGAGCTGCGACATGAGCTCCGCCGAGCTCGGCACGGCCAGCTCCGCTGCGGCCGTGGGCGTCGCGGCCCTCAGGTCGGCCGCGAAATCCGCGATCGTAAAATCGGTCTCGTGGCCGACAGCCGAGATGACCGGAATGTCCGACTCGGCGATGGCGCGCGCAACCGCTTCTTCGTTGAACGCCCACAGCTCCTCCAGCGAGCCGCCGCCCCGGCCGACAATGAGCACGTCGGCTTCGCCGATGACGTTCAGATTCCGGATCGCCTTCACGATGGAAGGCGCGGCGGTCTTCCCCTGGACAAGCACGGGATACAGGACAATCTCCACCTGCGGAAACCGCCGGTGAAGCGTAATCAGAATATCCCGGACCGCCGCTCCCGTCGGCGACGTTACAACGCCGATGCATTTGGGGTAACGGGGAAGCGGCCGCTTCCGCCCCTGATCGAACAGCCCCTCCTGCTCCAGCTTCTTCTTCAACTGCTCGTAAGCCAGATACAGGCTGCCGATGCCGTCGGGCTGCATATGGGTAGCGTAGAACTGATATTGTCCGTCCCGCTCATACACCGTTACATTTCCTCTGGCGATTACCCGTGAGCCTTCCTTCGGTACGAACGGCAGCCGCTGGTTGTGGGACGCGAACATGATCGCCTTGATCCGGCTGCTCTCGTCCTTCAGCGTGAAGTACATATGTCCGCTGCCGTGATGCGTGAAATTCGAAATCTCGCCCCGAATCCACACATCGGACAGCACGGTGTCAGAGTCCAGCTTCATGCGGATGTACCGGTTCAGATCTTTAATGGAAAATACCTTGCGATCCGCCATGAGAAGGCTCCCTATTCCAGACCGCGGCGGCGCTTCGCTGCCGTCAGGGTGTTCACCATCAGCATCGTGATGGTCATCGGGCCCACGCCGCCGGGAACCGGCGTTATGTAGCCTGCAACTTCCTTGGCGCTGTCGTAATCGACATCTCCCGCCAGCTTGCCGTTGTCCAGACGGTTCATGCCTACGTCAATTACAACCGCGCCCGGCTTCACATAGGATGCGTCGATGAAGTTGGCGCGGCCGATTGCCACCACGAGCACATCGGCCATTTTGCACAGCTCGGCCATATTAGTCGTACGGGAATGGCACATTGTAACTGTCGCGTTCTCCCGCTGCAGCAGCAGAGATACCGGCTTGCCGACAATGTTGCTGCGTCCGACAACAACCGCATGCTTGCCGGAGAGGTCAATGCCCGTCCGCTTGATCAGCTCGATGACGCCGGCAGGCGTACAGGGCAGCAGACTGTCATCGCCGATAACGAGATTGCCGACGTTGACCGGATGGAAGCCGTCTACGTCCTTCTCTACGGAAATGGCGTCGATTACCGCTTTTTCGTTGATGTGTTTGGGGAGCGGAAGCTGCACCAGAATACCGTCGATATCATCGTCGTTGTTCAGTTCATCTACCAAGGCGAGCAGCTGCTCCTGAGTGGTGGTTGCGGGCAGCCGGTGTACGACCGAGTGAAAGCCGAGGCTGATGCATGTTTTTTCCTTGCTGTTCACATAGACCTGCGAACCCGGATCTTCACCGACGAGTACAACGGCCAGGCCCGGCTTAACGCCTTGCCCCGCGAGCGTCGCGACCTCCTTGGCGATATCTACACGAATCTCTTCGGAAACCAATTTACCGCTGATGATTGCTGCTGTCATGACACTCTTCTCCCCTTATTCTTGAAGTTAGTTGGATAGGCCCGCGGCTTGCAGCCATTCGGTCCTGCTGATCAGTTATGTTTAGCCTTCAGCTCTTCCAGATCCTGAATCATCTTGCCCAGTACGCCGTTGACGAACTTGCCGGAATCCTCTGTACCAAAATGCTTGGCCAGCTCAATCGCCTCATTGACGGCAACTTTGGCCGGTACATCGTTCAGATAGATCATTTCATAGGCGGCCAATCGCAAAATTTGACGGTCCACACGCGAGAGACGGCTCATCTGCCAGCCTTTCAAATAGTGTTCCAGCATGTCGTCGATCGCAGGCTTGGCTTCCCATATGCCGTTGACATGGCTGAGCACATAATCCCGCATCAGCGCCTCGTCCCCGATTGTCCGGTCCGTCTCGTTATCCTCGGCCGCTTCGTCCAGCAGCATGGTCACGGCTTCGCTGCTCTCTACCTCATTCATTTCCATCTGATACAGACTTTGAATCACAATTTCTCTTGCTACGCGTCTTTTCATTAGTACCTCCTTCATATACTTACAGCCGGAGTTCGGCGCTTACAGCCGGAGTTCGGCCGGGGGGATTACCGCTTCCATGCACCCGTTCAAGGCTCTCTCTGATAATGTCCGCATCACGTTTCAATTCCATACGAGAGGCGGGGAGCGAAAATCGAAGAGTCCCTTCCCCCTTAACAGACAGACTTCTTCTTAGCAAATCGCTTATTAATTCTTATCACAAGGATAAACGCCTAACGGCGTCCTTTAGGCGCCGTGCATTTACCGAGAAATAGAAGACCTATTGTAAGCAACAACTTATAATGTCTTATATTTTAAAAAAAACCGCGCCAGTCCTCATTCGGAGATCATTCACAGCTAACCGGTACGCTCCCGAAAGAAAGACTTTTAGCGCGGTTCATTTAAAAGGGCGCCAACGGGACGACAGCCGCTCCAGCAGTTCCCGCCAGGGAAACAGGGGAGCCTGTGCGTCTTTTCGTCCGCCAAGCGTATACCCGATGAACACAACCAGTGCAAAGAACAGCATATCCCAAAAACCGCTGATTAAATAAATGATGCCTAGCAGCAGACCAAAAGCCGCTCCCGTTATTCTGCCTCCGTGACTTTCCCATAATTCTCTCCAGGGCATAGGGGAAACCCACCTCTATTCCACTCGACTTTTGAAGCTGGGGGACTGAGCAAGGTTCGCAATGTAGACCGACACATCGGCTACCGGAACGCCTGTCGTCTCCTGCACATATTCATGAACCTGGCGCTGGATATCCGATGTCAGCAGCGGCAGCGAATGATCGCCGTCGACGACGCCGCGAATCATAATTTCGAGACCCGCCTGAGACACGCGAATGCGCGACTTCAGATCCCGGATGCCTTTGACGCGTCCTGCGGCCTTCAGACTTAAATTCTCAATCGTCTCCATGGAGATTTGAATATCCCCGTACTCCGTCCGCTGATCGACCGAAAGACTGGAAGAACGGTCCCGGCGCAGCGAGATATAGAAGAAGCGGATGCTGAGCAGGAACAGAATGACCGAGCCGGCGACCGCAGCGATGTAGACCGTGTTCCAGTCACGGATCTCCAGATTCCAGGGCACGACGCCGCTTAGCAGAAGGAGGGCAATTACCGATAATATTCCGATGCTTAAGCTGTACAGAAACAGCAGAAGTCTGTCCAAAATTTTGGCCACGAACCGCATAACCTCCTTAAAATAGAGAAACCCTCGACCGAAAGCGTCGGGGGTTCAAAGAAAACCCCACACAGTTGGTGGGGCTGTCGTTTGATGCTTGCTCAGGTACACCTGGTAGGGACCCCGGGAATGTATGGATTCTTCAGGCTGCCTCGCCAGAGTCCTTATTTCACGCGAAGAGCAGAATCCGTATCTTCGACGCTTGTGTTCTTCTCGACGGCCTTGAACTGAACATCGTGAATTTGGACATTCACTTCCACCACGGTCAGGCCGGTCATCGTCTCGATGGAACGCTTGACGTTGCGCTGAATCTCAGCTGCGACTTCAGGAAGACGGTTGCCGTATTCGACGATAACGGATACATCCACCGCCGCCTCGCGTTGGCCGACTTCTACTTTAACGCCCTTCGAAAGGTTCTTGCGGCCCAGGAGCTCGACAATGCCTCCGGCAAATCCGCCGCTCATGCCGGCCACGCCTTTAACCTCAACGGTTGCTAGTCCCGCGATAATCTCGATTACCTCGGGAGCGATCTGGATTTCACCGATTTCCGTCCGCTCGAATTCTGTAGGCACTGTACTCATAATTGTCCCCCACACCTTTCAACTTAGTTCATACTGGCCTAAGCGTAAGTTCGTTTCTCATTAAACATACTATATCATTTGCCGATCTTTATGACAAACAAAGCGGCCATGCCCTAAATTTCATATTCCTCCAGGAATTTAATATCGAAGTTGCCGTCCAGGAACACCGGGTGCTCCAGAAGCTTCTGATGGAACGGGATAGTCGTATGAATGCCTTCCACGGCAAATTCACCCAAGGCCCGCTTCATTTTCTGCACCGCTTCCTGACGGGTCGGCGCCCAGACGATCAACTTCGCGATCATGGAGTCGTAGAAAGGCGATATTGTGCATCCGGGGTAGGCGGCGCTGTCGATGCGTACGCCGAGCCCGCCTGGGGGCAGGTAGAATCCGATTTTGCCCGGCGAAGGCATGAAGTTCTTCGCCGGATCTTCCGCGTTGATCCGGCACTCGATGGCCCAGCCGTTGATTCTGATATCATCCTGCGTAAAGGTCAGCGGATTGCCCTCCGCTACCGAAATCATTTCCTTGATCAGATCGACGCCCGTCACCATCTCGGTAACGGGATGCTCAACCTGGATGCGGGTGTTCATCTCCATGAAATAGAATTGCCCGTCCGAACCGAGAAGGAACTCCAGCGTCCCTGCGCCGGAGTATCTCACTGCCTCCGCAGCGCGCACGGCCGCTTCGCCCATGGCCTGCCGGATATCCGGCGTGAGCACCGGGCAAGGCGCCTCCTCGACAAGCTTCTGCCGCCGGCGCTGCACAGAGCAGTCACGTTCGCCCAGGTACACCACATTGCCGTGATTGTCGGCGATAATCTGAATCTCGACATGCTTCATGCCCGTCAGGTATTTCTCCAGGTATACGCCGGCATTGCCGAACGCCTTCTGGGCTTCCTGCTGGGCTGCGGTGATCTGCTTGACAAGCGATTCCTCGTCCTCGGCAATGCGGATTCCCTTGCCTCCGCCGCCGGCAGTCGCTTTGACGATGATCGGGTAGCCGATCTCCCGTCCGAGCCGGACCGCATCCTCCACGTCTTCAACTAAACCGTCCGAGCCCGGGATGACGGGAACTCCCGCTTTCTTCATCGTATCCTTCGCGACAGCCTTGTCTCCCATTCGGGTGATGGCTTCCGGAGACGGACCGATAAAGATGATGTTGCAGGACCCGCAAATTTCGGCGAAATCGGCGTTCTCAGCCAGAAAGCCGTAGCCGGGATGAATGGCGTCGCATTCCGTCAGGGTTGCGACGCTCATAATATTCGTGAAGTTCAAATAACTGTCTTTGGACGCCGTAGGGCCAATGCAGTACGCTTCGTCGGCAAGCCGGACATGAAGCGAATCGCGGTCGGGCTCCGAATAGACGGCTACGGTGGAAATGCCAAGTTCGCGGCAGGCGCGAATGATCCGGACGGCGATTTCGCCCCGATTGGCAATCAGCACTTTATGGATGTTCATGTCTATCCTCCCAAGGATAAACGTCTATCGGCGTCTTCTTGACGCCAAACGTTTACCGAGAAATCTAAGTCCAGTTTAATAAATGAAGCTATAACCAAGTGGATCCTAATAAGAAACGTCGGCCTTTTCCTCTCATTATCCGCTCATGCGGCGCTGGTCCTTGCCATCCGTCACCAGTTGAAATATTTGGCTATTCCGGTTTCACCAGGAACAGCGGCTGGCCATATTCCACCAGCTGGCCGTTCTCGGCCAGAATTGAGACGATCTCGCCGCGAACTTCGGCTTCAAGTTCGTTCATGAGCTTCATTGCCTCTATAATGCACACCGTCGATTTCTCGGTTACTTTGTCTCCTTCGCTGACGAAAGCAGGAGAATCCGGCGAAGCCGAGGTGTAGAACGTTCCTACCATTGGAGATACGATTTTATGTAAATTTCCTTCTGCAGGAGCCGGTGCAGATTCCTGAGGGGCTGCGGCCGGAGCCGACTGGACGGACGGCTGGGATACAGGAGCCTGCGGAGCCGGTGTAAAGGGATACGGATAAGGAGCTGTCGGAACTGCTTGCACTTCCGCAGCTTCGGACCGGTCCGGCTTGCGGATGGCCAGCTTCATTCCTTCGCTCTCAATCTCCAGTTCATGGACGGAGGAAGTCTGGTCCAGCAGTTTGATCAATTCCTTAATTTCGCTTAGTTTGAACATTTCGATCCATTCACTCCTTCAGCTTTCTCTTGAAACCATAACTCGGCCGGTAGCCTGTACCTTCGGATGACGTTATGTATTATATCATAAACGCAGGAAATAGAAAGAGCCCGGAACAAGCCCGGGCTCTTTCGCCAAATGTTCTGTTTATTCGATATTTTACTGCTCCGACACATGCTGGACGCTCACTTTATCCTGGGATACGCTGAGTTCCTTCATAACCAGATCGATGATGCCCGCGGCCTGCTTCACATCCAGCTTGTCGCTGAGCACGACCACTTTGTAGGTATCTTCCCCTTCTTCCTTGACGATGGCGTCGCCGTACTGCTGCTGCAGCTGCTCTTCGATGCTTGTAATCTTCGATTCCTTCTCCTCAAGTTTGTTCAACTGCTGCTGGGCAGCGGCGCTCTCCTCCGGCGTCTTGCCCATATCGTTGATGACAGCCATCAGGTCATTCTGTTCCTTCAGGTTGTTCTGCTCGCGCTCATAGAGGTAGTTGGTGAACATGCTGGAAGCCGAAGCGCTCTGCGAGGCGACCTGATCGAGCACGGCGGCGTCTTTCTTCGAAACGCCGCTGCTCTCCCCGGCCGAAGCCGATTTATCCGAGCCGGTCTTGCCCGATTGGGCAGAAGCCTTGGGAGATGCATCGGGGCTCTGGACAGCCGCCGATGGAGCGGCTGTACCCTTGGAGGTGCCGGCATCGGCTGCCGATGCGGCACCGTTGTCTCCTGCGGCTGCGGATGAAGCATCCGCTGTGGCCTTGCCGTCCGCTGTGGTCTTGCCATCAGCCGTGGTCTTGCCGTCCGTGCCGTCGGTGCTGCCGATATCCGTGGCAGCTGTATTATCGCTCGAAGCGGACTGACCGGCGGATGCCGAGGAATCATTCGCCGAAGCTGCATCCTGAGGCGTTACTTCGCTGACTGTAGCGCCGCCGTCAGCGAGAGTTGCCCCGCCGTTCTTCACGGAATCCACCTGAATCGTTCCCGCCGTCTCTTTCGGGGATGAGACTCCCGAGTCCTCCGTGAACAAATAGTAAGCGGAGAGCACCACCATCAAACTGAGCATGGACACCAACCAGATTGTCTGTCTTTTTCCGTTCATCCTTCTTCCTCCTTATTCATGTTCTTGCGATTGAGTAACTCTTGCCGGGCAGGGTGAGCGCTGAGCAGCGCCCCGTCCCGCGGAACAGCCTATTCCTGCTTTCTCGGTACAACGGAGATGCGGTAGCTCGGCACGTTGAGCGCTTTTTGAACTGCTTGCTCGATCAGCCCCTTCACCACCTTGTTCTCCGCCCCCTTGGCTACGATCAGAACGCCCCGGACCTGGGGCTTGATCTTCTTCGTGACGATCGGAGTCTCGTCCCCCGAGTTGCTGTAGGTGACGATCTCTCCATCCCTCGTATAGGTCGTCGTATGACGTTTGCCGCCGTTCGCGTCCGTCTCGTCGCTGAGCTGCTGCGAGTCATTGACATTGCGCTGTACGACCACCTCTTCCGTGGAATCCACGGTTACCATGATATCCACGGTCCCCACGCCGACAATTTGCTCCAGAATGCCCTTCAGCCGGTTCTCCATTTCCCGTTCGATTCCGTCAAATGAGCTGGCGTCATTCTCGGTCTGCTCCTGCAGGGTTGCCTGGGAGCTTTGGGAGGCTGGCGGCTCTCTCCCTGTATTGTCGCTATCCAGCTTCTTCACATGGACGAAGGAATTGAACAGCATAATCGCCACGCCCAGCAGTGCCAGAATTAGAAGCCAGCGGAATGTAATAGACCGCTTCGGATTCTCCCCGCCTCCTACCAGTTCCTCCAGCTTCTTCAGCCATTTGCCCATATTGCTTCCCTCCTGTTACTGCCGGTTAGCCCCGGCATAGGACTGTTTATCCGGCGTTCCAGTCACTGTTATGACATCCCGGTCCAAACTCCAGTTCTTCGCGAGCAGCGCTGTTACGGTCTCTTGTTCGGCGCGGTCCCCCTCATCCTGCGTGTCCTCCGTATCTTTGGCACTCTGCCCTGCGGGCTGAGTCCCCTGCTCGTCGCCGAGCTGAACGGAGATGCCGGCCACCGGCTCGACCATGATCGGAGAACCCTCGCCGCTGCCCGCGGTGCTGCTCTCCGCCGCCTGAGCGCTTGACGGCAAGCTGACGGCAACCCTTGTAATGACAGGCACATCGTCGCCCTCGCCGCCGGTCATCCCGAGCGATACCGATACCTTCACTCCCCGTCTTCCCGTCGCCGCCGCAATCTCTTCCTTCATCTGCCCGGCGATCTGTCCTGCGGCCAGCTTCAGGCTCTGCTCCCGGCTTCCGGAAGCCAGCTTGCGTCCGTCAGCCAAAATATCGGCCAGCTCCCGGCTCTCCTTCCCGCTGCTCCCTCCCTCGTCCTCAATTGTCCGGCTGAGCGCCAGACTGAGCTGCGAGGCGGCGTCTCCTTTAAGCAGAGAGACGATAGGACTAAGAATTGTCAGCAGAACCAGCAGGCTCAGCACCAGCCTTGCATACCGCTCCATCGATTTGCTAGGCAGCAGAAGCTCGATGAAGCCCGCCATCAGCACGATCAATATGACTTCACGCAGCCATCCCGAGAGCCAGCCCATGCTCCACCTCCAGTCCCCTCCGGTTCATCGCATCATCACCGTCACGTTGCCTGCGGCAACCATAATCGTTACCGCCAGAAAGAACATCAGCGAGACAGCCGCCAGCGCTGCGAACACATACACCATGCTCTTGCCGATCTGCTGCAGGCACGCTACGATCGGCGTGTCGCCAAGCGGCTGCATCACTGCTCCCGCCACATTGTAGATCAGCGCAAGCACCAGGATCTTGATGGCCGGAAACGCGCACAGGAACAGGATGATGATAATACCCGACAAGCCGATCGCGTTCTTGACCAGGAGCGACGCGGAAACGACAGTGTCGGTGGCGTCCGCGAACATTTTGCCAATGACAGGAACGAAGGTGCCGCTCACATACTTGGCCGCCCGCAGCGTTACGCCGTCTGTGACGGAGCTGGTAATGCCCCTGACCGATATGACCCCGAGAAACACGGTCAGCAGAACGCCGAGCACGCCGGTGCCGATGTTGCGAAGAAGATTCGCCAGCTGGGTAAGCTTATATTTGTCCGATATCGAGCTGACCAGATGAAGCACTGCCGAGAAGAACAGCAGCGGGAACACCATCGTATGGATCAGAATGCCGACCAGATGAATCATGAAGACGATCAGCGGGTGAGTCACCGAGACGGTGACGAAGTTCCCCATGGAGGCCAGCAGGGCGAACAGCAGCGGAACCATGGCCATCATGAAATCAATCATTCTGTCGATTGCGTCCTTGGCGTAGCCAATCGCGACGCTGAAGCTGTTCACCGCGATAACGACCACCACCATGTAACAGATCATGTACGCCACTCTGCTGACCGTCTTTCGCTCGAACGCCGTCTGCAGCGTCTCCAGTATCATGCTGAGCACGCTGATCATCACAATGGTGACAAGGAGCTTGCCGTTGAAGAGCACCTCATGCCACATATAGTTCAGAAGCCCGGACAGCACGCTCTGCATGCTGATTCCCTTGCCGCCGGGCAGCAGCATGTCCATAAGGGAAGGAGTCGTACCTTCCGGAAAAAACCCGCCGTAATCCTTCATTAACTGGTTCCAGTATTTTTCGACGCCGTCCTTCGGCAGATCATCGACCTGGCTTCTGACCCATTCGTTGACAGCGCCTGACGATCCCCCGCCGCTGCCGCCGGATGCTCCGTTCGTGCCAGGAGCCGCCTCCGGAACGCCCGCCGCAGCGGAACTGTCACCGGCGAACCCTTCAGCCTCTGCGGCCAGACCTGACTGTGAAGCTGTCCCCTTACCCTGATCGAGGCCCGAATACTCCTGCACACCGGAGCCTGTCTCTGAATCCGAGGTTGCCGTTACAGCTTCCGGAGAGCTTCCGCCTGAACCTGTGGCTTCGGCGAAGGCCAGTCCGGTTCCCGCGCACAGGAAGAGCAGAAGAAGCAGAAGGGTAGATACGGACCTTGGCGGACGAAAGACGGCTCTTTTTCCCATAACGGCTCCTCCTCTCGCGGAAATCGTCCAGCCCTTGCGGATATCAGGCCGGCAGCAGCTTCATAACGGTCTCGATAATGATCCCGATAATCGGGACCGCCAGCGTCATAATGAGCACCTTGCCCGCCAGTTCGATCTTGGAGGCAATGGATTCCTGGCCGGCGTCCCGGACGATTTGCGCTCCAAACTCTGCGATGTAGGAGATGCCGATGATTTTGAAGATCGTCTTCAGATACACCGTCTCCATTCCCGACGACTCCGCCAGACGCTGAAGTGTGGAGATGACGCCGCCGATTTTGCCGAGCAGCACCATGAAGATCAGAATTCCGGTTACTGTGGCCAGCAGGAAGGCGAACACCGGCTTCTGTTCCTTGAGGACCAGGATCAGCACGGTCGCCAGAAGTCCGACACCAACAATTTGAATGATTTCCATGGCGGTTTATTGAAAAAGGAAAATCGTTTTGATTTCCTGCAGCAGTCCGTCCAGCATCCTCACGACCATGAAGAGGACGACGACAAAGCCGATAACCGTGACCCAGTGCGCGAAGTCCTCTTTGCCCATCTGCTTCAGAACGGTATGAATCATGGCAATGATGATGCCGATGCCGGCAATTTGGAAGATCGCATTCACTTCGATATTCATCCCTGGCACCTCGCTAACAAATCAGAATGACGATGAGCGCCCCCAGAAGAACACCCAGGCTTCTGCTCATTTTTTCGTATTTGGCCTGTTCTTCCCGGGCTGTCTGCTCCTCCTGTGCCAGCTGCCGGAGCGCGAGAGCAATATGATTCGCCTGATCCTGCCGGTCGCTGACGCCCAGCGTGAAGCTGAGCTGGCGGAGACTCTCGCGTTCCGGAGCCTTCATCGCGGTCGCCTGCCAGTGGGAGCGGACCGCCCGCTCCACCGCTTCGCGCGCGGTCCGGTTATGCGGATCGCCCATATCGTCCGCGATGTCCAGGAACAGGCTGCGGAGCGGCTCCAGGGACTGGGCGGCGATGCGTCCCATCGCCTCGGGCAGCGGCGTATAGCCATAAGTGATCTCGCTCTCCAGCCGCTGCAGAGCCGCAATCAGCCCCCGGATGCTGCGGGGCCGCTGCGCAAAGCGTCTCGCTGCGGTGAAGCCTCCAAGCGTTGCGGATGCGAGGATCAGAATGGCGCCCAGCAGCTTGATCATGCCTCCCGCCCCCCTGTCCGGATTCCCGGAACCGCATGGAGCGGACGCTTCCTGCCGTCCAGCACCCGGCAGCTCAGCTCGCCGCCTGACCGGTTCAGGATGACATACCGTTCGAACAGCCCCATCTCGATCAGCCGCCCCAGTCCGGGCCGCATGCCAAGCTCCGACGCCTCCCGGCCATGCGCAGCTGCCAGAACGGTGATTCCGGCATGCAGAGCCTCCATTACCGCCTCGGCATCCTCCGGGCGTCCGATCTCATCTGCGATCAGCACATCCGGCGACAGTGACCGGATCATCATCATCATGCCCTCGGCTTTGGGACAGCCGTCCAGCACGTCCGTTCTCGGGCCGATGTCGAAGGCGGGAACGCCTCTTCGGCAGCCCGCGATTTCGGAACGCTCGTCCACGATGCCGACCTTGAAGCCGGGCCGCCGGACGCCGGCGCCTGTGCCGCCGCACGAGATTTGCCTGGCAAGATCCCTAAGCAGCGTCGTCTTGCCATGCTGCGGCGGCGAGATGATCAGCGTATGCAGCACCCTCCGGCCGCCCGCATCGAATAGATGGGGGAGCACCGGATCGGCGACGCCGGGCAGTTCCCGGGCGATCCGGATGTTGAAGCCGGCGATATCGCGTAGATGGCCCACGCTGCCGCCGCTCAGTACCGCCCGGCCGGCCAGTCCGATCCGGTGTCCGCCCGGAATCGTAATGAAGCCCTTGCGCAGCTCCTCTTCCATCGTATAAAGCGAATGATTGCTGATCAGGTCAAGCATCCGGTGGCTGTCCTCCCGGTCGGGCCGGTAAGCCTCGGATTCCGAGGCCACGCCTCCGGCAGCATTTACAAAGGCATAGCGGCCTTCATAGTTGATCTCAAGCGGGCGGCCTTCTCTTAGGCGAATCTCCTCCACCCTGTCCAACAGTTGGAGCGGAAGACGGGAAAGCGCGGCTCTCACTTTTTCGGGAAATAATTGAAGCCATTCGTTGGCCATAGGCCATCCCCCCAAATCATGCTTCTATCGGATGGTTTGCTACATATCTATGCTTGTACGCCGCTCTATATGCCTACCAATCTATCATTTCTTCAAAATGCCGAATAAGAGGCACGCCACTCCGATAAAGACCCATGCCAGCTTCCCCGGCGACAATTCCCTTGCCATACCCGACAGGCCGATTGTTGTCGTCAGGATCAGCACCGTCGGTCCGACAAGAGCCAGCGCCGAATTCACGGCAAGTGCCCTGTCCACCCGGCCTAGTCTAAGCATGAGCAATGCAGCTAAAATCTCGACGCTCCCGGACAGAATCCGCAAACCGGCCATCCAGCTCACATACTTGTCCATCTCCGACTCACTCCTTTTCCACAGATTCCGGCATTCCGGCTTCACGCTATCTGTTCATGAATATGCGGCTTGCTCGCGATTTAGACAGGCCGGTTTACGAAAAATGGGACAACGGGCATAAAAGCAAGGATGGGAAACCAACCTAATTACAATGAAGGCGGATATTTTTCACAAAATAATGATAGAAAAAAATATTCAGTGTGATAAAATATTTTTTGGATATCGATTCTATCATCCATAAACAGAAAGGATTGCTTTCATGCCTACACGCACATCGACCATGTCAACCACAGCCGTAAATCTGTCACGTACGGTTCGTGACGCCGCAGTAACCGTATTTTCCGCCCTGCTGGTCGCAGCCGGACTCAAGCTGTTCCTGATTCCTCACCAGCTGCTAAGCGGAGGAGTAGCCGGGGCGGCATCCGTCCTCGGGTACTTGACGAACCCCAAGTATATTTCCGCGATCTATTTCGCGATCAATTTGCCGATCCTGATCTGGGGCTTCATCGCCGTCGGCAAAAAATACATCGGACTAAGCATGCTCTGTGTCGCTTCTACCACCTGGTTCCTGGCTGTTATTCCCCAGGTTCAAGTGACCAAGGACCCGATCCTCGCCAGTATTTTTGGCGGTGTGATCATCGCGGGAGGCGTCGGCTTCTCGCTTCGCGCCGGAGGTTCATCCGGGGGCTTCGACATTCTGGGCTCCATCATTACCCGCAAGCGTGACGTGCCGATTGGAACAGTGCTGTTCGTCATGGACGGAGTCGTCATCCTGACACTCGGCTTCATGAAGAGCTGGGATTCCGCGCTGTACGCCATGCTGTGTGTCTTCGTCAAGAGCAGGGTTGTCAATCTGATTCATATCCGGCACGTCAAGCTGACCTGCTTCATCGTGACCAAGCATAAGAATGAGATGCTCGAACGGCTCAACCAGCTTCCGCACGGTGTTACCGTCGTCAATACGGAGGGCGGATACAGCCATGAAGGCAATACGATGCTGATGACCGTGACAACACGATACGAACTGGCCGAGCTGCGCAAAGCGGTGATGTCGGTAGACCCGACTGCTTTTGTGAACGTGCTGGAGACGGTCGAGATTCTCGGCAGATTCAAACGGCTGGCCTGATTTCATAGCCTTGATTGGAAGAGCCGTCGGCCGAGCGGAGATAAAGCAATTGCAGGTTAATTTAGAGAGAAGTATGAGGTAGTAAGCTAGTATTGAGGAACATAGCGAGGGGGATGAACAGGTAGCAGACTCTCTACCTCACATAGTTGTGGAATGCACGAAAAAAACCGGTTTCGCAGGCATGAAATGCCCCGTAACCGGTCTTCTTCATATTCAGGCAATCGTTCTGGCAATCGTCAATCACTCGGTTTAATGATAATCAGCAAAAGGCTCACAGCGTTCCAAAACGCCGTGAGCCTTCATACCATCATTAGTGTTCAGGCTTGGGTTAGCAGCTTAACGGCGATCCTGCGGACCGCCAACAAAGACCTGATTGTCGGTATCCAGCTCATAAGCTGTATGCAGCGCCCGGATAATCTCCTGCAGACGTCCGGCTTCCACTACACAGGAGACCTTGATTTCGGAGGTGCTGACCATCTTGATGCTGATGCCCAGCCCGGAAATCACTTCGAACATTTGCGCCGCTACGCCGGGATGGCTGACCATGCCCGCGCCGACGATGGAAATTTTGACGAGATTATCTTCCGAAGTAACGTCACGATAAGGAAGCTCTTCGCGGATCGCCCGGATGACTTCCTTCGCCCGTTCCATTTCATCCAGTGAGACGGTGAAGGAGAAGTCGGCCTCTCCGTTCTGAACTCCGCTCTGCACGATAATATCCACGTTGATGCCTTCCGAGGCAAGCTTACCGAACACCTGGGCCAGCACCCCGGGCACATCCGCAACTCCGGAAATGCTGATCCGGGCCACATTTTTATCATAAGCGATCCCGCTGACCGCCACTCCCTGCTCCATGCTTGCTTCCTCCTTCACTACAGTGCCTTCATTATAATTGAAGCTCGACCGCACAACCAGCTTCACCTGGTACCGCTTCGCATATTCCACCGCACGGGGATGGAGAACGGCGGCGCCGAGATTGGCGAGCTCCAGCATTTCATCATATGAAATTTCATTCAGCTTGCGGGCATTCTTCACGATCCGCGGATCTGTGGAATAGACGCCGTCAACGTCAGTGTAAATTTCACACACATCGGCTTTGATGGCAGCCGCAAGCGCAACGGCCGTTGTATCGGAGCCGCCGCGTCCAAGCGTTGTAATTTCACCGTCAAGTGTCATTCCCTGGAATCCGGCGACGATGACGATTTTGTTCTTCTCCAGCGCTTCCAGCACACGCCGCGGTACAATCTCGTTGATCCGGGCACGTCCATGGGTAGGGTCCGTCCGGAAGCCTGCCTGCCAGCCTGTATACGATACGGCTTCCCGCCCGATGCCGTTCAAGGCGATGGACAGAAGCGCAATGGAGATTTGCTCCCCGTTGGCCATCAGCATATCCATCTCACGGGCAGGAGGCGCGCTGTTCAGCAGTTTCGCTTGATCGATCAAATCATCAGTGGTATCTCCCATGGCGGACACAACCACAACACAGCGGTGGCCTTCATCCTGCTTATCCGCGATGCGTTTGGCAACCCGCTTCATACGCTCGGTATCGCCAACGGAGCTACCTCCGAACTTCATGACATAAAGTGACAAAACCTCATTCACTCCCAACTTCAGTTCTATGTAAAAAACTCGGTTTCCCGCTTTAAACCAGTATAATACGAAAGTGACCCGTTGCGTTAATTATTTTGCAAAAAAATGAGGATCTTGCCCGCGGCTTTCCCACTCTTCCCCCATTCGATATCCACATTCTTCCTTAATTCCTTAGCCCATAGGATACGTCCCGGATCACGGTCTCCTCGAACAACTGACGTTCAGGGTATTGGAACAGCAGTCCGACCCGGCGCCACAAGCCGGAGCGGTGGCGAACGTCCGAGGTCTTCCCGCCCAGCACCGTCACCTCGCCCTCATCCGGACAGAGAAAACCGTTCATATGCTGGACTAGCGTTGATTTTCCCGATCCATTCTCCCCCACAACTGCAATAAATTCGACTTTATCTACAGTCAAGGAGATGTCGTCAAGAGCCTTTTCCCCGGATTTCCGGTCTCCTCCATACCTGAAGCTTACGTGACTCAGCTCAGACAAGATCCGCTGTGCCGCGCTCGTTGAGGGCAAGTACGTAAGGTCCGCTCAGATTCTTCTTGTCTCCGAGAAATTTCTCTCCGCCCTTCAATCCCTTGACCTCCACCTGCTCGTATCCGCTGAGTCCGGAGGCTCCAATGACATACAGCAGCGTCGGCCCTTCAGCAGAATCATCATCGGGGAATTGCTGAACCATCAGCGACTTGAGAACGTCGATCCCCATAAGCGCCACCAGGGAGCCTGAGCTTTCATCCTGTACCTTAATGATGGCCCCTGATCTAAGGCCTCTGCTCCGGTCCAGCCCCTCAAGGCCGTACGCGGCAGGGATAATCAGGATAACAATCAGCAAGCCAAAGATTATTCTTAATTTCAAGCCCTTCATCCGCGACCCCTTTTTTTGTTATGTTTGATTATTTTTAAGTGATTCATAGCTTCCGTTCTGTGAATGAATCGTTTTATCAAACTTATATTTATTATTTTTAGATATATTTAGATCAAACAAGATCATTTACACGTCATATAAGAAAAATCTATGAAAATATGTGAGAATATTTTACATTTTTCCTTTTGCATTCATGAAATGTTCTGAAAATGTTGTCTAAACTTCACATTTATCGCTACTCGCGTAAAGTATAATGACGTTATATTTACATATCTCCAACTTTCCTCGTCAGTTATTTCTGCTAGGCTGAAGTCGGGCGGAGTGATATCCATTGATGATCGCATGTGGCGTTATAAAAAAAAGCAAAAAAACCCGCGCACATGGCGCGGGTTTCCGGTAAATCGTTTATTCGCTTTATTGAAGGTTCAAGCTTGAAGCTTATGCGCGGGAGATATACTTGCCTTCGCGCGTATCGATCAAGAGTACGTCGTCTTCATTGATGAAGAGCGGTACCTGAACCGACAGGCCGGTCTCCAGCTTGGCCGCTTTGGTAGCGCCCTGAGCCGTGTTGCCTTTAACTCCAGGCTCGGTTTCAATAACCTTCAGCTCCACGCTCGTCGGCAGATTGATGCCGAGCAGTTCGCCCTGGTAGCTGACGATGTTAACGGTCATGTTCTCTTTAAGGAAATTCAGCTCCCATTCCAGCTGGCCAGCTTCCAGGCTGAACTGGTCATAAGTCTGATTGTCCATGAATACATGTTCGGAGCCGCTCGCATACAGGTATTGCACAGCGCGGTTCTCGATCACGGCGCGGCCGATTGTTTCGCCGGCGCGGAATGTGCGTTCAACGGTGTTGCCGTTGCGCAGGTTCTTGAGCTTGGAGCGGACGAACGCCGCGCCTTTACCCGGTTTAACGTGCTGGAAGTCCAGCACGGTGAAGATATCGCCGTCTACCTCGACGGTCAGGCCTGTCTTAAAATCGTTAACAGAAATCACGAATTAACCCCTCCTGAATTCACATGAATAGCATGTTCTTATGAGAACATTAAACCCTTTCTCCCGCTCTTAAAGCAAGAGTCCGTCCGCAAAATTACAGAACGGTGAAATCCTTGGACGAATGAGTCAGTTTCTCGACCCCGGTCGCCGTCACGACCACATCGTCTTCAATTCGGACGCCGCCGAGTCCAGGCACATAAATACCCGGCTCAACCGTAACGACCATGCCCGGTTCCAGCACATCGTCGCTCCGCATGGACAGGCGCGGCCATTCGTGCACTTCCATACCTAGGCCATGGCCCAGGCTGTGGCCGAAGGCGTCGCCGTAGCCCTTGGAAGCGATGATATCGCGCGCCAGCGCGTCGGCTTCCCGGCCAGTCATGCCCGGCTTGATATGCTCAAGCGCATAGAGCTGCGATTCCAGCACAATCTCGTAAATCTCCTTGAGCTTCGCTCCGGGATCGCCAACGGCGATGGTACGCGTGATGTCCGAGCAGTAGCCGTCCAGCAGTGCGCCGAAATCGAAGGTTACGATATCGCCCTTCTGAATCACTTTCTCACTGGCCACACCATGAGGCATAGCCGAGCGCTCCCCGGAAGCTACGATCGTATCGAACGATGAAGCCGTTGCCCCGTGGCTGCGCATGTAGAACTCCATTTCCAGATCGACATCCCGCTCGGTCATACCGGGCTTGATCACTTTCAGGATATGGCGGAAAGTATCATCTGCGAGATCAGCCGCCCGTCTCAGAACGGCAAGCTCTTCCTCATCCTTGAACATGCGAAGCTTCTCGACCGCCTGCGACACCGGAACGAGCGTTGCCGGCTTCAGCGCCTCCGCGTAAGAGGCATAGGAACCGTAGGTGACATCATCCTGCTCGAAACCGAGGCGGCAATTGCCTCCCTTGGGCAGCAGTTCTCTCACCGTATCCACAAAGCTCGGCGCATGCTGCACAACCTTTAGCCCCTTCGACTGCTCGGAGGCCTGGGTCATGTAGCGGAAATCGGTCAACAGATAGGCTTCCTCTTCCGTTATGAGCACATATCCGGAGGAACCGGTAAACCCGCTTAAGTAGCGGCGATTAATGCCGCTTGTAATCAATATCGCATCCAGTCCGTGATCCTGCACTACGTTCCGCAGTTTGGAGACCCGGTTGTTGCCCATAATCACATTCTCCTCTCGAAAATAGCCACATTATATTGTAGCATAGCAGGCCTGCGGCTGAGAAGTTTTTTGTGCGCGGCTCTGAATACGGATTAGAAGCCGCCGATTACGCCATTCCGGTGCTTGCATCCCGCTTGCGTTCGTCGGTGAATTCATTGGCAGCCGTATATCCGATGAACAGTCCCCAGAGCAGAAAGACGCAGAATTCCGTAATGACCGTATTCCAGGGAAGCCGGAACGGAGGCTGCCGCAGAAGCGGCCAGGATAATGTCAGAAACAGGATCGCCCACCATAGAACGCCGTATACCATGCCCAGCCAAGGACCTTTAACTTTACGGAGCAACAGAGTATACAGAATGGCGCACAGAACGGAGAACCCGATGAACAGCAAATAGCCCGCAAGCTGCCCGGCCGTTGTAAGCAGAAATTTATGCTTAAAGAAGGGCTCGCCGAGAAATCCCGGAACCACTTTTGTAAAATGAATGGCATAAAAGAGCCAGCGTACACCGCCCCAGATCAAACCGGCGAAAAACCCGGTCTCTATTGCAAAAAACAGCGGATTCGTCATCGGCTTATGCTGTTCGGCCACTTTTCCCATCATACCAGTCCCCGTTTCTCTTTCATTTTTGAAGGCTCCGGATAGATCCGGCTGCACATTTAAGATTAGTATGCACAAGCCGCGGCGTTCCAAGTAGAAATGTAAACAAAAATTCGTTACAATAATAATGTATAGAAGGATACACTACTTTTTTTTGCGGGAAGGTGAATTGGTTGTCCCAGGAAACTCCGAGCTACGGCGGTCAAGCCGTCATCGAAGGCGTGATGTTCGGCGGCAAGCATGTCAACGTGACGGCCGTTAGGCGGAAGAATCAGGAAATCACATTTTTGGAGGTGCCGAGAAGCGAGAAGAGCTGGGTACTTAAGCTGCGCAAGATTCCGCTCCTTCGCGGCCTTGTCAGTATTATAGATGCCAGCGCCAAAGGATCGAAGCATTTGAACTATTCCGCCGAGGCTTATGCCGAGGACGAAGGCGGGCCTAAGGAAGAGTCCAAGAAGCAGAAGGAGAAGAAAGAGGAAGGCTGGAGTCTCGGCATGATGCTGGGGGTCGCAGTCATGGGGATTTTGTCCTTCATTATCGGCAAGGTCATCTTTACGCTCGTGCCTGTATTTGTCGAATCCTTTTTGTTCGGCAACGCATTCGACAACTACATTCTGCACAACCTGATTGAAGGAGCCATTAAGCTCGTACTGCTGCTTGTCTATCTGTGGGCCATCTCCCAGACTCCGGTCGTTAAAAGGCTGTTTCAGTATCACGGCGCGGAGCATAAGGTAATCAGCGCTTTTGAAGCGGGCGATGAACTGACGGTAGAGAACGTGCAGAAGCACAGCCGGCTGCATTATCGCTGCGGCAGCAGCTTCATGATGCTGACGATTGTGCTGGGTGTTATTATTTATTCACTTGCCCCTTGGGACAATCTGGTGCAGCGCGTCGTCCAGCGCCTGATTCTGCTCCCGGTCGTTATCGGCGTCTCCTTTGAAGTGCTGAAGGGAACGAACGCTGTCCGCGAAATCCCCGTGCTGCGCTATCTCGGGTATCCCGGACTATGGCTTCAGCTTCTCACCACCAAGGAACCGAAGGACGATCAGGTCGAAGTCTCCATCGCCTCCTTTAACCGGATGCGCGAGCTGGATGCAGCCATCGAAGCCAAGGGGTATGAGCAAACCAATGTAACCGGAGGCATATTGGACCCTGCGAAAGGATGAGTGGGCTATGAAACGGGATGCTGTTGTATTCTGGAGCGCCATTGTTCTGGCGGCGATCGGACTCGTGTCCGGATTTCTCCGCCAAGGACTGGCTTCGCTGCAAGGCTTTATTATTCCGGTCGTTATGATCTTGCTCCTGTTTCTGCTGTACAGATACCAGATGGGGCGGCTTGGGGGAGGCAGAGGGCGTCAGCACCGCAAGGTGAAGCCTTCCCAGAAGACGATGGCCAAGGTTGCCGGCATTCGGAAGAGCCAGCCGCCAACAGCGGCCAAACGCAAGACGTATCCGTTTCGAGTCATCGAAGGCAGCAAAGGCAAGAATGATGATGAACAGCTGCCCAAATATCATTAATCCGATCACAGCCAAGACGAGCGGCGCATTCAATCCGAATGCGCCGCTCGTCTTGTTGGAGGCGCTCAAGCGTGAGGGCCGGGTCGCCATTTCCGGAAAAATTCGCGCCCGGCTTCATAGCCGGATTGATACAGGGCATCGCTCTGCTCGGGGGTAAGCTCGAACTGGACAGTGCCGATGCCGAGTGTAGGAATTTTGACGGTACGGACAACCTTTTCATGTTCGATATATCGTTCGTCGTGCGCCGAGAGCATCGTCTCCACAAGCGCCTGCAGCATGCTGAACGGTCCTGTTATCCGGTTCGGATGCGGCTCCGCCCGGCCGACCATCTGATAGCCGACCACCGGAACTTGCGGTCCGCCTTCCTTCGTGTCTTCATCGAACAGCCACATCGGGAAATTGCTGAGCAGGCCGCCGTCGACCATATAGACGAACTGTTCCGCAAAGCTTTTGCCTTGCGATGCTCTCGCGCTCAATCTTAACATCACCGGATCGAAGAAATAGGGAATGCTGCAGCTCATGCGCACAGCTCTTGCAACCTCGAATGAACCCGGCTCTATTCCGTATGACGGCAAATCATCAGGCAGCACAACCAGTCTGCCGTTCGTTATGTCGGAAGCGATGATGGACAGTTTGCCGGAAGGAAGATCACGAAAGCGGACGATTCCTTTCCTCTCCAGAACACCGCGAATCCAGGATTCGAGCGCTTCCCCGGAATACAGTCCTTTTTTCAGAAGCACTCTTAGAGGAGGTCCAATAATCCGGGTGTTGAAGACCGGGGAACGCTTCATGAACGACCGGAACGATGTTGCGCGAATGATCCGGTTCATTCCTGCACCGTCGTAACCCGCAGCAAGCATCGAAGCGACAATGGAGCCTGAAGAGGTGCCAGCCACCCGGCTGAAGGTTACCCCGGCCTCTTCCGAAGCCTTTACCGCTCCAGCAAGCGATACGCCCTTGACCCCTCCGCCTTCAAACACCGCGTGGATTTCCATGAACGACAAACCCCCGTTCCCATAGATTCTACTGCTTATCTATGAGCACAGGGGTTTTTTGATGTCTTAAACTTTCCGGTTCATGATTTAAAATAAAAAGTCAGCAGGCTCGTCAAATCGCCAGGATTGCGTACGGTTATATCATTGGCGCGGAACATGATGCTTCCCTGGACCTCACTGTAGGTTTCGTTGTACTTCAATTGGTTGATGATCTGCTGGCCGCTCTGCCACTCGGCGCTTTGATCGGCAGCTCCCACCTTATACGCCGCCTGTCCGATGTACAGCTTGACGCCGGTGCCCTTCACCTCGTTCACCCACCAATCGACCAGCTTGTCGTATCTGGCTGTGTTGAAGGAGAGACTCCAGTAAATCTGCGGAGCCACATAATCGACCCAGCCCTGCTGGATCCACATCCGCACATCGGCGTACATGTCGTCATAGGCACTTACGCCCGCTTTGGTATCCGAACCCGTGCTGTCCTTGCTGCTGTTGCGCCACACTCCGAAAGGGCTAATGCCATAGGAGACAGCCGGCTTCACCGCGTGAATCTGGGCGCCGAGCTGCTGCACGAAGTCGTTGATGTTGTCTCGCCGCCAATCGGCTACGGATGCTATGCCCTTGGCGTTATAAGCTTTATATGTGCTGTCGTCCGGAAAAGAAGAGGACGGGTAGAAGTAATCGTCCAGATGAACGCCGTCAATATCGTAACCCTTCACCACTTCAAGCACCGTATCGATTATGCTCTGCCGGGCTTCGGGAATTCCGGGATTGATATAGTATTTATTATCCGCTTTACTACTCATTTGTACGACCCAATCGGGATGCGCCTTGACGATATGGCTTGACGCTAGCTGGGATGTGTTGCCATCGGTAGTCGCGCGGAACGGATTGAACCAGGCGTGAAACTGCATGCCGCGTTTATGCGTCTCCTCAATCATGAAAGCGAGCGGATCGTAACCGGGGTCCTTGCCCTGCGTGCCGCTAAGCACCTTCGACCAGGGCACGAGCGCGGAGGGATACAAACTGTCGCCCGACGGACGCACTTGTACAAAAACTGCGTTGAAGCCGACAGCCTGCAGCTTGTCAAGCAGCGCTGTGTATTCCTGCTTCTGCTTGTCCGCCTTCCCCGCAGACGATGCCGAAGGCCAGTCCAGATTGAATACCGTGGAAATCCAGACCCCCTTCATCGCCTTGCCGGTGCCGGGAATAGTCGGCACCGTTGGCGATGGAACACTGGGGACAGTCGGCACGGTTGGAGTCACCGGGGTCGTAACGTCGGGAACCTCGGCAAGCGTGTACAAGGATATGAGCTGCTCCGCCTTGTTCCAGACAACCTGGAGGCCAAGCTGCTCCGCAACAAAACGGATCGGGACCATGACGCGTCCCTGCCGGATCAGAACCGAGCTGTCGAGAGCGACGGAAGCGCCGTTCACCTGCGCGCTGCTCTTACCGCTCGTAAGCTTGAGCTCGTCTCCGCCTTTGGTAACCGTTACCGTCTTGGTGCTCTGGTTCCACTGAACGCCGGCTTTCAGACCCTTGCTGATGACACCGAGCGGCACCATCGTGACATTTTTGGCATTCAAATAAGGCGGCACCTCAGATGCCAGAGTTGAACCGTCCAGTTCCAGTGTAATGGAAGCAGCTGCCGAATGGGCGGCTCCCGGCTGTACGAACGGCATCATGAGTACGATTAGCAGTAGTCCGATAATCCAACTTTTTCGTTTCATGTTTCCTCCCCATAAGGTTGCAGCTTCTCTCTCTGCTACACATTTGGACGAAGGAAACTGGAAAAAGTTGCGTCAATCAGCAAGAAACGGACGATACCCGGAAGGATAGGTCCGTTTCTCTTCGTTATTTAATTCACGTAATAGGGCAAAGCCCGGATCAGGATTCTTTGAGAAGCTCCTGCTGAATGTCGCTGAGCGCCTTCAGCCTCGCTTCGTCCCGGCGGAAAAATTCCACCAGCGTCTCAATGCAGGTTATGGAATCCCAGCTAAGGTGATGCTCGATTCCTTCCACATCCCTGTAGATATTCTGCTCCTGTACCCCGATCATGGCGAGAAACTCCTCCAGCAGCTGATGCCGGTCAACCAGACGCTTACCGACTCTCTTGCCTTTCGTGGTAAGCACAAGCCCCCGGTATTTCTCGTAAATCAGGTACTCATCTTTGTCCAGTTTTTGGATCATTTTAGTAACGGACGAAGGATGCACTTCCAGTCCCTCTGCAATGTCCGAAACCCGCGCATAGCCCTTTTCATCGATCAGCTTGTAGATGCGCTCCAGATAATCCTCCATGCTGGGTGTTGGCATGCAATTACCTCTTTTCTATAATAACCATGGCGCTCAAAGCCAAACCTGTCTAAACCATGATACATGTTTCAGCCCGCGCTTGGCAAGTCGAAACCGCCTTCTGCCTGCATCTTTCCCTGCTGAATCAGGCGTTTTTTCTCGGCTACCGCAGCCTTTTCTCCCTATGAAAAGATAGATGCGCCAGTGTCCGAATAGATTCACGTATCGGGCAAACGGCAAGACGCCCTGTGACCATAATGATCACAGAGCGCATTTGAGGGCATTTTTTTTGACAGATCAAATTTCGACAGACCAAACCGGCTGTTTCACATAAACGTCAACAATATCAAGATCAGAATTTGAGCCACTCCGGCGTCATGCTTTGCAGCCAGACTGTAATGCGGAACATCTGATCGGTGAACAGCAGGACGCCCATCAAGACCATTAGCGTGCCCCCTGCCTTCATAAATACCACTGAGTATTTTAGCAGCCTCCTTGCCCCTCCCAGAAAAAAGGCCAAGGCAAAAAAGGGAAGCGCAAAACCGATGCTGTACGCCGTAATCAGCCTGAGCCACGACCCCGGCTCACTTGCCGACAAAGCGATAATCGCCGTCAGAATGGGACCGATGCAGGGCGACCACCCGGCCGAGAAGCCGATCCCGAAAATAAAAGAACCGATATATCCGGCAGGTCTCCGGCCAATCTCAAGCTTCCGCTCACGCATCAAAACAGCCGGCTGGAAGACACCGAGCAGGAACAGCCCCATTCCCACAATCAGAATGGCGGACAGCTGCCGGATCAGTTCACGATGCTCCGCAAAGACCCGGCCGAACAGCCCGGCTCCGAAGCCCAGCGAATAAAATACGGCGGAAAATCCAAGGATAAAGGCCAGTGTATGGCTCATCGTGTGCAGACGGGCGCTCCGGCGCTGTTCCCCCGCTCTTAATTGGCCGGCCGACAGGCCGGTTATGTACGACAAGTAGGAAGGATACAGCGGAAGGCAGCAGGGGGAAATGAACGAGGCCAGTCCGGCAGCCAAAGCAAGTCCCGTATTGACATCCGGCATCTCCCTTCTCCTTTCCGCTTCGAAGCATCCTGCATCTGCATAACGATCAGACGGAGAATCCTTTCTTTCCGGCCAGAATCAGCACCAGCAGCGCAATCAGCAGAAGCACAATTGTGGCTCCCGGGGCAAGATTCCAGATCCCCGCGATCACAAGGCCGGCGACCACCGCTATTTCGGCGATGACGACGGACAGAATAACGGAGGTCTTGAAGCTGCGCGCCAGCAGCAGGCTGATGGCGACGGGGATCGTCAGCAGAGCCGACACCAGCAGCGAGCCAACGATCTTGATGGCTGTGCTGATCACAAGCGCCGTCAAGATCGTAATCAGCATGTTGAGCATCTTAACGGGCAGCCCGCTTACGCTTGCGGCATCTTCCTCAAAGCTCAGCAGGAAAAACTCCTTGAAGAACACGGCGATTACCGACACGACGGCAATGGTCACGATCCCAACCACAAGCAGATCCGTGGTGTCTAGTGTATAAATGCTGCCGAACAAGTAGCTGATGACATCCGCGTTATACCCTTTTCCTAGCGTAAAAAACAGCGAAGCCAGCGCCACTCCCCCCGACATAATGACAGCGATGGACAGCTCCGCGTACGTCTTATAGGCTTTACGGAGCCTTTCAATCGCGAACGACGCCGCGACGGCGAAGATCAGTCCTGCTCCGAGCGGATAAAAACCGGTCAGAAAGCCGACCGCCACCCCCGCAAGCGTCACATGCGCCAGTGTATCGCCAATCATCGACAGACGTCTGAGCACAAGAAAAACGCCCATTAGCGGGGCTGTTATACCGATCAGAAGACCGCCCGCAAGCGCCCGCTGAAAAAAACCGCTGAATAAAATATCCAAGTTCTGTTTCTCCTCTCAACCCCCCCGGGTTCAGGCTTATCAAGTCAGCGAATGCTGGAGATCCTCGGCAGCGCAATTCTGCAGCTCATGCGAATGATGGGAGTAGAAATTGATCTTCCCGTTTCGCTGGATCGGATCATGCCCGAGATAATTGCGGATCATATCGATATCATGCGATACCATAAGAAAGGTCATATGATGATGGGCATGCATATGGGTGATCAGCTCGAAGAATGCGGCCTGGGTTTCAACGTCGATCCCGACTGTCGGCTCGTCCAGGATGAGCAGATCGGGATGATTGATCAGCGCGCGGGCGAGAAAGACACGCTGCTGCTGGCCGCCGGACAGCATACCGACCCGTCTGTCCTGAATGTTCTGGATGCGCATTACCTCAAGCGCGTCGTCGCATTTACGCTGCTGCTGGCGCGAGAGGCGCCGGAACACATTTTTATTATTATACAATCCCGACAAGACAACCTCGCGCACGGTGGCGGGAAACAGCGGGTTAAATGCGTTCTTCTGCGGCACGTAGCCGATCCGTTCCCAGTCCCTGAACTTGCGGACAGACTCTCCGAACAGCTTGATATCACCTTCTGACGGTGTAAGAAGCCCGACGATCATCTTCAGAAGCGTGGATTTACCAGCTCCGTTCGAACCGATAACCCCGACAAAATCCCGCTCTCTGACCGTAAAATTCAGATCGGATATAACCTTCTGCTCTCCGTATGAGAATGAAAGGTTCTTGATCTCGATCATATGCTTGTGGCAGTCCAGTGATTCCGGAAGCATGAGAAATGCCCCCTTTCCTGTTGGCGTTCATCCTTATTTTAAAGCGAGAATGAGATTTTGCAAATTTTTCTCCATCAATGTGTAGTAGTTCTCGTTGTTCTTCTCCTGCTCTTCCGTAAGTCCCTCCAGCGGGTTCAGCACCATGGTGGATACCCCCGCCTCGGATGCGAGCGTTTTGGCCAGCTTGTCGGACACCAGCTCTTCGAAGAAAATATAGCGGATCTTGTCCTTCTTTACCATGTCCGCCAGCTTCACCAGATCCTGGCCTGTCGGCTCGGCGTCCGGAGACAGCCCCATAATTGCATGTTGAGTCAATCCGTAGTCCCGGCATAAATAAGCAAACGCCTGGTGGGATACGACAATCTCCTTGTTCGGCATCTTGGCTAATTCCGTCTCAAACTTGGTGTCGAGGTCCTTCAGCTTGCCCGCCACCGCCTCATATCGCTCTTCGTAATTCGCTTGATGCGCCGGGTCGGCCTTCACAAGGCTATCCTTGATATTCTTCGCCATAATAAGCGCCGACTTCGGACTGACCCATGTATGCGGATCGGTGTGCAGCGTATCGCCGGAATCCTCCACCTCGCCGTCACCGTGGTCATGACCTTCCTCTTCCTCGTTCGTCTTGATCAGATCCACGCCCTTGCTGACTTCTACCGCCTGCACCTGGCTGTCGCTCTCCAGCGACTTCAGGAAGTTCGGAACCCAGCCTTCCAGTCCTGCACCGTTGTACAGGAACAGCTGCGCTTTGGATGTGTTCACAATATCCTGGCTTCGCGGCGTCCAGTCATGCGGCTCTACACCTACCGGCAGGAGGTTGATCGCATTGACATCATCTCCTCCGATTTCCTTCGCAAATTCATATATCGGGTAGAATGTCGTTACGACGTTAACCTTGCCTTCCACGATCGTCCCGCTGCTCCCCCGGCCGCATCCGGCCAACATAACCGCCAGCAGCGCAAAAGGCAAAACCCAGCCTTTAATCCATTTTCGTTGCATAATCTCTTGTGGTCCTCCTAAATCGTAATCTTTACCATTCCGAATTATAATAGTAATCATTACGATAAGTCAACGCTTTTACTAATCATTCTCCACGGAATCTGATAGTTTATACCTTAGCTCTCAACACTCTATATATATTTAAAAAGCTTTCTTTGGCAACATCAGCTTCAACCACCATTCTGGCTTCTCACAAAACAAACGGAGATCCCTGCGGGCTGTCAAACCGCCCGGGATCTCCGCTTCATATGCTTATAGCATTTCTATGGCTGCATGTTCAAGCAGCCGCTCATGGCGTGTCTCACTTCCCGCCGTATGATTACTTGACGATTGCGCCGTTCGGCATGGAATCCGGCACAGTCGCCACCGTGAGCTGGTCGCCCTTGGATGCCGCCAGAATCATGCCCTGCGACAGCTCGCCGCGCAGCTTCACCGGCTTCAGATTCGTAATGCAGATCACCTTACGCCCTACCAGCTCTTCCGGCGTATAGAACTTCGCGATGCCCGATACGACCTGGCGCTGCTCATATCCAAGATCCAGCTGCAGCTTCAGCAGCTTATCCGCCTTCTTCACCGGTTCGGCGGCGATGACCTGAGCTACCCGCAGCTCGCATTTGGCGAAATCGTCGATGCCGATTTCCTCTTTATGCTCTTCCGGTTCTTCCGCCGCCGGCTGTGCACTCTCGGATGCGGGCGCTGCGCTCGCTTCCTCCGCTTTCTTGCCGCCGCCCATCGCCGCTGCGATGTAGGCGACCTCCTGCTCCACGTCGAGGCGCGGGAAGATCGGATCTCCCTTCACAAGCTTCGTTCCGGCCGGAATCAGGCCGAACGTCTTGCCGCTGTCCCAGGCGGTCAGTTCGCCCGCCGGCACGCCGAGCTGCTCCCAGATCTTCGCGGGAGCCTGCGTCAGGAACGGCTGCAGCAGGATCGACGCGGAGCGCAGACTTTCTGCGAGATGTCTCATGACGGATGCAAGCTCGAAGGTTTTGCTCTCCTCCTTCGCCAGCACCCACGGCTGGGTTTCGTCGATGTATTTGTTCGTCCGGCTGACGAGCGAGCCGATGGCGGACAGGGCGATGGAGAATTCCATTTTTTCCATAGCTTCTTCCACCTTGGCGTATGTTGCGCTCACTGTGTTCTCCAGATCAACGTCGAAATCCGTCACCCGGCCTTCATAGGCCGGCAGCTCGCCGCCAAAATACTTGTCGATCATGGCGACAGTACGGTTCAGCAGGTTGCCGAGGTCGTTCGCCAAATCGTAGTTGACCCGGTCAACGAAGCTTTCCGGCGTAAATGTGCCGTCAGAACCGAACGGAACTTCGCGCAGCAAGTAATAACGAAGCGCATCAAGGCCGTAGCGGTCGATCAGCGTTACCGGGTCCACGACATTTCCTTTGGACTTCGACATTTTGCCGTCCTTCATCAGCAGCCAGCCATGCGCGAACACTTTCTTCGGCAGCGGCTCGCCCAGAGCCATCAGGATGATCGGCCAGTAGATCGTGTGGAAACGGACGATTTCTTTGCCCACGATGTGGACATCGGCCGGCCAGTATTTGCGATACAGGCTGTCGTCATCCGAGCCATAGCCCAGTGCGGTAATATAGTTCGTCAGCGCGTCGATCCAGACGTATACAACATGCTTCTCATCGCCCTTGACCTTGACCCCCCAGCCGAATGTCGTACGGGAGACGGCGAGGTCCTCGAGTCCCGGCTTGATGAAGTTGTTAATCATTTCGTTCTTGCGCGATTCCGGCAAAATGAACTCCGGATTCTCTTCATAGAACTGCAGCAGACGGTCCGCGTATTTGCTCATCCGGAAGAAGTAGCTTTCCTCTTTGACCAGTTCGCAGGGATGTCCGCTGTCCGGGCTTTTGCCGCCGATGATGTTGCCGTCTTCGTCGCGGACGATGTCCACCAGCTGGGTTTCCGTGTAAAAGGTTTCGTCCGGAATGCTGTACCAGCCCTCGTACTCCCCTTTATAAATATCGCCCTTCTGAAGCAGCCGGTCAAAAATATCCTGAACAACCTTCTTATGACGCTCCTCCGTTGTCCGGATGAAGTCGTCATTGGAAATGTCGAGCTTCTTCCACAAATCCTTGATCCCGACGACAATATCGTCCACGAACTGCTGAGGCGTCTTGCCAGCCTCTTCTGCCTTGCGTTCAATCTTCTGCCCATGCTCGTCCGTACCCGTCAAATAGCGCACCTCATAGCCGCGCAGACGCTTGTACCGCGCCATCGCATCACCGGCTACCGTTGAATACGCATGTCCAATATGCAGCTTGTCACTCGGGTAGTAGATCGGTGTCGTTAAATAAAAAGTCTTCTCCTGGCTCATTTCCGTCATCCTTTCTTCATTGCCAAAATAAAAAAACTCCCGTCCCCTATTGGGGCGAGAGTTGTCTCACGCGTTACCACCCAAGCTTCCCCGTGCTCCTCGCGGAGCGCAGGCTCAACCGGTTCCTTCCAGGGAACCGCCCATTAACGCTGGATCACGCCGCCGGCTTATCGAAGGTCTAAACTGACGCTGCCTTCTGACTTGCGGGCGGTTCCTCCCGGACCATCTTCCACCTGGCGTTCCAGACCGGCTTGCACCTGCCCCGGCTCTCTGTACTGGCGTCCCCGATGTACTCATCCGTTCTTCGGAAATGCATATAGCTTGTATTCATCATTGAAAATATACCCAAAACATCACTGCTGTGTCAAGTCCGCCCAGCTGCTTCACGGCGGCCGCCCTCACCTTTCGGCTTGGCCGGCGGAACCGGATCTAGCCCTCCCGGGTGAAAGGGATGACACTTGGCGATTCGCTTGGCCGCAAGCAGCGAGCCTTTAACCGGTCCGTGCACCTCCACCGCCTCCAGGGCATATGCCGAGCAGGTCGGATAGAACCGGCAGGTCGGAGGCTTCAGCGGCGAAATGAAGCGCCGGTAGAACCGGATCGGCGCCTGAACCGTTCTGCGTCCGATTCCCATATTAATGTTCCTCTTCGGAGTGCGCAGCAGTCTTCAGCTCAGAGGCGGCCTCTTCACATTCGCGGCAGTAACCGAACACTTCGAATTTATGTTTGACCACCCGGAACTGCTCAGGCGTATCCGTCATATTCATTGGACAGAATGAAATGGGGTACGTCTTCTGGCACTGCAGGCAGATCATATGATGATGGTGATGGTCCTGGCTGCAGCTGGATTTAAATTTGATGCCGTCTTCAAAGACAATCTGTTCCAGCACGCCGAGCTCTTCCATGACCCGCAAATTCCGGTAGACGGTATCAAAGCTGAGCCCGCTGTACTTGCATTCCATATGCTTATAGACATCCTTAGCGGACAAATATCCCGATGTTTCGCCGAACAATTTGGCAAGCGTCTTGCGCTGATCGGTGATTCGCAATCCCTGCTCCGACATGGCTTGCAGAATTTCGTCTGTCGACAGCATTAGCTCATCTCCTAGTGCTCCGATTTCATGGGTGCAGCCCATCTATTAATAATGACTCAAAAGAAAGCCGGCGTCAATGAAGTACATCCCTTTGCGTATAGTCGGCGGCTTCTCACCATTTTTGTCTCTTCACGCCCAAAATAAACCGGCAGGCCGCTTGTAGCCAAGCGGGCCTGCCGGTTGTGAAATGATGGCGTTATGCTTAATAAGATTTCTGTGCCGGAAGCGGCATGAACAACAGATTGACCGGAAGATTGCTTCCTGAAGCTGCGGTGAAGACAATTTCTACGGTCTGTTCCAGATTTCCTGTACGGTACAGAACGCTCGTCTGGTTCGGAGCGTCAACCGCACCGGAGTTCGGCGCTTCGATAATGTTGCCGTTGATCAGCAGAGGTCCTTGATACTTGCCTCCTCGCGGATTAAGCGTGATCAGCGTATTCGGAGCAACATGGCTCAATGTAATTTTGTATACGACGCCAAAGTTCCCCGAGTTCGATGCATCTGTTCCGGACAATGGATCTGTTCCCGGCAGATTCGGATCGCTGTTGTTATCGCCGATAACAAGACGGGACGGCGTTGCCCCTACCGCATCGGTCACATTTATGATACGGTTGGCATTTGGATAAGTGCCCCGGTTATGAACCCCGTCACGATCCAGATAGCCAAGTGTCGGCAGTGTCAGCAGCGGGTCTTTATCCGAGTCGATCATGATAACGGAATACTTCACCGGATAATCACTGAACACATCGGACATCAGCGAAATAACCTGTCCGGGCTTAACGGTCACATTATTAATCGTGGTCAGAACAGCTTTGCTCTCACCAGGCTGAAGAGTAACTGTGCTAGTCGCGCTTCCGGTCAGCATGGACTGGAAGTACGTATCGATCGATTTTTTACCCGTCGCTGTCGGATATTCGCTCGGTCCGCCAAATCCGGAGTACTGTGTCGTAATATTGGCCGGATAGATGTTATCATTGGTCGCGATGACGTACATCTTCTTATTGGTTGAAGTCGAGTTCTTATGATGCACCATAATCCGGGTGCTGCCCATTGCTGTCTCCTGATACATAATGCCGTCCGAATATACGGTTTCCGGGCTGTTGCTTCGGATCAGCGTTACCGGCTCAGAGCTGGTGGTGTAAGAGACTTTGTTCCAGCTTGGGATTTGCGAACCGTCGAACGCATACAGATCACCAAGTGGAATGAACAGCTTGTTGAAGTCATCCCGCGAATACAGCGTCTCGTTCGTAATGTTGATGACTTTCTCAAACGTACTGCTGAGACCGTGAGTATCCGTCACCGTCAACTGGATGGCTACCGGACCCGGGTTGAAGAACGCCTGCGCCCGGTTGTTCCAAGACTCGGTCAATGCGTCGCCGTCGGGGTCCGAGCTCAGATCGGTGATCGTAATGGGCTCGCCCATTTTGTACTCGTCCTTGTTGGTTGTGAACTGCGCCACAGGCGGCTGATTGGGCTTCAGAACCGTAACCGTCACCGAATACGGATCACTCCAGAGACCGTTGGAATCCATTACGGAATATTTCACCGTATAGAAGCCCGGCTGGTCGAAGATCTCCTGACGCCCTTCCCATTGCTCCTGAACAATCGACGCTCCGTTAGAAGCGCTGTTGTAGGTTACGTAATCAACGGTCGTCTCTCCGGCAAAAATCTCTGCCGGCTGCACCGTGAACGAAGCCTTCGGTTTCGTCTGCAGATTAATAATGACTCTCTTCTGCACGTTATCCACGGAGTACTTCAGCCCAAGCGCCTGTGTAATCGAAGTTAGTGGAATCATGAAGGTATTCTTATACTGATAAGCCGGTCCCTTCATCAAAGTGGTCTTTCCGTTGACGGTATACCATTTGCTGTCGGTCTTGAACCGGAGCTCGTTGCCGTCTTTCATAATAATGGTTTCTTTCGTTTTACCATTGTATGTGAGCGTCAGCCCGACCCGTTCCACCATGGCGCGGATCGATACATAGGAGACGCCGTTCTTCACCGCCATTGGCTGTGCTGCCAAATATTCTTGGCCGTTCAGATACATTTTGTTGCTGTTCATCATTAGTACCAGCTGCCCCGTACCCGCATTGCTGGCCGGAACCGGCGTTGCTGTAGGAGTGGCACTGGTTGTTGGAAATGCATCCGTTGATGCCGGAGATGGAGTGGCGCTCGGAACATCCGTGCTTGCAGATGCCAGCGGATCAACGGAAGGCTGGGTGTCCACTCCTGTAATTGGCGAAGCGGTAGCGGCTGTCGGCGATGGTGAGGCGCTCGGAGCGGCTGTTGAGACCGCCGCAGGTGAAGAGCTGGATGTTGCCGCGGCTGCCGTTGATGAAGCTTTAGTACTGACAACAGTTCCTTTGACTGTGTCTGCAGATGCGGCAAACGCCGGTACTGCAGAAGCAACCTGAGCCACAGTTAATGCGGCTGCTAAGGTCAGGGTTTTAAGATTCATGGTATGACTCCTTCTGCTCCCATTTTCTCAATATTGGATCTCTATTAGTGCATGGATTGCACGATAAATTACTCCAAGCAAAAACACAGCCGCCCTCCCAAGGCGGCATGAGCTTAAGTCTTGGCATCCCCAGAAACAAAACATACTATTAGACGCAAAGTCTGGGAAAAAGTTTCATTTATAATCAAGAAAATTATTATCTATGTAAGCTTTAAGCATTAGTTTTGTAAGATCAGGCGCTTATGCCGGATTCAGCAAAATGCTGATGTTAAAATTTACTTCTTTTGATTTCCTGGGAAATCAAAAAATCGGAACCCCTCCCGGAATTCCGATCTGTACGTGCTGCCTTATATGTTATACCGGTGTGGTCTGCTTTCGTCCTTCTTCGATAAGCTTATAAGCCCGGTCCACTTCATCCTGATCCGGTGAAGGAACGCCTTCAAGCTCGTACGGACGGCCGAGCTCCTGCCATTTATATATCCCCATTTGGTGATATGGCAAGATTTCAAACTTCTCAACGCCGTTTAACGTACCGATGAATCGCCCAAGATTGATCAGGTCTTCTTCTTTGTTGTGAATACCTGGTACATAGACGTGGCGAATCCACATTTTCCGGTCGTGATCGGAGAGCCAGCGGGCCAGCTTCAATGTACGTTCATTGGATTTACCGGTCAGTTTAATATGAGCTTCATCATCAATATGTTTGAGATCAAGCAGGACCAGGTCCGTTACATTCAACAGGTCGGTAATTTTCTCACCGTCATTATAACCGTTAGTATCCAGCGTGGTATGAAGCCCCCACCGTTTCTTCACTTCAGTGAACAATTGCTCGACAAATTTCGCCTGAAGGGTCGGTTCGCCGCCCGATACGGTCAAGCCGCCGCCGGATGTGCGGTAATAATGCACATACGGTTCAATTTCTTTCAGCATTTCTTCAACCGTAACTTCCTTGCCTTCGTTCAAGCCCCAGGTATCCGGGTTATGGCAATATTGACATTTCAGCAGGCATCCCTGCATGAACAACACAAAACGGATTCCAGGCCCGTCTACAGTTCCGAAAGTTTCCAGAGAATGGATATGGCCTTTCAGCATATG
This sequence comes from Paenibacillus stellifer, assembly GCF_000758685.1. NCBI lineage: Bacteria > Bacillati > Bacillota > Bacilli > Caryophanales > Paenibacillaceae > Paenibacillus > Paenibacillus stellifer. The sequence goes on from NZ_CP009286.1 coordinate 3,818,145, forward strand.
AGGTCATCCTTTCCGCTCGACTGACTGCAACTTAATTATTTAAAATTTTAACGTTCTTGATACAAGATTTTACCGCCCTTGGATCAAGGGCGGTATCACCTTGTCATTCACTGCATTTTAAGAATTGTATTGAATAGTTTACTTACATCGAACCATGGAACGTACGGCTGATAACGTCCATCTGTTGTTCGCGAGTCAGCTTGATGAAGTTAACCGCATAACCGGATACACGTACAGTCAGCTGAGGGTAGTTCTCCGGATGTTCCATAGCATCCAGAAGCTGTTCACGGTTAAATACGTTAACGTTCAGATGCTGAGCGTTATTGTGGAAGTAACCATCCATCATGGACACCAGGTTGGATTTACGGGATTCTTCGTCTTTACCCAGAGCCTTAGGCACAATGGAGAACGTATTGGAGATACCATCTTGGCTGTCAGCGTAAGGCAGTTTGGCTACGGAGCTCAGGGAAGCCAGTGCGCCTTTCTTGTCGCGTCCATGCATCGGGTTAGCGCCAGGTGCGAACGGTTCGCCTTTCTTACGGCCATCAGGAGTAGTACCAGTCTTCTTGCCGTATACAACGTTCGAAGTGATAGTCAGTACCGATTGAGTCGGCATTGCATCACGATAAGTTTTATTCTTGCGGATCATGGTCATGAAGGTTTCAACCAGTTCAACTGCGATGCTGTCAACAGCATCATCGTTGTTGCCGTACATTGGGAATTCGCCTTCGATTTCGAAATCAACAGCAATGCCTTGTTCGTTGCGGATAGGCTTAACCTTCGCATACTTGATTGCGCTCAAGGAGTCAGTGGCAACAGACAGACCAGCGATACCGCAAGCCATCGTACGCAGGATGTCACGGTCATGAAGCGCCATTTCAATCCGTTCGTAGGAATACTTGTCATGCATGTAGTGGATGACGTTCAGCGCATTGACATAAGTCTTGGCAAGCCATTCCATCATCGGTTTGAAGCGTTTCATGACTTCTTCGTAATCCAGATACTCGGAAGTGATACGCGGGAATTCCGGTCCGACTTGTACGCCGGATTTCTCATCCACACCACCGTTGATTGCATACAGCAGAGCTTTTGCCAGGTTGGCACGGGCTCCGAAGAACTGCATTTGCTTACCAATACGCATTGGGGATACGCAGCAAGCGATCGCGTAATCTTCGCCCCAGAACGGACGCATCAGATCGTCATTTTCGTACTGAATAGCACTTGTTTCGATGGATACCTTGGCGCAGAACTTCTTGAATGCTTCAGGCAGTCTTTCAGACCACAGAACAGTCAGGTTTGGTTCTGGTGCTGGTCCCAGGTTGTACAGGGTGTGCAGGAAACGGAAGCTGTTCTTAGTTACACGAGTTGTTCCGTCTTCAGACATACCGCCGATGGATTCCGTTACCCAAGTAGGGTCTCCGGAGAACAGTTCGTTGTAGTCAGGAGTACGCAGGAATTTAACGATACGCAGCTTCATGACGAAATGGTCAACAAGTTCTTGTGCTTGTTCTTCCGTCAGAGTACCTTCTTCCATATCGCGTTGCACATAGATGTCGAGGAAGGAAGATACACGTCCCAGGGACATAGCAGCACCGTTCTGTTCCTTGATTGCAGCCAGGTAGCCGAAGTATACCCACTGGAAAGCTTCCTTAGCATTGTTAGCCGGCTTGGAAATGTCGAATCCGTGAGCAGCAGCCATTTCTTTCAGTTCGCCCAGAGCGCGAATTTGTTCGGACAGTTCTTCACGAAGACGAATGACGTCTTCAGTCAGGGAATTCACTTCAAGCTCAGCCAGTTCTTGTTTCTTGGTTTTGGCCAGGAAATCAATACCGTACAGAGCAACACGGCGATAGTCGCCGATGATGCGGCCACGGCCATAAGCGTCCGGAAGACCTGTGATAACGCCGGATTTACGCACAGCTCTCATTTCAGGTGTATATGCATCAAACACGCCTTGGTTATGCGTTTTGCGGATATTCGTGAACATTTCAACAATGCTGTTCGGGAGCTCGAAGCCATAAGCTTTAGTGGCATCGATCATCATCTTGATGCCGCCGAACGGCTGGATGGAACGTCTGAAAGGAGCATCGGTTTGAACACCAACGATTTGTTCCTTATCCTTGTCGATATAGCCAGGTTTATGGGAAGTGATAGTGGAGACCGTGTTCAGGTCAATATCCCAAACGCCGCCTCTGTCTCTCTCTTCCTTGCTCAGTTGGGAGACAATCTTCCACAATTCTGTCGTGTTGTTGGTCGGACCAACGAGGAACGATTCATTGCCTTCGTACGGCTTGATGTTCTTGGAGATAAAATCGTTGACGTTAACTTTCTTGGCCCATTTGCCACTTACAAACCCGCGCCATCCCGACTTTACGTCTTGTACTTCTTTTTCAATCACCGACATGCTAATCCCTCCATATATTTATATGATTTGTAGAGATCGCGGGCTTGAAGGTTAATCCCGTGTCTCGTGATCCCAAGCTATTGTTTGTAACATATTTCACATTTGCAATTCTTATAACTGGGACCTTATATAAACATCTTAGTTTACTTTCCAAAAGAAAACTGTGATAAATATCACCTTTACGAGCCTATTTAGTGATATTTATCACTTTATTTATGTCCCAGATTTTTCCAATGAAGCGCCCGGATTCTGGCGCTTAACCTGACAATCCGGGCACTGTTTCTTCATATAATATTCTCTAAAAATTAGTTGTCGAATTTGCCGTAGAATGCGTTGCGGTATACGTCGGCCAGTTCGCTAACGAGCGGCAGCTTCGGATTGGCAGTTGTACATTGGTCTTCAAATGCACGGTCTGCCAGGTAATCAACACGGGATTCGAAGTCCTTCGGATCGAAGCCCAGGGCTTGGAAGGATTCTTCGATACCCAGCTTCTTGTTCATTTCGCGGATCGCGTTGATCAGGCTGGTTACGCCTTCTTCCGTCGTGCGAGCCGGCAGTCCCAGAATGCGGGCGATTTCGGCATAGCGCTCGTCGGCTACGAAGTGCGAATATTTCGGGAACGAAGCGAACTTCGAAGGCTTCTTCGCATTGTAACGGATAACGTGCGGCATCAGGATGGCGTTGGTGCGTCCATGAGCAGTGTGATACTGACCGCCCCATTTATGCGCCAAGCTGTGGTTGATGCCCAGGAATGCGTTCGCGAATGCCATACCAGCCAGCGTCGATGCATTGTGCATTTTTTCGCGGGCAAGTTTGTCGCCGGTCAGAGCGGATTTCTCCAGGTATTGGAATACCAGTTGGATAGCTTTGATAGCCAGACCATCGGTATAATCGCTCGCCATTACGGAAACATAAGCTTCAATCGCATGCGTCAGAACGTCCATACCGGTATCAGCTACGGCAGTCTTCGGCAGGCTGTATACGAATTCCGGATCGATGATGGCTACGTCTGGAGTCAGCTCATAATCGGCCAGCGGGTATTTCGTGTTGTTGCCAGTTGTTTTGTCAGTGATAACCGCGAAGGAAGTAACTTCCGAACCAGTACCCGAAGTGGTCGGGATAGCAACGAATTTCGCTTTGTTGCCCAGTTTAGGGAATTTGTATACGCGCTTGCGGATATCCATGAATTTCTGTTTCAGGCCTTGGAAGTCTGCATCCGGATGTTCGTAGAACAGCCACATGCCTTTCGCAGCATCCATTGGGGAACCGCCGCCCAGTGCGATGATGCAGTCCGGTTGGAATCTGTTCATCATAGCGGTACCTTTTTCAACTGTAGTTGTCGACGGATCCGGTTCAACTTCCGAGAACACTTCAATGGCTACAGGAGTCTGACGTTGACGCAGGTAGTGCTCAACTCTTTCCACATAGCCCAGTTTAACCATCATCGGGTCGGTAATAATTGCAACGCGAGTGATGTCAGGCATTTTGGCCAGGTATTGAGTAGCGCCTTTTTCGAAGTAAATCTTATCCGGTACTTTAAACCATTGCATGTTCACGGTACGACGATTCACCCTTTTCACGTTGATCAAGTTGATTGCGGTAACGTTCTGCGATACCGAGTTGCGGCCGTAGGATCCGCAGCCCAGAGTCAGCGAAGGGATGTTCGTGTTGTAAATGTCGCCGATAGCGCCATGCGTGGAAGGCGAATTGACGAGAATACGTCCGGTCTGCAGACGGTTGGAGAACTTCATGATAACTTCTTCGTTGTTCGAGTGGATAGCCGAACTGTGGCCCATGCCTCCGAATTCAACGATTTGAGCAGCGCGCTCGATACCCTGATCAGCGTTCTTAACTTTGTAGCAAGCCAGAACCGGGCTCAGTTTCTCAGCGGACAGCGGGTACTTCGTACCTACGCCTTCCAGTTCGGCGACCAGAATCTTGGTTCCTGCCGGTACTTGGATTCCGCACATTTCGGCGATCTTCGTAGCGGATTGACCTACGATTGCCGGGTTAACTGCGCATTTCTCAACGTTCATAGCGCCGTTGGTCAGCTTGGCAGCTTCTTCTTTATTAACGAAGTAGCAGCCATTCGCGATCATCTTCTTCTTCACTTGGTCGAAGATGGCTTCTTCAATAATAACAGCCTGCTCGGATGCGCAGATCATGCCGTTGTCGAAAGTTTTGGAAAGGATGATGTCGGTAACTGCTTGGTCGATGTCCGCGCTCTTCTCGATGAAGGCAGGAACGTTACCAGGGCCTACGCCGAGAGCCGGTTTGCCGCAGCTGTATGCCGCTTTAACCATTGCAGCACCGCCTGTTGCCAGGATCAGAGCCACGTCCGGATTGTTCATCAGGGCGTTGGTTTTGTCCATCGTCGGCTGTTCGATCCATTGGATGCAGTTCTCAGGAGCGCCGGCTTTTACCGCTGCATCATGCAGGATTTTTGCCGCCGCGGCACTACAAGCTTGCGCCGACGGGTGGAAACCGAATATAATAGGATTACGTGTCTTAATGGAAATCAACGCTTTGAACATCGTGGTGGATGTTGGGTTGGTTACCGGTGTGATACCCATTACAATGCCGACCGGTTCGGCGATCTTCTGGAAGCTGTCGTAAGAGTTGTCTTCAATAACCCCTACTGTCTTGTCGTATTTGATTCCGTGCCAGATATATTCAGTGGAGAAAATATTCTTCGTGATTTTGTCTTCGTAAACGCCGCGGCCTGTTTCTTCAACAGCCAGTTTTGCCAGGTACATGTGCTTGTCGAGACCGGCAAGCGCCATAGCGTGCACAATGTTGTTCACTTGCTCTTGATCAAGAGCCATGAAAGCTTCTTGAGCCTTCTTTGCTTTATCCACCAAAGTCTGAATGTACTCTTCAGCGGTTGGTTGCTGTACCTGGGCGGCGACTTCATTCTTAACTGCCATTTCCCTCGTCCTCCTGTCAATTTGTGGTGTTTCCTCTCTACACATTGATCATAACATATCATGTACGTCTTGTATAGTGAAATCTTTCACAAAGTATAAATTTTTTTTGATCAGTTTTCAAAGCGCTTACATTTCGGGTATTTTTCCATGGTGTCATTAGCCCTACGGCAATGCTTTCCCAGTACACAAGCCCGCTGCCGTGCGCGAATCTTTTTTTCGCATTGACTGAAATTCCACAATATGGTTCTTGAAATTTAGCCCGGTAAGCTGTTATTCCTATTTTTAAATATTCAAAAGTTTTTATTAAAAAGTAGTTTCATATAATATACGCAATACGCAAAAATAAACCGCAGCGGGCTTCTCCGATCTGATTACTCGTTAGAATCCCTTTCCTTCATTATGTATCCCCTTGGTCTTCTCCGTTGTGAAAGCGCGTTGTATCAGTCTGCATAATGCGGCAGCATCCTCTCATGTAACAACTTCTCTATCACTTTCTAGTTGCCTAAGTCATTTCCATCATTTATAGTAAAAAAAACTCCTTCGGAGTTGTCGTTTACCCGCATATTGCGAAAACCTATTAAATATGGCACTGAAATTCCGGCTTTTTGAGTGAAATTAATCACAATGTTGAAATTTAGACACTATTTTTCGAGTTTTTTTCAACGCAAAGTCAGGAATTCATTGTATAATTAATTTAAAATTTATTGAAAAACTGAGGGAATAAAGGGGATATCGATTATGAATGAGCATACGAATGTTATCGAGGCCCATGGCAATACGAACTGTTTCTCTGAACAAAACTTCAACCGACTGCTCGTGACAATGAAAGATCGTCTGGTCCCTGAGGGATCGCATTTGTTCTGGGAAGGGGATTATTCGGATAAGCTGTTCTATCTGAAACGGGGACGCGTCAAGCTCACCAAATCCACGGACGAAGGCAAGGAACTCATCCTCTATATGTATCAAGCGGGTGATATGGTCGGCCAAGCGGATCCTTTCTTCAGCACGAAGCACAGCTTCACCGCCGAAGTCATCGAAGAAAGCGAAGTCGGCGTTATCGAGCATAAGGATCTGGAGATTCTGATCTGCCAGCACTGCGATTTCGCGATCGACTTCATGAAGTGGATGGGCATTCACCACCGGCTTACCCAGACCAAGTTCCGCGACCTGATGATGTACGGCAAACCGGGCGCTCTATGCTCCACGCTTATCCGGCTTAGCAACACCTATGGCGAGAAGAACGGCGACACAATTCTGATTAACAAAAAAATCACGCATACCGACTTATCCAACATGATCGGCGCGACGCGCGAGAGCGTTAACCGGATGCTTAGCGATCTCCGCAAAAAGGACGCCGTCGAGTATGAGAACGGCATGATCGTTATTAAGGATCTTGAGATGCTTCAGGATATTTGCCACTGCGAGCTTTGCCCTAACGAGATCTGCCGCATCTAATAAGTCTTCACGCTTGAACGTCATGGACTTCATGTTGTAGACGGACTAATCATCTGCCGACTAGTGATTACCCTCTTTACACCTCAGTGAAACATACACGTTCGTTTTTTTCGGCTCGGGTCCAGGTAGCCGAGAAGCGCCCTCGCAGGGCGCTTTTTTTATGCGATAAAGACTTTCCAAGTGCAATCAAAAAAGGCCGCCGCAGACCCCAAAAGGGACGAGCAGCGACCTTAAGCTACCTATGGTACAGTGCGTGCAAATCTTCTACTTTGCTTGACCGGAAGAGCCTCGGCGAACCGGGGAAATCAGCCAGTAGGCCATTCCTACGAACACACCGCCTCCGACGATGTTGCCAAGCGTGACGGGGATCATGTTATGAAGCCAGCCGGCCAGCGTTACGGTCTCCGGATGGTTCGGCAGCAGCAGGGCAACGCTCAGCAGCGTCATGTTGGCAACACTGTGCTCGTAGCCGCTGGCGATAAATGCGAGCAGACACCACCAGATCAGCACAAGCTTCGCCCCTTCACTCTTGGCGCGGGAGGACATCCAGATCGCCAGACAGACGAGCCAGTTACACAGAATTCCCCGGAAGAAGAGCTGGGAGAACGGCAGACCCATCTTCTTGGCCGCGGAGGCGAAGATAAGATGATCCGGTGCGGCAGCCTTGAACAGTCCCGTTCCCTGGATAAGCCAGGCGAGCAGCAGAGCGCCAGCCAGATTCCCGATAAAGACAACGATCCAGTTCTTGACGGTATCCCACACACTCGTTCTGCCTGCCAGGGTGCTGACGGTAAAGAACATATTATTGCCTGTGAACAGCTCGGAGCCGGCAAAGATGACAAGCGTCAGCGCGATTCCGAACGTCGATCCCATAATCAGAGGCTGGAATGGAGACTTGGCCGCCGCCAGAGGCGCACCCAGGGTAAATATCAAGATGATGCCAATACCGACGTACGCACCCGCCAGCAGCGCCGCCAAGGCGTACCTTGGCAGGCTCTCATTCATTTTATCCCGTTTGGCTACCGCCGCTTCAACAATGTTCTCCACGCTTTGCGTAAACATGTAACTACCCCCGCCCTATTTTCTCGTCTTTTTCATCTAACTGCCTAAATGCCGATTGCGATTTCATCCCCGTTTACATAGACCGGAAAGACAACGGCCTGACCTTTGTCCGGAGCCTGAACTTCGCCTGTGCGAAGATCGATCTTCCAGTCATACAGCGGGTCATACAGATAGTGCCCGGATACGATCCCTTCAGCCAGCGGACCGCCCTTCGGGTGCGGATTCCGGTTCTCCAGAGCATAGAACTCGTCTTGGGAAGTGCGGAAGACCGCGACCTCCTTGCCTTCAATGACGACCACACGGCCGATCTGTCTCAAATAATCCTCCACACGGCCGGCTGTATAGACCGCTTTTGCTGTATCCATTGTGCTCTCTCCTTTTCCCGGTAATGGCTTAACGGATCTCCGCATGCTCGAACAGAGCGGTGCGGGTCTTGTCGTCGTTCAGCATCTTTTTCCACGGATCCTTGACTTGTGCAAGTGCGAAGTCGATGCGCTGCGCAAGCGCACGCCGTTCCTCCGGTTGATCCAGAATTACCGATTTGATCTGCTCAAGTCCCAGGCGCTCTACCCACTCGGACGTACGTTCCAGGTAGTTGCCGGTCTCCCGGTAATACTGCATGACCGCAGAGCAGATTTCCACCAGCTCCTCGTCTGTCTTGACCTTGCAGAGCGAATCCGCGATACGGGGCTTGATGCCGCCATTCCCGCCGATAAAGATCTCCCATCCGCCGTCGTTGCCGACGATGCCGATGTCTTTGGTGCATGATTCCGCGCAGTTGCGGGGGCAGCCGTTGACCGCCATTTTAAATTTGGCCGGGAAGTCCAGACGCTCGTATTTCCGCTCCAGCAGAGCACCCATGCCGAGCGAATCCTGCGTGCCGAACCGGCAGAACTGCGAACCGACGCAGGTCTTCACTGTACGCAGCGACTTGGCATAGGCATAGCCGGAAGGCATATCAAGCTCTTCCCACACCTTCGGAACGTCTTCCTTCTTAACGCCGATCAAATCCAGACGCTGACCGCCGGTTACCTTGACGACTTTGACGTCATATTTAATGGAGACATCTGCGATTCTCTTAAGATCCTCCGGAGTTGTTACGCCGCCGTACATGCGGGGAACGACTGTAAAGGTGCCGTCTTTCTGGATATTGGCGCTCATCCGCTCGTTAACGAAGCGCGACTCCTTCTCGTCCTGATGCGTGTCAGGATAAATCATGCCCAGGTAATAGTTGACAGCCGGACGGCATTTCGAGCAGCCTTCCTCCTGCTTCCACCCAAGGACGTTCATGACTTCCTTTGTCGTAGTCAGCCCCTTGGCCTTGATCTCGGCAACAATCTCATCCCGGCTCAAGGTTGTACAGCCGCAGATTCCGGTCTTGGCGCTCTGCTGGAATCCGTCTCCCAGCACATATTGGAGAATTTGCTCCACGACAGGCTTGCAGCCGCCGCAGGAACGGGTAGCACCGGTGCAGGCTTTGATTTCATCTACCGTCGTAAAACCGTTATCCTGGATAGCGTCCACGATTGCTTTCTTCGTAACACCGTTGCAGCCGCAGACAATTTCTTCGTCCGCCATCGTTTCAACGGAAGCTGTCTTCTTCGCACCGCCGCCGCAGCAGCCGGTTCCCATCAATTCGCTGTATAATTCGTCTGTCATCTCGGCGCCCGTCTTCACAAGCTTCTGCAAGTTCGCCGATTCGGTTACATCTCCGAACAGAACCGCGCCGACGATCCGGCCGTCTTTGAGCAGAATTTTCTTATATGTGCGCTTCCAGTCATCCTTCGCGGCAATGACGGTGTGCTCCGCCGTATCAATGAACTCGCCAGCCGAGAAGACGTCAACGCCGGAAATTTTCAGCTTGGTCGATACGACCGAACCCTCATACGGAGCGGTGTCCACACCGCTTAGATGCTTGGCCAGAACGCTGCCTTGTTCGAACAGCGGCGCCACAAGGCCGTAGCATACTCCCCGGTGCTCCGTGCATTCGCCTACCGAATACACATCTGGCAGCGAAGTTGCCAGGTAATCGTTAACCACGATTCCGCGATTCACATCGATTCCGCTGTTCTTCGCCAGCTCCACATTCGGCTTGATGCCAACCGCCATAACGACGAACTGGGCTTCCAGCTCCGTGCCGTCGCTGAATCGCAGTCCGCTTACCCGGCTGTCCCCGGTCAGCTCTGCCGTCTGCTTGCCCATGGCAAATTTCACGCCCTGGCGCTCCAGCTCCGCTTTCAGCATCGTAGCTGCGGTGTGATCAAGCTGGCGTTCCATCAGGTCCTCCATCAGGTGGACGACCGTAACGTCCATCCCCAGATTCACCAGACCTTTGGCCGCTTCAAGGCCGAGAAGCCCGCCGCCGATAACGGCCGCTTGCTTGTAAGACTTGGCGGCATCCAGCATTTGTTCGCAATCGGCGATGTCCCGGAATCCTACAACGCCCTCTTTATCGCTGCCGGGAATCGGCAGGATGAAGGAATTCGAGCCGGTGGCGATTATGACTTTGTCATAAGGGAAGACTTGACCGTTCTCCGCGACAACCTGCCGGGCCTCTCCATCAATCCGGACAGCCCGTGTTCCGGTGTGCAGCTCGATGCCGTTGTCCTTGTACCAGTCCAGGTCATTCAGGATAATATCATCGATCGTCTTGCTGCCTTCGAGAACGTAAGATAGCATAATGCGGTTGTAGTTGGGATGGGGCTCGCTGCCCAGCACCGTGATGTCGTAGGCTCCGCCCAGCTTCAGAATCTGTTCAACCGTGCCGACACCGGCCATGCCGTTGCCGATCAGCACCAATTTTTTGCGTTCGGTAGTCATTCTCGTCTCCTCCTCAAAGCGTTCACTCACTGCTCTCAGTTACTTTATAGTGAGATTATACGGTTCAAATTTTAAGCATACGCGTGACCGCTATCACACCAATAGTGAATAATTTCACAACATTTTGTAACAAAAGGAGCGGTGATTCCTCTTGACAAATGCTATGACCATCACTTTAATGCATCTTTTTCACCGTTCATGGAGAATCTGCGGAGAATCCATGAGGAACACATGGGGAGCATTTTGAATACATGGGAACCCATGGAGACTGACGGAGAACGCATGGAACTTATGGGGAACGCATGGAGACGACGGAGAACGCATGGAGACTGACGGAGAACGCATGGAGACTGACGGAGAATGCGGAGAACGCAAGGAGCGTTACGCCAAAAAAGCCGCCTTCCGGAGACCGGAAAAGGCGGCTGCAAACTCCTCACGTATTATTGATAACGAGGGAACAGGATATTGTTCTCCAGATGGACATGCTCGAATGTCATCGCTTCAAGCTCCTCCAGCCGGGCATAGGTCAGCCGGTAGGTGGTGCAGGCATGTGCCGGCGGCTGATAATCGTTCGTAACTTCGCGAAGCTGTCTGAGGATATTCCCCGCAGCGTCATGTTCTTCTTCCAGGTGGACAAAGCTGTCTCGCAGTGAAGCCAGAGCGGCAGCATCTCCGCCTTTTTCATAGTCGGCAATCGCCGGAAACTCATGCTCTTCCTCATGCGCAGTATGCTCCAGCAGTTCGTCCTTCAATTGGTTGAACAGGCGGTACATCTCTCCCAGATGCGGGGAATCTTCGCCGTGCACGCGGAATACCTTGGTGACATTTTGCGCGATCAGCGGCAGTTCCTGGCGCAGGTAGGCATGATGTTTGTGTATTATATGAGAGATCAGCTCTGGAGACGGCGCATCATTCCAGACATAATCCCCTTCGAGCACTGGGTAGGATTCAAGAAGTCCGTACAGCTCGCCAATGACGGTGTCCGTCAGCAGGCCCTTCTCCTCCGCAGCTGTCTTCAAAGGCTTGGCGCCTCCGCAGCAGAAATCGATTTTCTTCATTTTAAAATAATCCGATGCTTTCGGAAATTGCAGAACGATATCTTTAACCAGGGAATCGGGTTGAAATACAGGCTGTTTAATGGCCATGATGCTCTCCTCCTCGTAGATAAGGGTTAATCTTCTCCTTAACCTTACCTCCTGAAGGCAAGCGGGCTAGTGATTGCAATCACGCCATTTCCGTCAAGTTGTTGAACATGTACCTAGTGCACACAAGCGTCCATATAAGTGCGTCTGCCTTCCGCATCTTTCAAATACGGTCCGAGTCCGGCGAATTTCGCCTCATTGACATAGACGCCCGTCATCCATCTTCCCTCCGTCAGACCGCCGTCCCATTGAAGAACGATATCCGGAGCCGAGACCCATTCCTGGTAGACGCGAACGCCGGTATCGGTGTATGTCTTCCAAGGTTTGCCCTGCTCGCGCAGCCATGAATCATGTACATATGTCGGGACGAAATATGCCGCAATCGTCTCCAGCTCTTCTCCTTCCAAAAAGGCTTCACAGCCTAAAAAAGGATGCAGCAGCATCGTCTTCTCATACAGCGACCAGATGACTGCCTGAAGCAGAAGACTCTGTCTTCTTCCGTTGTGAAACGTATACGTTCGCTGCTGTCCTTCTGTCTCCGCCTGTCCTCGCTGCCCATGCTCCAGACAATGCCGTTCACAGCCGATACACTTCCAGCCTGAGGGGCCATTGATCCACTTTTGAAAAACCGTGCCTTCTCCATTCCCCTTATATAAGGAGGAAATAATTTCGTATGGCACTCCGATCGTCCTGTCCCACACCGATGATGGAAGATGGCTGTACAGCATATGCAGGACCTTGTCATACATAAACTGAACCTTGACGGAAGCCAATTCGAGTTCGGCGACCTCCGCCTTTTCATAAGGGGCTTCCTTCGAGAACAAAGTGGTCTTCAATATGCTCGCCTCCCTAAATGTTCCCGCATCAGGCAGGGAACCGGTTTGGAAATCTTCAAGCAGTCAAAGGGACATGGAGACCGATCGTTAGCCTTATAACTGAGCATGGGCCATAAACAGCGCTCGGGAAATCGCTTTCAAAAAAGCGGGCATTGTTTTCTATAATATTACCGGTTCACAGGGATAGTGCAACACTTTTTTGAGCCGGTTATCTAAGCAGGTGTGAATACTCGTCCATGAAAGCTTCCGCAGCGAGTCTTCCAGCCTATAAATCAGGGGGACGGTGATCGATAATTCATGGAGTATAGTACCGCCCCCTTAAAAATCAGGTGTGACGAACGGTGTGGCCCATTTGAAGCCGATACCGGGCAGGCGGGGTGCCGGTATGCCGTTTGAACGCTTTGGAGAATGAAAAGAGATCAGGGTAGCCAACTGAATCGGCAATTTCTGCAAGTGTATAGCTCGTTTGTTCAAGTAACTGCCTGGCCTCTTTCATTTTAAGTTCCTGAATAAATAAAATCGGTGTAATCCCGTATGCTTTGCGAAACTGCTTCGTGAAATACGTCCTCTCTACGCCGGCGTGTTCAGCCGCCTTCTCAACGGTGATCCCTTCAGCATAATGAATCTCCATATACTCCCTCCCTCTCTGAAGCCAGGTTACGTTTCGGGAGTCCACCCCATTCCGTCCATTAGCCAGAATCCCAAGCCGGTCAAAGATAAGATGAAACATCGCAAGTCTCCCGAGATCCGTATTTCGCCCCTCCCTGGATTCAGCCAGACGAAAGAACTCTTCGAGCACCTCCATGAGCTCCGGAGACAACAGTCCCGCACTATGCGAATGATGAGGCGTTAACCCGATTCTTTCAAGCAGGCGAAGAGCGTGCTTGCCGTCAAAAGCGATGAATGCCTTGTGCAGAAGATCGTCGGGATTTGTGTAATACTCATGCTGGACTTGTGGAAACAGGCAGAAGACATCATTCGGTTGGAGGTTGTAGGTTTCATGATTTTGGCGCAGGATGCCGCTTCCCTTCAAGACAAAGATCAAGTAGTAATACGGTGAAGTGCGAGGACCGATATGATAATGCGGTTTGGCAATATTTCGGCCCAGACGGATCGGCCAGGCTCCGCCGGATTTCTCGTAGCAGGATGGAGTGAAGAAGCATACTTCCAGATACTCAGCAGGGTCTTCTCTCATAAACGCGTTCATCATGTGCATAACCTCTTTTTCACAATATCCAAGTCTACCTGACAAGACTACCCGCTTAATATTCCATTAATCTTATCTAATAACTCATATTTATGCTGTGATATTTCCACTACTCAAAATGACAAATCGAAAAACACGCGAATTGACATTCCCCATGCATAAAACGATTGTTATGATTTAAATATAATTTTTCCAATCTGTTTGATAGGAAATATAAATTCATACGAATAGGGGAGGTATTTTTATGAGAAAAAACGCATTTCGGGCTCTTTTGCTTGCTTTTTCGCTTGGAGCCACGGGATTACTGTCTGCTTGCGGAGGAGATAACACAGCTGCGCCGGGAGCCACTGATAAGGCTGCAGCCACTAATGAAACAACCGCGTCAGCCGCACAGACGGTTACCATCAGCTTCTTTCATTGGCGCGGTGAAGATGTCCCCGCTTTCAAGCCGATTATCGAGCAATTCGAGAAAGAAAATCCCGGGATTAAGGTAGAGATGCAGACGATGCCGTCCGACCAGTATCAAACGACAGCACAGGCTAAAATTTCGGACGGCTCGGCTGGCGATGTCTTCACCTCGTTTCCCGGCGCACAGTTTGAGGTATTTGCCAAAGCGGGACTGTTCACCGATTTGACAGGCCAACCGTTTCTGTCCAACTTTAATCCAGCGCTAATCGAGGCCGGAGCGAAAGACGGCAAGCAACTAGCAGTCCCATACCAGCTTGTCTATAACGACCCGATCTACAATGTGAAGTTGTTTCAGAAATACGGTCTCGAACCGCCGAAGGATTGGGACGGATTCCTCGCGCTGTGCGCGAAGCTGAAGGAGAATGGGATTATCCCTATTGCCTTTGCCGGAGCGGACATCGGGCCTGGTCAATTCATGAATACGATGGTCATGAACAACCTGCCTTCACCGGACGCACTCGCCAAAATCGAGACCGGTGAAGAGAAGCTGACCAATGATTGGTGGGTGAAGACACTGGGTCAGTTTAAAGAGCTAAATGACAAAGGATATTTTCAGCCGAACGCTCTAGGGACAAAAGATGCCGCAGCCGGAGCACTGTTCATCCAGGAGAAAGCGGCTATGCTGGCCAGCGGCTCATACCAGCTCGCTCAGAATAAGCAGCAGAATCCGAATCTGGAACAAAAGCTTCTGGCTCCGATTACAGTACCGGCAGATGAGGCCAAATACGAAGGCATTCATACCAGCACTTTCCTGCTGGCGGTAAACAGCAAATCCAGTCATCCTAAAGAAGCGGAGAAGTTTCTGGAATTCCTGAGCCGCAAGGATATCGCTGGCCAATACGCTAATGCAACCGGACAGAATGTGACGGTCAAAGATGTGAAATACACAAGTCCGGAACTGCAGACCGTCAGCGAATGGAGCACCAAGAAGACGCTGTTCCAACCGCGCTTTACGATTACCAATGCCGACATTCAAAAGGCCGTCACTAGTTCAATCCAGTCGGTGCTTGGAGGCAAGTCGCCTGAAGATGCCGCCAAGGAAGCACAGGCTATCGCGGACCAGCAGATCGGACATTAGGCATGCGGAAGCCCTTCCTGCTCTGGATATTTGTTCTGCCCGGCCTGTTGCTCTATGGGATCGTATTCCTGTATCCGACCTTTTCGGGGCTTCTGTACTCGTTCACGGATTGGGACGGCATTTCCGCAACCTTTCATTATGTCGGAGCAGGGAATTATGCCACGGTACTGAAGAGCATTCTTTTCCGGAAAGCACTGCTGAACAATGTTAAATTTATGATCGTCGTTGCCTTGGCGCAAACCGGACTTGCTCTTGTCCTGGCTCTCCTGCTCGTCAAAAAAACGCGGGTCCGCGTGTTTCTGCGCACACTGTTCTTCTTCCCGGCCATTCTGTCCAACGTATCCGTCGGATTGATCTGGTCATTCGTCTACGATCCCTCAATCGGTCTGATACAGGCGGTCGTGAACCGGATCGGTCTTGGACATTCGGCACTTAATTGGATTGGAAATGAGCATTACGCCATTTACGCGGTCGCCGCCGTGCAGATCTGGGCTCATACCGGGCAAATGGCAATCGTCTTCATCGCCGGACTTGGCGGTATCCCTGCTGAATTGCACGAAGCGGCAGTCATTGACGGCGGAAGCCGTTGGACGGTCTTCCGGAAAGTGACCTGGCCGTTGCTGGCGCCTTCCGCGGCAATTGTTCTTGCGTACACCACGATCCAGTCCTTTAAAGCGTTCGATCTGATCTTCACGATGACGGACGGAGGTCCGAATTACGCAACGGAAATCCTGACCACCTATATTTACCATCTGGCGTTCTCCAGCTATCACTTCGGCGAAGCCTCAGCCGCCTCCGTTCTTTTCCTGTCACTGGTTGCTCTGATTACTTTCCTTCAATTCAAGGCGCTGGGAGCGGGCCGGACTTCTTATTAATCGTACAGGAGGTGCACTTTCCCCTTGAGCCGCACATTCAGCAAGACGCTAGGCGGCGGCATTCTGACATTGTACGCCTTTATTGTTGCAGCGCCTTTGTATTTCGTAGCGGCATCTGCGTTTAAAGGATCGGTCGGCTTCTTCGCCAATCCTCTGGGATTGCCTAGACCGTTCACGCTGGACAACTTCACCGGCGTTCTTCAAGGCCAGCCGATGCTGCGCTATTTCCTTAACACCGTGCTGGTCACAGCCGGAACGCTGATGTCGGCACTGCTTCTCGGGAGCCTGATCTCGTACGCAATCTTCCGGTTAGGCGGTCGAAGCGGTTCGGTACTGTTCTCCCTGTTTGCAGCCGGATTGATCGTTCCTTCGCAGGTGAATATGCTGCCGCTCTATGCTCTGGTCCGGCAAGTCGGCGGATCTGACCGATTGTTTAGTCTGGTCATAGTATCCGCCTCCACACTTCTTCCCCTCACCGTGTTTATGCTGACCGGGTTTATGAAATTACTGAGCAGAGAGCTTATGGAGGCGGGATGCTTGGACGGCTGCAGAGAGTGGACACTCTTCTGGCGTATCGCACTGCCGCTGACCGCCCCTTCCATTGCAGCGACCGCCGCTTTTTTACTTGTAATCGTATGGAATGACTTGCTGATGCCCATGCTCCTGCTCAGCAGCAAGTCCAAGCTGACCCTTCCACTTGCGCTGCTGGAATTCCGGGGCGAATATGTGACCAATTATCCCATGCTATTAGCAGGCATTCTAATGACCGCTCTTCCATTAGCTATTGTCTTTGTTCTTCTTCAGCCCTATTTCGTAACCGGCTTGACCGAAGGAGCGCTTAAAGGATAAATGCAGTACCCATTTTGAAGCGAGGTGCTAATCATTATGAACACTCTTTCTAGCAGTCCCGCCGGACCCCCACGGGAGCTGACATTACAAGAAGTCATTCGAAAGTATCATGATGTTTCTCCATTTGCCATTATTAAAGCCGATGTTACCCGCAGATCCCTATCATACACCGAAAAAGCACTGCGAGCAGTGGACCCGAGAATACATCAGTACGAGCAGCGGGTCTTAATCGGTTCGAACGGAGATGATCAGGCCGCTGTACCGGTCGCTCTTACTTTAAGAGACGGGAGTTCCATCATTGCCATGCCTTCAAGAACAGCGACGAATCCCTATGTCGTAGATGAAATTGACGGCAGGCTTTGGCTTACTGACAAGGGCGAAGCAGTCGAAGAAGTTGAGTATTGGTATAAACCCGCCTACTACGATCAATTTACCAGCGCCGGCACTCCAATGTGGCAGGTCGCCTCAGCCCGGCCGCAGCGGATCGACATTGATCCGAACAGCCATTGCGAATTTTGGAACAAGGGCGGAGGCTGCAAGTTCTGCAATATCAACGCCAACTCGGCTAAGAGCCATAAGGAACGGAATATCGCCAAACGGCTGTCACCCCGGGATGTTTACGAGACGGTCAGAGAAGCACTGAAGGAGCCGGGAGCTTTCACCAATCTCAAGATGAGCTCAGGTTCGATCCTGAGCGGCGAGCAACTTCTGGATGATGAGGTTGATATGTATATCGAAATGCTCCAAGCCGCCGGAGAGAATTTCAAAACCAAGAAATTCCCAAGCACGATCGTTGCGTCAGCTTTCAGCGAGAAGCAATTGGCCCGGCTGTATGAGAATACAGGTCTTCTTACCTATACTTCCGATATCGAAATACCAAACGAAGCGCTGTTCGCCTGGATCTGTAAAGGGAAGCATGAGAAAGTTGGGTATCAGGAATGGAAGCGGCGCATTATAGCGGCGGTCGATATTTTTGGGCCTGGGAATGTAAGCACAGGGATTGTCGGAGGTTGCGAGACGGCACAGCCGCATGGCTTTCAGAATGAGAGTGAAGCGTTAAAAGCCGTGCTTGAAGAAGCGGAGGATTTTGCCAGCAGGGGCGTGAGCGTGGTTCATACAGTCTGGGTACCGATGCATGGCTCGGCTTTCCATAAACAGAAGACTCCGTCGCTCGAATATTATGCTCAATTAGCCAAAGGGCTGCATAATCTGCGCCGTAAATACAAGCTGAAC